>DASUOS010000354.1:0-14780 GCA_036276515.1 Anaerolineales bacterium | reverse complement strand
TGAACGCGTCCTGTTCAGCCCGGATGGGGAGCAGATCGCCACCGTCAGCATCGATGGTACGGTCAAGTTGTGGAGCGCCGAATCCGGTACAGAGCTGATGACCCTGGCCGGCCATACCAGCAGCGTGTTTAGCGCCGCGTTCAGCCCGGATGGCACTTACCTGGCAACGGCAAGCGGGGACGATACGGCTCGAGTCTGGAACATATCCCCCGCCGGAAGCCGCGAATGGCTGACGATTTCCCGGCCCGGCTATGAGGTGCGCAAAGTGACCTACAGCCCGGATGGCCGGCGCCTGGCTGTAGCCAGCCTCGACGGCACGGCCAGGGTATTCGACGCCGAGCAGGGCCGTGAGCTGCTAACACTTTCCGGTCACACGGCCCGGGTCTGGAGCGTTGCCTTCAACTCGGACGGCTCACGCCTGGCTACGACCAGTGAAGACAACACGGCGAAGATCTGGGATGCCTCGACAGGCCAGGAGCTGCTGACTCTCTCCGGCCATGGAAAAGGCATCGTCGGCGGGTTCTTCCCCGGAGTCCTGGCAGCCGCCTTCAGCCCCGATGGCAAGCTGGTAGCGACCGCCGGCGCCGATGGGAACACCATCCTCTGGGATGCTGTCACCGGCGAACGATGGAAAGTGTTCTCCAACCATGGGATCGGCATCACCAACCTGGCCTTCAGCCCGGATGGAAAAGTTCTGGTCACCACCACAGACCAGCCTCCGGCAGCCGTCGCCGGCGAGGATGCCGCAGTGCAGATGTGGGAGATCGCCACCGGCCGTCAGCTGTTCTCGGCAGCGCAGCCGATCCGGATCTGGGGCGTCGGGTTCAACAGCGATGGGACGAATATTGCCACAGCCGGATTTGGAGGCATTGTCCTGATCCGGGAGGCTGAAACCGGCCAGGTCATAAAGGAACTGACCGGGCACACCAGCACGGTGAGCGCTCTGGCCTACAGCCCCGATAATCGCTATCTTGCCACGGCCAGTGTCGATGGTACAACAAAGTTATGGGATGCCGAAACGGGTAAGGAACTCCTGACACTGACCGGCCACGCTGGCCTGGCTACCGGCGTCAGCTTCAGCCCCGATGGGAAACGGCTGGCGACCTCGGGTCAGGATGGTACCATCCGCATCTACCTGCTGGATATCGACGATCTGATCGAGCTGGCGACATCCCGCCTCACACGCTCACTGACAACGGAAGAATGCCGGCAGTACCTCCATATGGAGCAATGCCCTTAACAAAAAGCCTCGCGGATTTCTCTCCGCGAGGCTCAATCACAAATCAACAATCTAAAATCGTAAATCGCCTTACGTGCCTTCTTCCCACGAGCCCAGATATTTCACCTGCTCGGGAGTAAGCGTATCGATCCTCACCCCCATGGCTTCGAGCTTGAGGCGGGCGATTTCATTATCGATCTCGGTCGGGACGGAGTAAACCTTCTTCTCGAGCTTGTCGGCATTCTTGGCCATGTATTCGGCGGAAAGCGCCTGGTTGGCGAAGGACATATCCATCACGGAGGCGGGATGTCCCTCGGCGGAGGCCAGGTTGATCAGGCGTCCCTCACCCAGGATATTGATCTTGCGGCCATCCTTGGTGGTGTACTGGTCCACGAATGGGCGGACGAGGCTGGGCTCTCCGACGCTCATCTTCTTCAGGGCAGGGATGTTGATCTCCACGTTGAAGTGACCGGAGTTGGCGACGATCGCACCGTTCTTCATCGCCTCAAAGTGAGGGCCATCGATGACATTGATATCGCCGGTGACGGTGCAGAAGAAATCGCCGATCCTGGCGGCTTCCGCCATCGACATCACCTGGTAGCCGTCCATCACCGCTTCGAGCGCCTTCATCGGGTCCACTTCGGTGACGATGACCTGGGCGCCCATGCCGCGTGCACGGGAGGCAAGGCCGCGTCCGCACCAGCCGTAACCGGCCACCACGAAATTCTTGCCGGCCAGCAAAACATTCGTGGCGCGGATGATCCCGTCGATCGTGGACTGGCCGGTGCCATAGCGGTTATCGAATAAGTGCTTGGTCAATGCATCGTTCACTGCGATAACGGGGAACTTGAGAACTTTATCGGTTTCCATCGCCTTAAGGCGGATCACGCCGGTGGTCGTTTCTTCGGTGCCGCCGATCACGCCTTTGAGCAGCTCACTGCGCTCCTCGTCCGAAAGTCCGCGCGCCCAGGAGGACAGGGAGGGCTCCAGCTTCTCGAAGCGTCCCATTTCAATGAAGAATAGGGAGGAAACAAGATCGGCTCCATCGTCCATGGTCATATGAGGCCTGTGTTCGAGGGCCGCGCGGATGTGCTTGTAGTACGTGACGTTGTCCTCACCCTTGATGGCGAAGGTAGGGATCTCGTACTGGTTGACCAGCGCAGCGGCAATATCATCCTGTGTGGAGAGCGGGTTTGAGGCGGTCAGCACGACATCCGCGCCGCCTTCCTGCAGGGTCCGCATCAGGTTGGCCGTCTCGCTTGTCACATGCAGGCAGGCGGAGACGCGCAGTCCATGAAGTGGTTTCTCCTTCTTGAAGCGCTCGCGGATCTGGCGCAGGACAGGCATCTCAAGTTCCGCCCAATCCATGCGGCGGCGGCCGCCTTCGGCCTGGTTGATGTCTTTGATATCGTAATTGTTCATTGTTGCTCCTTCAGTAATGTAGCAGACGTTCTGTGACGTCCGCAGTAGAGAATGCGGACTACTCTTTGATAAGTTCGTCCAGTTTTCCACCATCGTCAAAATGTTTTCGGAAACGTGTTACAAATTCCTGCCTGGTATAGGCATGGCTCTGCGGACCGCGCTGCTCGAGACAATACACTGCAGCCAGCGAACCGATCTCCCCACACAATTTCCAATCGAATCCACGGGAATAACCTGCCAGGAACCCGCCGCGGAAGGCATCGCCTACCCCGGTGGGATCGATGATCTCATCCTCCGGCACGGTCGGGATGTGGACGGTCTCATCGCCTGAGTAGAGGTCCGCGCCATCTTTGCCGCGGGTAATGACCAAAAACTTGACATGATCGAGGATCTGGTCCAGGCTCCAGCCCGTTTTCTTGGAGATCAACCCGAACTCGTAATCATTACAGAACAGGAAGTGCGCGCCTTCCATATCGCGTGCCAGCTCTTTCCCATCAAGGCGCAGAACCTGCTGGCTGGGATCATATAAATAATGGACGCCCAGCTCGCGACATTCGGCCGGGAACTTCATCATTGCATCGGGTGCATTTGGGGAGACAATAACCAGGTCGGGTTTGCCAGGCAGCTCCTTGATCGACTGGGTAGCCGCGTGTCCCATGGCGCCCGGGTAGAAGGAGGCTATCTGAGCTGAAGCATGATCGGTTGTCGCAAAGAACGAAGCCGTGAACACGCCCGGGATGACGCACATCAGGGACGTATCCACACCCTTTGCTTCGAGCCAGGCGCGGTATTCTTCGAAGTCCTCGCCAACCGTCGCCATGACGCGCGGCTTTCCGCCGAGCAGCGCCATCGTGTAGGCGATGTTCGGTGCGATCCCTCCACGCTGTTTGGACATGGAGTCCACGAGGAAGGATAGACTGATCGATTCGAGACGTTCAGGAAGGATCTGTTCCTTAAAATGCCCCGGGAAGGTCATCAGGTAATCGTATGCAACAGAGCCGGTGATCAAAATATCCATGTAGCCTCTTGCTTTGAACGCCATCCCGGCGTTCAGCCTTCCTCATTCATGAGAAAGGAAGCAGATGATTCGCACTAAAAGGCGTGGCGCTGAGCGCCACGCCAATCAGAGCGGCAAAAGTTTATCACGGCATGACTTTATTGTCTAGAAAAAACAGCAGCAACAACGAATGGTGCTCACTCTCCCAACACGGCCTTTCTCAAATTAACCTCGAATGGCGGATAGACGACCCCGTTCTCTGTGACAATACCCGTTACCAGCCGGTGCGGTGTGACATCGAAGGCGATGTTACGGGCTTCCGCTTCGATGGGCGCGACCCGTTCACCATGGAACTCCAGGCCAAGCACCTCCTCCGGGTCACGTTCTTCGATGGGGATCAAGTCACCGTGAGCAAGCGAAAGGTCGATCGTCGAAGTAGGTACAACCGGATAGAACGGCACACCGTTATCGTGGGCGGCGAGTGCCAGCATATAGGTCCCGATCTTGTTGGCCACATCCCCATTCGCCGCGGTCCTGTCTGAGCCGACAAAACACTTTTGAGCCTGACCCGCCTTGAGGAAGTAGCCGGCGGTGTTATCAGGAATGATCTCATAAGGGATGCCGTACTGCTCCAGCTCCCAGGCCGTCAGGCGCGCACCCTGGAGCCTGGGGCGAGTCTCGTCGACCAGCACATGGATCTTCTTCCCTTGTCCATGCGCGGTGCGAATGACGCCGAGCGCGGTCCCCCAGTCCACGGTGGCAAGAGCGCCGGTGTTGCAGTGATGGATAATGGTGTCTCCATCATTGATCAATGCCGCGCCGTGCTCAGCCATGCGCTTGTTGATCTCCACGTCCTCATCCGCGATTCGCTGCGCTTCCTCCAGGACAGACTGGCGAATTGCATCTGCGTCTGAAAGAGGGAGAGCTGAGATCTTATTCAGAATGCGATCGACTGCCCAGGCCAGGTTCACTGCGGTGGGACGGGCAGCCTTCAGGGTTGCCGCGCCGGCTTGTAGATCGGCCAGCAGGTCACGGCTGGAGGTCGATGCGGACTCATATCCCGCCAGCGCCAACCCGAATGCGGCAGCAGCGCCGATGGCAGGGGCGCCGCGGACCACCATCTCGGTAATGGCTTGGGCCACAGAGTTGTGGTCGCGGTAGGAAACGACTTCGAAACGACCGGGCAAAATGCGCTGGTCGATCATCTTCAACTGGTTGTCTTCCCAAAATACGGTTCTCATAGGGCGAATTCTACCCGGAAATCAGGATGGGGAAAGCCATTGGATCCGTATATAGTGTTGGAAACTGTGGGAGAATATACGTAACATTTATTTTTAATACAGGAATGTTTATGGCTCCCAAACTACTCATCGATATTCTTGGCTGGACCGGCTCTATCTTGTATCTGCTCGCCTATGCCCTGGTTTCCATGAAAAAAGCCGAAGGAGATTCGCTTCTCTATCAAGGCCTGAATATCATCGCAGGTGTCCTGCTCGTCGTTTATACGCTTTCGTTAGGAGCCTATGCCACAACCGGCCTCAACGCAGTCTGGGTGGCAATCGGTTTGTTAACACTTGGAAGGAAATGGCTTACACGCAATTAATTCCGCAGTACACCCAGGGCGCACATGTTGAGGAAATTTCAGGGGCATCATCTCATTATCGACTCTATATTCCTGCCGGTAGAGCGGACCAATACCGCCTTGCCCAGCTTGATGACTACGCGAAAACTCCAAGGAATCAATTTCCCCACAAAGCGCCAGTCAGCCTGCGCCTGTCGGCTCGTGTGTCCAGTCGCTTGATCCCCGGAACCTGGGGATTTGGGTTTTGGAATTATCCGTTCGGGATGTCTCTGGGCTTTGGCGAAACAGGGTTGCGACTGCCCACCCTCCCCAATTCCATCTGGTACTTCGGCGCATCCGAGGAGAATTACCTGTCATTCCGCCCCGGAGGGAATGAAGCGGCAGCGAACGGTTTCCTGGCTCAGTCCTTTTGTTCTCCCAGATTTCATCCCTTACTGATCCCGGCCGGCCTGGCGCTTCCTTTTTCACGCAAGCGGACGCGGCGGTTGCTGGGAAAAGTCATTGCTGAGGACGGGATCCGCCTCACTACAGATCCCACCCTATGGCACAGCTACCACCTCGATTGGCGCGAGAGGCGGGTGTCGTTCAGCGTGGATGGGACAATCGTCTTCGAGTCATCCGTGAGCCCCAATCCCCCACTGGGACTTGTGATCTGGATCGACAACCAATATGCGGCGTTTACCCCCGAAGGAAAAATCGGGTTCGGCGTTTTGGAAAACACCGAACCCGCATGGCTGGAAGTCAGGGATATCGATCTGACGTAGCGATAACCAGATGGTTGTCCCTACATGGGCGGCCAATAGCGCTGGATCAGCTCTGCCGTAAACGGAATAACGTGCAACAACGTATCGACGATCAGACCCAGGATCAGCCAGCCCCCGAACTGGCGGTTATGGAAGAAGGTAAATCCTGAGAACCAGGTCGGCCAGGCAGGCCATCCCTCCGGCGCCTTTGCGGGACGCGGGCTGTTCAATACTTTGATGGCGGTCAGGGCATGCTTGAAGGCCAGGAAAACGATCAGCATGACGGGGGTGAAATAACGCGGCACAAAGACCAGGTAGGCAATGATGACGTAAATGAGGATCAGCGCGGCCTGGTCCACGCGGCGGGCAAAGGCTTCGCCGACGCGCACCGGGAAGGTGCCGACACCTTTTGCCCGGTCGTCATCGCTCTTGTCGATGTGCTTGCCGATGTTGATGCTGGCTACGCCAAGCCCATAGGGAACTCCGGCCAGGACGACATTCCAAATGTTGCTGATATCGCCGCCTTTGATGAGCGCCATGGTCAGGTACACTCCCCCGATCATGATCGGCCCCCAGATCAGAAAGATGGCGAACTCGCCGAGTCCCCAATACTTAAAGGGATAGGTATAGGCAAGCAGCACCACCGCTCCAAAGGCAAACAAGCCGATGACAATCGGATTGAAATTGGTGAAGATGAGAGCGTAGATGCCGGCCAGGGTTGCCAGGGTCCCGCTGACCAGAAACCAGCGGATCTGCTGGGCCTTCGTGAAGAAACCCTGCACCAGGGGATGAACTCCATACTGCATGCGAAAGTAATTGCCCTTGTCCACACCGCGCGAGTAATCGGTGTAGTCGTTGAGGATGTTGTTCGTACCGTGGGCGATGAACAGGCCAAGGGTCAGGATCAGGAACGGGACCCAGGAAAAATTTCCGTCACGCCAGGCAAGCAGGCCCGCGATCACACAGGAATAGACGGTGACCAGGGTCACGGCCGAGCGCGTGGCGATCAGCCACTTCGAGACGACATCCAAGGCATCCCACTCCCGCTTGTCATCCATCTTGATCAGCTGCCATGACGCTTTGCGCCACATTGCAAAATTGATGTTCATTCTTCTCCTCTGAATTTGAATCTTTTACAGGTCTCTTCTGTTGAACAGGCGCATTATACTATTATTTGTGAAATGCGATACAATCGGTCATAATCGAGGTTGCCCAGGAGGATTAACAATCCTCTTTGGTACAATGCATACCGTGACAGAATTGGAGAGAGTTCATGTCAAATACCAACGAAGAATATATTCCCGCTTTAAGTTATCGATTCCTCACCCCGTTTTATGATTTCATCCAGAAATATATCGTGCGGGATGTGCGCTATAAGAATCTCCTGATCGAGCAGGCGGATATCCGTCCCGGCCAGAGCGTCCTGGATTTGGGCTGCGGTACCGGGACCCTGGCGATCATGGTCAAACAGAAACATCCATCCGCCGAGGTCGCCGGCCTGGATGCAGACCCGGATATGCTGAAGGTCGCCAGATATAAATCTGCACAATCAAAGACACCGGTTAAATTCGATGTGGGGTTTACCAACAACCTGCCCTACCCGGACCAGGCATTTGACCGGGTGCTTTCGAGCATCATGGTCCATCACCTGAAGACTCCCGATAAAAAGAAGACTGCACAGGAAGTGTTCCGTGTCCTCAAGCCCGGCGGCCAGCTTCACATCGTGGACTTTGGCAAACCGGTCACCTGGTATGGAAAATTACTGGGCCCCTTCCTACACCGGTTCGAAGAAGCGAATGACAATATCGATGGCAGCCTTCCGCTATTCTTCGGAGAGCCCGGCTTGAAGACCCAGATCACCGGCCATTTCTGGACGTTCTTTGGGGACCTCGATTTCCTCAAGGGCGAGAAGGTTTAATCACGAAGGTTTGGTAGCAGGATGGCACGAATAGAATCGAGCATAATCGTTTCACAATCCATAAATGAGATATTTGGATTCCTGAGCCGCTGTGAGAGCCACCTGAAATTCATCCCGCGAATGACCCAGCTTGAGCAGGAAACCGATGGAGCGTTCGGGAAGGTGGGCACGCGGCTATCGGGAATGCTCAATTATTTCGGGATTCGTATTCCGGTCAGGTATGAGCTGATCGAGGTGGAACCCATCCGACGACTGGCGATGAAGGGCCAGATGGGACCGGTCCATTTTAAGGACGGATATATCCTTAACCCGGGCCAGCACGGCACACAGATCCATTTCTGGCTTGAGCTCCAGCCTACCGGCTGGGCAGTCCTGATGCGTCCTTTCGCCGGAGTGATCGGGCGAATCCACGCCTATGAGACCCTTCGTAATTTAAAACGAGTACTCCATGGAAACCGTTAGCGCTCCGGCCATCCAGGCAGGCATCGACCTGTACCAGCCCTTCACCAACCCGGTCACGCGCGAGACCTTCCGCTGCATTTCTGTCAGCGAACAAGCTTTCACCATGGAATGGACCGTACACCCCGGCGGGTATGTTCCATTCGAGCACATCCACATCAACCAGGATGAGATCTTCCACATCCGGCAGGGTGAAATGCGCGTCCGGGTGGGCGGTGTGACCCGAACGGGAGGAACCGGCGATGTGCTCGCCATTCCGCGCGGCACCCGGCATATTGCCTATAATGATAAGGATGAACCCCTGGTCTGCGTCGTGGAGTACAAGCCCGGGCTTGACCATTACTTAACCATGCAGTGTTTTGCAGGTCTTACGATCGATTGTGACTACAACAAAAGAGGCCTGGTACATGTGGCCAAGGTCGGATATATGCTGAAAAAGGCGCAGGCCTTGTCGCTAACCCGCCCTGCCTTTGCGCCTGAGGCTGTTTTCAGGCTGGGGATGAATGTTTTTTACCTGGTGGGCACTGTATTGGGATGGGAATCTCTCTATAAGAGATATACGGGGCAGCAATCACAATGAACTCAGATGAGGAGACTGGAACATGGATCTAAAGCTCTGGTGGTTCGCACTACAAAAACCCGTCAAGGAGAACGACAAACGGGTCTGGGATTCGTTCGATGTCATTGCCAAGTGGCTGATCTCCACCCGCGCCACGGTCACGCAGCTGACCCTTGCAGCGGGTGTGATCGCGGGATTACTGGCATTCCGTGATGGAACCTTTGATTTCTGGCTCTGGCTGGCGATGACCCTGGGGATCTATTTCGCCCACTCATCTGAGAACCTGGTCAATGATTACATTGACTTTACACGCGGCATCGACGAGGACAATTACTACCGCGGCCAGTACGGCATCCATCCGCTGGTGCACAAGTTTTGGACGAAGGCCGACTGGAGACGCTGGTTCATCATAGCCGGAACGATTGCCGTGCTTTGCGGCATCTTTGTCCTCATATATACCGGTTTCTCCCCCATTGTCATTGGACTGTTCCTCTTTGGTATTGCAATACTTCCCACCTATGCATGGCCGCTCAAGTACCTGGGCGTTGGCGAGCTGCTAATTTACATCAACTGGGGAATGATCCTTATCCCCGGCATGTACTCGGTTCTGGCAGGCGGAATCCCGGAAAATCTGGGGGAGATCGTTATGGCAGGCATGGCCTTTGGATTCGGGTTCGGCAGTTTCAATTGGGGCAAACACATCGACAAGATCGACGCCGATCGCAAGAAGGGCGTAGGTACCCTGCCGGTCCGGCTCGGGGAACCGGCGGCACGAATGTTCAATATTTTCACCATACTGCTTTCGTATGTACTTGTGTTGTATCTGGTGTTTGTCGCCCGATTCTTTTCACCCACAGTACTTTTGGTCTTCCTGGCAGCAGGTCGAGGCTGGAACGTGATCCAGTTGCTCCGCGAGCCGCGTCCGAAGGAGGCGCCGCCTGGATTTGCCCTGTGGCCGCGCTGGTTTTCCACGCCTCAGTTAAGACATATCCGCCTGTTCGGGGGCCTGTATATCCTCGGCATTCTGCTGGATATCGTTCTGCGCACGGCCATCCCCGGTTTCTGGCAATAGGAAAATGAACATGAAAATCGCGATCACTGGCGGGACCGGTTTCATCGGCAGGCACCTGGCGCGTGACCTGGTCGAGCGCGGCCATGAGGTGACCCTCATTGCCCGCGGCAATTACTCGCGCAGCAGCCAGCCTGTTCCCGGCACGAACTTCGTGGCCCTGGATGTCAATGAGACGAACAGGCTCAAAGAAGCTTTTCGAGACTGCGATGCCGTGGCGCACTGCGCCGGGACAAGCGTTGAGG
Source organism: Anaerolineales bacterium (assembly GCA_036276515.1). GTDB lineage: Bacteria > Chloroflexota > Anaerolineae > Anaerolineales > Villigracilaceae > Defluviilinea. The sequence goes on along the minus strand of DASUOS010000354.1, from coordinate 4,567 downwards.
ACGGCCAGCAGACATTTCACAAATTACACGTGGAGGGAACCCGTTCGGCTGTGAAGGCGGCCGAGCAAGCGGGTGTGAAGAAATTCGTGCTGGTCAGTTATTTGAATGTCCGCCCGACCGCGCCATCCACATATCACACGACAAAATGGGCAGGCGAGGAGATCGTCCGAGCATCGAAGTTGAATTTTACGATCCTCAAGGCAGGACTGGTATACGGCCAGGGCGATCACCTGCTCAATAATCTCAGCAACCTGTTCCGCAAAATGCCCGTCTTTGCCACAGTCGGGCTAAAAGAAAAAACCGTCCGACTGGTTGCTGTGGAGGATCTGGTTGCCATTATCCGTGTCTGTTTGCTGGAGGAAGACCGCTTCTCCCGCCAGACGGTGGCGGTGACCGGCCCTGAAGAATTTCCCTTCAGCCAGGCCGCCCGGCGGATCTCAAAGGCGATGGGAAAACCTTTTTTGCTGGTGGTTCCATTCCCGGTCATCTTTCAGCGGATGCTGGCCTGGTTCTCAGAGAGGTTCATGCCTAAGCCGTTGATCACCAAAGCCCAGGTCCAGATGCTTGCCGATGGGATCAGCACGCCGACGCTTGAAAGCGTTCCCCTACCCGAGGAACTTGCTCCCAAAACCAGGTTTACCGAGGACCAAATTCGGCGAGGATTGCCAAAGAGCTAGAGCAGGAGATCAGAAGTGGAGGCAAATCTGCCTCCACTTTTTATAAATAGACCGGTAAATGTTTCAACCCCCGGAAAATCGGATGCTCCTGCCACTCCAGGGTGTCCGTCGCCAGGCGGAGTTTCGGGAATCGCCGCAAGAGGGTCTCGAAGACAATCTCCGCCTCCAGCCGGACGAGCGGCGCGCCAATGCAGAAATGGATCCCCAAGCCAAAACCCAGGTGTCGTCCTTCATTGCGGGTAATGTCGAAGCGGTCGGGATGGGTAAATCGTTCTGGGTCGCGGTTTGCAGAGCCAATGATGGTGTTTACCAGGTCGCCTTTGCAGATGCGCTTCCCCTGGATCTCAGCCTCCTCCACCGCCGAGCGATAGGTGATCTGGACCGGGTTGTCGTAGCGGAGCATCTCCTCGATGGCTGAGGCCAGCAGGGCAGGCCTGGCTTGCAGTTTTTGCATTTCGTCCGGGTTCTGCAGCAGCGCTAGAAGACCGTTACCCAAAAGGTGGGTCGTCGTTTCGTGGCCGGTGCTGAGAAGTATGTTGATATTGGCGACCAATTCCTCCCCGGTCAGATCGGCAGGTGTTAATCGTTCAAGCAACGCCCTCTCTCCGGCAGGATGCGTGTTGGGTTTGAGTGGATGTGGGCAGTCAAACGAATCGTTCTCCGTAAAGGTTAACAAGGCCGTCAGCAGGTCGTCCTGTGGGGATTCGCGGCGTGTACGGCTCAACGCCCTCACATAGTCCGTCATTTCCTCCAGGCTTTGCGCGGCGCGCTCCAATAGCTCATGCGATTTGGGACGGACCGTGCCCAGGATGGCGAAGAGGTCATCCGACCACTTTTTGAATTGAGCACGGTCACTGGCGGGCAATCCAAGCAGCTCAGCGATGACCATGACCGGCAAGGGATAGGCGAGGTCCCGGATGATATCCACAACAGGTTTGGCACATGCAGCATCCAGCAGCTCATCCACGGTCCGCTGGATGTACGGTCGCAGGCGCTCCACCCGGCGGGGTGTAAAGGCATGATTCATCAGGCCGCGCAGGTGGGTATGGTATGGCGGGTCGGCATAAAACACCGTTTGGGAGAACGAGTGGTACACGGGGCCGGCGATCGATCGATCGGCTTCAGACAAGCGCTCGAAGCCGCGCATCAGGCCCTGAGCCCGGGAGAACCGTTCATCGGTGTAGAGGGAATCGATATCGGTGTACCGCGTAAGCACCCAGAAGCCCATTTCATCATCCCAATGGACCGGATCGTGCTGGCGGAGCAGTTCATAGAAAGGATATGGATTGGAGCGGATCTCTTCACGCTGTAAGTTCAAAAGACTGAACGGGTCGTTCCCAGGCAACTTTTCACTCTCCTCTAGGCGAAAGTGATTATACTACTTACTTGTGAAATTGGATACAATCAGTCCTAATTATGGGTGTTAAATAAAAAGTGGGCAGGACCGTTCCTGCCCACTTCCAAGCGGAAACGTTAACTCCAGTATATCCTAACAAGATCGGCTGTAAATGGAATGACCCGCAGGAAAACATCGATCAACAAGCCAAACATAAAAAGTGAGCCAAACTTGCGGTTATTGTAGAAAGCATATCCAACAAAGTAGAGCGGCCAGCCGAGCTGACCTTCAGGCTTTTTCGTTGGTTTGGGCTGCAAAAACCTGGGATAGATCTGCAGAAAAGTGGGAAGTGCCAGGAAGACGATCAACATCACGGGTGTAAAGAATTTCACAGCGATCAAATAAACCGTAAAGAGATAGGGCGCGATCATCATCACCAGAACGGCATACCGGGATAATTTCTCACCGAGAACAACCGGCAGGGTGTGGATGCCCTTGTCTCTGTCCATGTCGAGCTTGTCGATGTGCTTGCCAAAAATGACCGTGGTCACGCCCAGCACGTAGGGCAGGCTGGCGATGACAACATTCCAGTTCCACTGGTGGGTCAATACATAGTAACCGCCGCCGATCATCAACGGGCCCCAGACGATCAGCACGGCGATCTCACCCAGAGCTAGCCCCTTGAGCGGCCAGGTATAGAACAGGAGGAAGAACGCGCCGAGCCCGATCAGGATCCAGGTGGTGGTACTGAAACCGGTGTAGAGAGCCAGGTACAGGCCAAACAGTAACGCGATCAAGGCCGTGACGGCAAAATAGGTCAGATGCTGGCGCCTGGTCATCAGGCCGCTGGCAATGGGCTGGGCGCCATAGATGTTGCGATAGTAGTTGTCCTTATCCACGCCGCGGACGAAGTCTGTGTAATCGTTGAAGATATTATTCGAGGCGTGAGCGAGAATCAAGCCGAACGCCAGCGCCAGCCAGGGCAGGAGACTAAATGCGCCGTCGCGCCAGGCAAACAGACCGGCCAGAGCCGCTGAGATGAAGGTCATCACGAGGACCGCAGCACGCGTGGAAATCAGCCACTTCGAGATCACGTCCAGGCCATCCCACTCCGATTTAGAGACTTCGGGAATCACGTTGAGCGCCTTGCGCCACATTGCAAAATTCATATTTCTCTCCTTACAGGTGTTTTGGATAAATTATATCCAGATTATTACTTCTCATCCTAGACATTTATCAGGAAGATTGTGGACTATTATCCCGATTTCTATCCCCCGCAGGTAATGTCATAAAAAAGGCAGTACCCTTCCCAGGCTCGCTCTCCACCCAGATGCGTCCGCCGTGAAATTCGATAATCCGTTTGACAAGGGCCAGCCCTACCCCCGTTCCCTCACTGCGGGCATCCAGCTTGTTAAACAGGCCGAAGATATTATCGTGGAACTCCGCCGGAATCCCCACCCCATTATCCCGTACGTAGAAGATAGGCATGTCTTTCTCATAGCCTTGATGACCGATCTCGATGCGGGGACCTGCCTGGTCTCCCATGAACTTGCAGGCATTATCGATCAGGTTTTGCATGACCTCGGCCAGGCGCTCATAATCTCCAAACACAGCAGGAAGGTTCTGGGCAACACTGACGGCAGCGGCGGCCTGTGTGATCCGGCCATGCAAAAGCTCCAGTGTGTCATTCACCAGCTCATTCATCTGAATATCCCTCGACTTGTTGATCAGCCTGCCCACACGCGACAGCTCGAGGAGGTCGTTCAGGAGAGCCTGCATTTTTTCTGTTGCGGCGCTGATGCGCTGGATGTCGGACTCCAGGCGGTTGAGGTTGCCGCTCCTGCTGTCCTCGCGTATAAAGCCAAGGAAACCACGAATGGTGATCAGCGGCGATTTCAGATCGTGTGAGACCGTATAGGTGAATCGTTCCAGCTCGGCGTTCTTCTCCTCCAGCTCAACGATCAGCTTTTCCCGCTCCGCTTCGATCCATTTCTGGAGCGATACATCCCGCACCATGGCCAGGACCGTGTCCGCTCCAAGCGGGGTGAGCCGCGCCTCGAAGATTCGATCCTTGCCATCCTGGAACATATCATATTGAAAAGCATTGACATGCCCCGACTCAAGCGCCCGGTGAATGGCAAACATCGTCCGGTCTGCTAGAGTGGGCAGTACTTCGCCGATGTTCCTGCCGATGAACTGTTCAGGCGGAATGAGAGGCCTGCTGTTTGCTGAAGGGATGAACTGCAGGATCGTACCGTCCCGCTGGAATTCAAAGATCATATCCGGGATGGCATTCAATAGTGCACGAGTGCGCGCTTCGCTGTGCCGCAGAGCCTCCTCGGCGTTCTTGAGAGCCGTGATATCCAGCTGCGTGCCCCATAATCCAGTCAGGTATTCATCCTTGATCACACCGACCGCATTGTTCAGGAAATAAACCGTCTCGCCGAAGCGGTTCACTTCGCGGGTCTCCCGGTTCCCGGACCGGTACTGTTCCCGCACGAGTTTCAATGTCGCCTGGTAATTTAATGGGTCAAGCGATTTGCCCTCCTGGAGG
>DASUOS010000353.1:0-3163 GCA_036276515.1 Anaerolineales bacterium | reverse complement strand
AGAAAAATCAGTAAACAGTGGGCCGGATTGATCCGGTCCACTGTTGGAGAACGAGAATGAAAACCGAATTTTTACCATTTACAGGTGAAATGATCCCCGCAGCCGGGAAGCTGCTGGCACAGCGCCACTCGAGAAACCGGGAGAAGCAGCCTTTATTACCGGCGCGGTTTGAGGATCCGCAGGCCGCCGCGCAGGCCGTGGAGGCTCTCTGGCAGAGCAAGTTTCGGAATGGCTATGCCGCATTCTGCGACGGCCGGATGGTCGCCTACCTGATCGGAGAAACCTCCACAAATCCGTGGGGCCGGGCAGGTACAGTCCACCTGCCCGGGTATGCAGTTGCGGACAGTGAAAATCCCGCAATCCTCCAGGACTTGTATGCCCTGCTGGGAGAGGACTGGGTGCGGAAAGGCTGCTTCGCTCATTACCACTATATCGCTGCCCAGGATGAGGATATCATCGCGGCGCTCTTCGATATCGGCTTTGGCAAGGAACGCGTCGACGCCCTTTTGGACCTGCGCACGATCGAAATTCCGGAGATCAAGGAGCCGTCAGGCATCACGATCCGCCAGGCGAGCAAAGGTGATAATGAGCTCGTTGGAAGTCTTTCAGATGTGATCTTCCGCGCACTGGCTAAGGCCCCTTACTGGCATCCGACTGTCCCGGAAGATTGGGACGATCTGCATGAAGGCTGGTCCGAGCTTCCGGACGATAAAGAATGGACCGTCTGGCTTGCGCTTGAAGGGCAGAAGGCTTTGGGAACGATCGGGTTCCGTCCGGAACCGGAGAGTGATACACACCTGCTGGCTCCACCAAAGACCGTCTATCTGAGCGTCGCTGCCACAAAGCCTGAGGCACGCGGCCGCGGGGTCGGCGCGGCCCTCTCCTGGCATGGCCTGGATCAGGCGCGCAAGCAAGGCTATGAAACCTGTTATTCGAACTGGATCAGTCCGAACCTGCTAGCCTCCCGATTCTGGCCGCGGTTCGGCTTCCAGGATGCGGCCTACCGGCTGGCGAAAAAAGTCAACCCGATGATTGCATGGACCAGAATTGAATGACCCAACCTGCCCTCTCTGACGCCATGAGGCTCAGGAGAGAGAAAGGAAAATATCATGAATAAGAATAATTTACTTGTACGTTATGACAAAGATCTGCGCCTTCGGATCAGCTATCCCGAGGCGCGCAAAGAAATCACCAGGGATGTAGTTCGAATTCTACGCAAGGCGCCTGGCATGAACGTGGTGGCATTCACGTTCGCCAATGAGGAGAAGCTGAACAATGTCATCGACCGCGAAATAGATTACCTGCTCCCGATGAACCAGCCGTTCACCTGGAAGGTATACGACCACGACCCCCTGCCCTCCCTGCACGACAAGCTGTCGGCGCGCGGCTTCAAACCGGATAATGATCCGGCTGATGTCATGGTTCTGGATGTCAATAAGGCTCCGTCGCACCTGTTCGCGCCGGTCACGGCGGACATCCGCCGGGTCACCGGCCTGGATGGATTGAAGGATGTCATCCATGTCCTGGACAAAGTCTGGGGCGGGCACAATACCTGGGTCAACGAACGTCTCGGAGGCCATCTCCAGGTCCCCGGCTATTTGAGCGTGTATGTTGCCTGCGTGGAAGACCAGCCCGCTTCGATTGCCTGGACCTACTTCCCGCGCGGTCAGTTTGCCACCCTGTTCGCCGGCTCGACCATCCCGGAGTACCGCAAGCAGGGGCTATATACCAGCCTGCTCGCAACCCGGGTCCAGGAGATCCGCGAGCGCGGCTATCCCTTTGCCGTTGTAGAAACGGGAAACATGAGCCGGCCCATTGTGGCGAAGCATGGCTTCCAGCACCTGACCACCGTTCACGATTTCGAATGGCAGGGCAATTAGCCTCCACAAAAAACGTCCCGCAGATGATCTGTGGGACGTTTTCGTCTTCTTAACCGGGCCGCGTGGAAAGGTCCTGTCAACCCTTCCCACGCCGGCCCCTGGAAATTATTTGCGTTTATAAGGCCTGAGATACTCCACAGTATAACTGGTGATCAGCCAGGCAATGGCCGTGCCTGCAGCGGCGAATAACCACTTGAGAACTGTAATCATGTGAAACTCCTTGATACCGCAGGTGCGGCCGGTGATTGGAGGCGGAGAGAGGGCTGCGATGATATTGACTTGACGTAAAATCGTCCAAAAGGGTACCGGTGAAATCTAACAAATTCGAAAGTGCATCGCGGAAGGGCGCGATATACCAAACCCTGAAATTTGAAATCCTGTCAGAATACTCCAGGGAATTTACTCGTGCGACCGGCTGGTCTCGAAGTACTGTTGCGCAGACTGGAGGGTCTGCACAATGTACTTGATGACAATGACCACGGTCGACAGAGCAAGCGGCAGGGCCAGGTACAGAATCGCCTCGCCGATCCAGAGATACAGTACGGTCAGGCCTGCCCCGATCCAGACCGAATTGCACCATTCACAGGAGAACAATTCATAGATACCGAATTCGCGGCAAAAACGGTATGTTTTACACCAGTATTCCGCCCGCTCGCGAAGACGTCTAAACATCATCCAGGGACCATCCTCGTTAGCCACCAGCGATGCCAGCCTCCAGGCGGCGAGTGAAAGGTAGAAGAAAGTGCTGATAGTCATGAGTTTTTCCTTAGAGTGGTTAACGATATCGGTGGGCAGGTTATTCTGCTTTTTGGATGGATGTCAAGAATTCCTATAGTAATGTAGGGACTCTCCCGACGCTCTTCGTTTGGTTTGAGGGAAAGTAAAATTAGCGTGACAGAAATCGAGGCGATCGCCTCTGCAATCTGCCACTAAAGGACATATATATGACGCCGCCCATTAAGACCCAGCGCTCCCGTATCAAACGTCTCCCGAAACGCGGGCACTATGACTATGAGACTATTTATCGCATCCTGGATGAAGCCCTGCTCTGCCATGTCGGAATCGTCGAGCACGGGCAGCCGTTCGTCATCCCGATCAACTTCGCCCGGATCGGCGATACCATCGTGCTCCACGGAGCGAAAGCCAGCCGCCTGCTTAAATACATTGAAGCCGGGAATCCGGTCTGCCTTGAGGCAACGATCGTAGATGGGCTGGTACTGGCACGATCCGTGTTTCACCACTCCATGAATTACCGGTCTGTGGTGCTGTTCGGCACAGGTCGT
>DASUOS010000352.1:0-2962 GCA_036276515.1 Anaerolineales bacterium | reverse complement strand
CTGCGTGCCACCAACTACAGGATCAGCGACCAGGATGTCTACGTCTCCCAGGCGCAGCTGCGCAGGCACGACCTGCGGGCCGGCGACCTGGTGATCGGACAGGTACGGCCGCCCCGCGAAAGCGAACGGCATTACGGTCTGTTGAAGGTTGAATCGATCAACGGCCTGGATCCAGAGGAAGCCAACCGCCGACCCGTTTTCGAAAGCCTGGTCCCCATTTTCCCAGATAAGCGCTTCGACCTGGAAACCGACCACGATACGCTTGCCCCGCGATTGATCAACCTGATCGCACCGATCGGCAGGGGCCAAAGGGGATTGATCGTTTCACCACCCAAGGCGGGGAAAACCACCATCCTGAAGCAGATTGCGAACTCCATTTCAACCAAATACCCCGATGTGCACTTATTAGTCGCCCTGATCGGCGAGCGCCCTGAGGAAGTCACCGATATGGACCGCTCGGTGGACGCCGAAGTGGTTGCATCCACGTTCGACGAACCGGTGACGGCCCACGTTCGCACGGCAGAGCTGGCCCTGGAACGGGCAAAGAGGCTGGTGGAGATCGGACGCCATGTGGTCATCCTGATGGACTCGATCACGCGTCTGGCGCGAGCCTATAACCTGGTCGTCAATCCGTCGGGCCGCACGCTCTCCGGCGGTATGGACCCCTCAGCGCTGTACCCGCCCAAGCGTTTCTTTGGCGCGGCACGCAATATCGAAGAGGGCGGCTCCCTGACCATCATTGCCACCTGCCTGGTCGATACCGGTTCCCGCCTTGACGATGTGGTCTATGAAGAGTTCAAAGGCACCGGCAACATGGAATTGCTGCTCTCCCGCAAGCTGCAGGAACGCCGCATCTTTCCCGCCGTGGATATCGAACGCTCGTCCACCCGGCGCGAAGACCTGCTCCTGGGACCCGACCTGCTGCAGCGCGTCTGGCTCATGCGCCGTATGTACATCCAGATGATCTCACCGCAGCCCGCGGGCGCCGGCATGGACCAGGCCGTCGCCACCGAGGCGATCGTCACCCGCCTCGACCGGGCGCGCAACAACCAGGAATTCCTGGAAAATCTGGGCAGGGATTCGTAACGCCGGCTGGCTGCTTAAAACATCCTAACGAATGTCAAAACTCTCATCGTTCTTCAATCAAAACCGCTTCGCAGTCATCAGCTGGGCTGTGACCCTGGCTCTCGTCGCGGGTATGATCGGCGGTGCACTGAAGTGGAAGCAGACCTCCAACGTGCAGGCGCTGGCCCCGTTCCCCACGGCCGGGCCGGAAGGGGCTGCCCCTGAGGTTGAGATGCCTGAGCTGGCTGGAGCTGCGCAGGCACTACGATTCATCGAGCGCAATATTTTGATGAAGACCAATATTCCGGCCGACAAGCCGCGCTATGATATTGTCGAATACCGCGTCGTTCGCGGGGATTCGGTTTTTGCGATCGCCGAATCCTTCAAGGTCCAGCCGGAGACCGTTTTGTGGGCGAATTACGATGTTCTACAGGATGACCCGCACAGCCTGTCCCCCGGACAGGTTCTCAAGATCCCCCCTACAGATGGAATCTACTACCAGTGGAAGGAAAACGATACGCTCGAAAAAGTAGCCGCCGAATACAAGGCATCCATCGATGAAATCCTTAATTACCCGGGTAATGATATTGATCTTTCCAACCCGGAGATCAAGTCCGGATCGTGGGTGATGCTGCCGGGCGGCGAGCGCGAGTTCGAACAGTGGCTGGTGCCTACCGTGGCAAGCGGCGCCTCAGGCACGTCTGGGACAAGCCAGAGTCTCTGCCCGGGTGGCGCGGTGGGCGGCGGCGGCTTTCGGTGGCCGGCCGATAACAATTTCCTATCTGGTAACGATTACTGGTCCGGACATCTGGGCATCGATATCGCTGCGGGCGAGGGGGCGGGCGTCTACGCGGCCGACAGCGGCGTGGTGACCATGGCCCAGGGTGGCTACAACTACGGCTACGGGAACGTAATCCAGATCGACCATGGCAATGGTTATTCCACGGTCTATGCCCACTTGAGCGTGATCGGCGTGGGTGTCTGTGCCAGTGTCGGCTCGGGCCAGTGGATCGGAGCGGCGGGCAACACCGGCAATTCCCAGGGTGCGCACCTGCACTTCGAAGTGCGCCAGGGCGGCGGATTTATCAACCCCTGGTTTGTGTTACCCTAGTCAGATGAATTAAACCTAAGGGTCTCAGAGACCCTTAGGTTTTTAATTAATTCCATGAACCAAAACGAACTCAAGAAATCCCTTTCCAGGCTTCCCTTGGGCGACATCAAATATTTCGAGTCCATTGGCTCGACAAATGATGAAGCGCTGGCGTGGGCGGCAAACGAAGCCCGGGACCTGTCGCTGGTCATCGCCGATGAGCAGACCGCGGGCCGCGGCCGGCTAAATCGGAAATGGTTCACCCCCAAAGGAACAGCTCTGGCCTTCAGCGTCATCCTGAATCCCACGGCTGCTGAAAAATCTCATCTAAGCCGCGTCGTTGGCCTGGCAGCCCTTGCCGTTGCCAAAGCCCTGCAAATGCGCGGCCTGCCCACACAGATCAAGTGGCCCAATGATATTTTGATTCGAGGTCGCAAGGTGGGCGGCATCCTGACCGAATCCGTCTGGTCGGGCGAGGATGTGGAGTGTGTGGTGATCGGAATCGGTGTCAATGTGCGGAAAGGCTCGGTCCCACCTGCCGAGCTGCTCCAATTCCCGGCGACCAGTCTCGAGGATGAACTGGACCCGGCTCCGGAGCGGACAGAAATACTACGCGATATCCTCGCCGCTTTAATCGAGCTGAGGCCACTGCTGGGAACCGAAGAACTCATCGCCCAGTGGGAAGGACTGCTGGCATTGCGGGATGAAAATGTCCAGGTAGAATCGGAGAAAAATCCGCCTGTGACGGGCCAGATTTACGGATTGGAAATGGACGGCAGCCTGCGCCTGCGGAACGAGCATGGCGAA
>DASUOS010000351.1:0-12992 GCA_036276515.1 Anaerolineales bacterium | reverse complement strand
CCGATTTGAATGGGTGTTCGAGTTTCTCCATAAACACTTCGACATCCTGTGATTTTTTCATCTATATCCTGACCTGTCGATCCTTTTATTCCCCTACCCGGTCATAACCCGGACCGGGACCGGCTCGCTGATCCCCTTAAGCTCCAGCCTTCGGGCTTCCAATCCGCTGCCATCCAAGCCGGCCTCACGAAGAGCCTGCTCGCTGACGATGATCTCGCCGGCTGCTGCGCTCGAGGCCAGGCGTGCCGCTAGATTGACTTCTTCCCCGGTCGCAGCGATGTTGGTCAGCCCTTCATCGGTGGTCATGGCGCCATAATAGGCGGTCCCTGCATGGACGCCGATCCCGACCGGGATCTCCAGCCGTTTCATCTCCCTGGCCAGCGTTTGACCCACTTTCACGGTCCGGCGGATATAGTCCGGCCCGGCGAATCCGGCGCCCCAGAAGGCCGCCAGCCCATCTCCGGCCAGCTTTTCCACCAATCCGTCCTCGTCGATGACCGCCCGGGTCGTCGCCGTATAGAAACGCTGGATCAGCTGCCTGAACTCGGTGGAGCTCATCTTTTCCGAAAGCGCCGTGGAACCGCGTATATCGATAAAGAGAATGGACATCTCCACTTCGGCGCCGCCGGGGAATTCGCGCGAAGCCACTTCACACATGTTGCAGAAGCGAGGATTCAAAGAGGACTGCTGCTTGCCAAAGACAATACGGGCAATCGTCCCGCCGATACCCTGGAACGGGGTGTTACAAAATTTACAGCGCGGATCGTGTGGCAGCAGGCGCATGATGCGCCGCAGCCGCTTATCGACAAAAAAGGCATTGGTGGAAAACCAGAACCACCAGACGTTGCCTACATCGACCTTTTTTTTCGCGCTCATGTTTATACCCGCGCGCTCTCCTTTGACCAGGATGGGCTTTATTTTATCCGGTTCATGGCTGCTTCATAGCCTTCTCCGGGCCACTGCCACCGGCCCGCCGGCATATGCCGGTCCTCGAGATGGTCATCCGTCATCGCCCCTTGCTCTCCTTTTTAACTTTTTTCCAGCTCCGGAAGCCGGGTGAGCTCTGTGGCGTTCTCATCGGAGAGCTCCTGATTCAGGTATTTTTCGGATAAGGAGCGATAGGAGCGGGAACGCATCGCAGTCAGCGTGACTGTGAGTCCGATCAGCCCGGCGACCGTAAACAGGAGGGCGAGGCCGCGGTCGGCGCCCGTCCCAAACCAGCGGCCGAGAAGGTCCACGCCGGCGCCGGTGGTCATATAAGGGATGAAGATCAGCTGCGCTACCGGACCAATAAGGAAGGCTGTGACCGGCGAAGCCGCCTGCTCCACGCTCTGGGCAAAACCGAACACACGTCCCTGCCGTTCAGGGGTAACCACTTTCTGCAGGATGGTCTGCTCGGCTGCTTCCACGGCGGGGATCAGACACAACCAGACAAACATGCCTACCGCCAGCAGGGCAATGGATGCCTGCAGCGTGAACACAGAGCAGATCGCCCACATGACAAGATTCGCCAGGAAGAGCGTCCGCAGCGGATTCGTCCCGAGCCCATACCTGGCCACCACCATCCCGCCGACGATGAAGCCCAGGCTGAGGACACCCCACAGCGTCCCCCAGACCTGCACGGAGACCAGCAGCAGGCCGTACGCATCCATCAGGGACATAAAGATGCCGCCCAGGAAATTATTGAACGTATGGAAAAAGATCAACCCGAACAGGCCGGGCACAAGCTGGATAACCCGGATCGTGCCCCGGATATCGATGCTGTGCATGTTCGATCGCTCTTCAGTAGTCATTTCCTCGAGACTCTTTTTGGGCAGGTCGGGTATGTGCAGAGTCCAGAGATGAACGATGACGACCACGGACATCACCACTGCAATTCCCAGCACCCAGGGAATACCCAGGTAGCCGACCGCCAGGCCGCTGAAGATCGATGCGCCGAGGAAGGAGACGCCGTTCGCCGTCCCGACCAGTCCATTGGCCTTGTCTCGTTCCTCCTCGGCGACGAGAATTGTCACCAGGGTGGAGAGAGCGATGCCGCGCAGGTTCCCGGCAATCGCCCCCACGAGCGTCAGCACGATGAAAACCCACAGCTGGACGCTGGAAGCATCCTTGAAGGTTTCAGCCGGGGAGCCGATGAAGATGATGGCCGCCAAAACATAGAGGACAAGGGACATCACACTGGAGAGCAACATGACTAGCTTTTTCGGGTATCGGTCAACCAGCGAGCCCAGAAAAAAGCCTGAGAATGCGATGGTTATGGTAAATATTCCGGCCATGACGGATGTTGCGATCACCGAGCGGGTCTCGAGGTAAACCCAGAAGGTAACGGCAAACCAGACGAAGTTGTTGGTCATGAAGGCGGCCAGTGAATTCGCCAGGGCGGCGTGAAATGTTTTCATGGGTTCAGTACGTCCAATCTCCAGTCGTTGACAGTCATGGAACGTCCCGGTGGATATTCCACCTGACATTCCTCGATCAAAGCGAAACCAAGCTTGCGGCAGATCGCATTCGAGGCGGCATTCTCCACGGACGGAAAAGCATGAACATACCGGTATTTGCCATCCTGCCGCGCGAGGTCGATCGCTGCCCGGGCGGCTTTTGTGGCAATGCCGTGTCCCTGGTAGTCTGGCAGGACCAGCCAGCCCGTTTCATACACGGCCCGGTCGCGCCAGACCTTGCGCCAGTAGCCCACACTGCCCACCGCTTCCGATCCGGGACCCCACACGATCTTGAACATGCGGTCGGTCCCGTGATCCGGCTGGTGCAAATAGCGCTGGTGCCGGCGGACGATCTGTTCCTCACTCTCCGGACCTCCCAGGTGAGCCATCATTTGCGGGTCACCCAGGAGCATCCGGAGGAGGGGGAGGTCCTCTGCCGACCAGGGCTGAAGGCGTACGTCAGCCATCTAGCCACCGTTGATCGGCGGAATGTTCTGGTTGAGACGGAACAGGTTGGTTGGATCGTAGAGCGTCTTGATCGCCACGAGCCGGTCCCAGGTGGACCCTGGATAGGCGGCGTGGATGCGGTCCACGCCCTCGTTGCCGAGGAAGTTCACGTAGGCGCCGCTGTCGCCCTGTTTCAACGCCGCGGCAAAATCGGCGACCCATGCTTCATGATTGGCCTTTTCCTCCGCTTGGCTGTAGAGGGCGGCGATATTGGTCATGATCTTCGACCGGCGGTGGGCAAAGGCGGTCTCTTCCACCGGGACACGAGCCATCGCGCCGCCCAGGACGCGCAGCTGAACGACCGACATCATGGCCGTCGACGTATGGAGCCGGTTCACGATCAACTCTGCCACAGAGCGGTCGACCTGATCGATGAACATGGTCCGCGCCGCGGCGACCGGGTGATAGCTGTTGTCTTCCGGCGGGTAGATCTCCGGGTATTTCATCGGCTTGATCAGGTCGGCGATGGGGGGCGCTATCTGGCGGAACGGGGCGATCACACGCTCGCCTTCCTTCGGGTCACCCGCATAAACGAGTATGCCCATGATGATCAGCTTGCCGTGAGCTTCCTCCGGGACAAAGGGCATCGGCGGGGCGAACATCACATTGGCGATCGTAGACAGCTCATCTGGAGCTGACTCCGCCAGGGCGATAAAGGAGGCGATCGTATCCGGTGTGGCAGGCAGGAACAGCATGCCGCCGTAGATCTCGTCCACATCGTGCAGGCGGAACTGGAAGCGGGTCACCACTCCAAAGTTGCCGCCTCCGCCACGGATGGCCCAGAACAGGTCCGGGTGCGACTCGGCATCCACCTGCAGGATCTGACCCTCGGCGGTCACGATCTCGGCGGCGAGCAGATCGTCGATGGTCAGCCCATACTTGCGGGCTAAATATCCCACACCACCACCCAGGGTGATGCCGCCGATCCCGACCGAGCCGGTGTCGCCAAATCCGATGGCAAGAGCATGCGCGCCTGCTGCCTGAGTCACTTCTCCAGCGGTCAGACCGGCTTCCGCCCAGGCAGTTTTATTCTCGACATCGATCTGCAGATCGCGCATGTCGGAGAGGTCGAGCACGATACCGCCATCGGAAACGCAGTGACCTGCAACGCTGTGGCCCCCGCTGCGGATCGCAAGCTCCATTCCGGTTTGGCGGGCGAGAGACACCACGCTGGCAGCCTCTTCCGCATTCTGCACGCGGATGATCACCGAAGGATGACGATCTATTCCTCCATAGAAAGCAGCACGCGCTGAGTCATAATCGGGATCGCCGGGTGCAATGATCCTGCCCTTGAAGGTGGATCGCAGGTCCGCAATTGAAATTGCTGTGGGGCTGTTAGTTCTGTTGATCATCGGTTCATCTCCTCTACAGTTGGTTGGATTCACGAACAGAATCGCATACAGCCTGTCCATGTTGAACAGTCTGCGCGTGGGGAATCGAGCTATTTCAGCGAGCGTTCGTTGGGTTTTTCGTGAGTAGAATTACAAAAAGTCACAGCCCGAAAGGACTGCCTTTCTGGTCCCCTGAGAGCAACGATTGATAACAATAAGCGTCTGCATAGCCATTCTCCTTCAACCAGTAATGTTGTTTGCCACGATCCCCCTGCTGCATGTTCCGCCAAACGAGCTAGAACATGGCCAGCTGTGTTTCCGGCCGCCTGCCATCGAGCAGTAAAAAGGGGGCGGCGCGAGCCACAATGATGCCCATTTTTCGCAGGGCTGTCAAGTCACGCAATTTCTGTTTATGGCGTGCTTTCAGGATCCCGTCCACAGATTTGGGACCAAGGCCCGGGATCCTTAAGAGCTCATGCCGTTCGGCCCGATTGATCTCCAGCGGCCTTTCCTTCAGGTTTTGCTCGGCCCAGGCCAGCTTCGGATCGGTGGGGAGGGGCAGGTTGCCGTCCCGGGTGAACGGCATCTCCTCCAGATCGAAGCCATAGTCGCGCAGTAAGAAAGAGGCCTGGTACAGGCGGTGCTCCCGCAGCGGGTTCACGGCGGGCTTGTTTTCCATAGGCGTATCCCGGATGGGATGGAAGGCAGAGAAATAGGCGCGCTTAAGGCGGACATTCTTCATCAGCCAGTCGGTCGTGGTCAGCAGCTCGAGGTCGCTCTCGTCCGAGCCGCCGGCGACGAACTGTGTGACCGTCGACGGCCAGCGTCCATTCCATCCCTTATAGGCTGGCTGTGTGCGGCGGATCTCCTCCACCCATTTCAGCGGGCGGAATAATTCTTCGATAAAGGTTTTGCCCGGGGCCAGCTTTGCAAGCCCTTCCGTGGTCGGCGCTTCGAGGTTGATGGAGACGCGGTCGGCGAGCTGCATCAGGCGCTCCACCTGGCCCTTTTCGGCGCCGGGCATGATCTTGAGATGCATGTAGCCTTTATAGCCCAGCCTGTTGCGCAGGATCTCGGCGGTATCCAGGATCCTGTTCTGGGTATTGGCTCCGCCGGCAGCGATGCCCGAGCTGAGGAAGATGCCCTCGGCGGCCCCGGACTGATTGAGCTTCATGAACAGCTCGGCGAACTCCTGCGGCCTGAACGTGGCGCGCCGGAAGTCGCGTCCCGCGCGGAAGGGACAATAATAACAATCCCGCTCGCAGGCCGAGGAGAGCAGGGTCTTCAGTAACTTGATCTGTTTTCCGTTGGGGAGCTGGGCCGGGTGGACGAACGCCGCTCGCTTCTCCCGTTCGCTGAGCTCAGGACGAGCCCTGGGTGTGAAACAGGCAGGCTTAGCAGGCTCTCCACGAGCCTCCTCTGCATGTTCCAGCCCCATCTGGCCGGATAGTTCAACCAGTGTATCGAGAGCGTTCATACTTCGATTATAGAACAAAAGTTCTGATTGTCAAGCGGACGAAAGTACTCCTTGTTTCCGGAGAAATCAGAAAAAGGTTGGCAGAGTGTCTCTTCAATGCTTGCCAACCTTTTTCTTCTGCTCTGTTCTCTACTCTCGACTTTCTTACTCCATCGGCATCGAATGGTCCATGATCATGTAGTTGCGCATCATGGTCATATCCTCGTGCTCCAGGATGTGGCAATGATACATGTACATCCCGGCATGCGGCCCGAAGGTCATGGCGATCTTCACCCGCTCGCCGGGCCAGACCAAAACGGTATCCTTCCAGCCGCTGTCGACCAGGCCCTGGTGGATGGTGGCATAGCTGCTTAGCGAAGAGGGTGTGCGCTGGACCACCTGGAACTGGACGTTGTGCATGTGCATCGGGTGGGGGATGGGTGTATTGTTGATCCATTCCCAGGCCATCGTGTCGTGCAGGTTGACCATCTCGTCTTCGGCTACTTCCATCATCTCAAAGACCCGGCCGTTGATCGTCCAGGTCATCATGCTCATGTCGAGCGAGAAGGGGCGCGGCGAGGAGTAGTTCGGGACGTTACCGGCGTTGTACACAACCGGGAGCGGCGGTAGAGGTCCAAGCGCGGGCCTGGTGCCGGCCCTGCGTCCCACGTTGACGGTCAGGATATCGAAGGCTGAGCCCATCGGCAGACCGGACCCCATCCCGCCTCCACCACCGCCCATCCCACCGCCTCCCATGCCGCCTCCGCCCATCATCCCACCGGGGTCGAACGACAGGCTGCGCAGGATGACCTGCTTGCGGGCGAGAGCAGCGAAGTCGACCCACAGGTCGATCCGCTCACCGGGCATCAGCATTACGTAGTTCCGGGTTGCTACGGCGGGGAGCAGGCCGCCGTCGGTGCCGATCACCTGCAGCGGCATGCCGTTGCTCCAGCCGAGCTTATAGGTGCGGGCATTCGAGCCGTTCAGGATGCGCAGCCGATAGGCGCGCGGCTCCAGGGAAAGAACCGTATTGGGCTTGCCATTGACCAGGATGCGGCTGCCCAGGTAGCCCCACATGTTGTTCGGGTTGTACAGGATCTGGTTGGCGCTGTCGAAGTTGCGGTCCTGGAGGATCACGGGGATATCGTTGGCGCCCGTGCTTGCGCCCGGAACGGTCAGCGCTTCATCATCATCCCAGACGTACAGTAAACCTGCCATGCCCATGGCCACCTGTTCGGCGGTGCGCATGTGCGGGTGTGGATGGAACCAGTATGGCCCGGCGCGGTCGATGACCTCAAACTCGTAGACCATGGTCTGTCCCGGTCCGATGGCTGACATCGGGTGGCCGTCGGCTGCTTCAGGGACGCGCGGGCCATGTGGATGGATCACGCTGTCTTCGGCCAGCTGGTTGTGGAAGTAAATGCGCAGCTTCGTTCCGGTCTTCGCCCGCAGGATCGGGCCCAGGTAGCTGCCCGGGACGGCCTGGACGGTGACGCCCGAGCCACTGAGCAGCTGCCCTTCATAGCTCCAGACGCGGGTCTGGGCGCCCGACAAGATCTGAACGTATTTTTCCTTCGCCGTGATTGCGATCTCGGCATCCGGGACGAAGGGCTCCATCTGCGAAGGAAGTCGAAACCCGCTGGCAAGCATGGCTGTTGCGCCCACACCGGCCAGGCGCAGGAATTCTCTGCGGCTGATCGTTTGTTTGCTCATCTGTATCTCCATTTCGACAGTAGTCCGTCTGGGGAGGAGATCTCCTCCCCGGATGTGTTATCTCTGGAAGTAGCCATCTGAGAGGGTTTTGAGGAACTCGACGATCATGTTTACCTGGGGCCGCGGGAACATACCCAGCGGTGCCCGGTTCTGATCCACTTCTGGGGGCGGGAACATGCTTTCCATGCCCTCGCAGCCCATGCCGCCTCCCATTCCCATGCCTCCGCCCATGCAGCCGCCATTATCCATCATGCCCCGCCAGTGATAGAAGAAGACGATCTCCTCCAGCGATTTGAAGTAGCCGTTGTGCCCGTAGGCTTTCACGAAATCAGCCGATGGCCGCAGGTCCACGTTGCGCAGGGTGGGTACTTTGAACTTGCCCATCTCCGGCTCGTAGGCCTCCGGCCCGTAGCCGGCGCTCTTGAGGTAGCCGCCGAGGCCGTAGTCCACCCAGCTTGCGCCATCCGGGTTCCAGGCTGAGGGCATTGAGTAGAAGGGGTTGTTGGGATTCTTTGGGACGCCGATGTTGTCGTACCCGAAGTCGGTGAACAACGGATACCCGTCGGGTCCGGGCTCGAGCGTGTGACAGGAGGCGCAGTCTGCCCGGCTGGGATCGTTGAAGACGGCCAGGCCTTGCAGCTCGGCGTCGGTCAGGCCCAGGTTGCGGTAGGTCGTCCAGCGGTACGGATCCAGGCCGCCGCCCGGGCAGCCCATCCCGCCACCCATGCCTCCGCCGCCCATGCCGCCCGATCCGCACTTGATCCGGGTGACATCCTTGCCGGCGGCCGCGGCATTGTCCCAGAACAGGTCGAACTTCGAGCTGAAGGGATTGACTTCCGCGCTTCGCTCGTAGGCAGCCACAGAGCGGCCGATCTTTTCATAGACGCCGGCCACATCCCTGGCGCAGTCGAGTGAGCCGGCGCCCCATACTTCCTCGAAGAGCCCGGCATAACTGGACTTCTTCACCTTGATGCACAGGACCTGCGCCTGGGGGATCGCCTGCTCGAGCGGGTTGAGGAAGGGTCCCTGGGCCTGTTCGGCCAGCGGATCGTGGAGGACCGCGCCGGTCGCCCGGCCATCCCAGAACATGCCCCCAAACCAGCCTTCCTCCTCTGCATCGAAATACAACTCCGGGCTGTCTCCTGCATAGGCCGAGGCGGGCGGCTTACGGTTTCCAAAGTGGTTCGGGATGGCGCCCATGTACACAGCGCCCGCGGCGTTTACATCCGCATCGGACCCTGTAAACCCTGTCTCCGGCGCATGACACGCAGCGCAAGACTGCTGTCCGTTTGCCGAGAGGCCTGGGTCAAAAAATAACGCTTTTCCGAGAGCGATCATGTCGCTATCTTCCGGTTCCTGGGCCAGCGCCGGCGAAGGCCTTCCGGCCAGGAGGACGCCCGCAATCACCAGGAATGCAGTCAGACTATACAGCAGCTTTTTCATGTTTCCTCCAGTTTTTAGGTGGTCTTTCCAGGGAACACTCTGTCACTTTTATGGTACAAGCGGTTTTGATTTTTTTGCTCTGAGGAGCGGGTAGCTCTCCAGAGCAAGTTCATGAGTCTTTGTGGATCCAGGCCGCTTCGGGGAAGGACTTCTCCTTCCCCGAAGCCAAACTCTGGACGATCTATCTCGAAGTTGTTACATTGATCACTGGTGACCAGGGGAAGGGGCCCGCTCCTTCGTTGAAGCCGTTGAAAGCAAGAACCCGGATGTAGTACCTGGTATTCCGCCGAAGCCCGGTGATGTCAAAGGACGATGTGTCGGGGCCGGTGGTGAAGGTCATCAGGCTCCTGGTGAAGCTGCTATTCGTGGCAACCTGGATCATGAATCCTGTCTCGTTGTTCGCATTGTCCAGCCAGCTCAGGGTGAGTGTGGTCTGGGTTAGGTTGCTCACAACCAGGTTGGATGGGGCGGCCGGCGGTGTTGCATCGCCAGGTATCGTTGCAGCGGCTGTGTTCGAGAAGGCAGAAGAGCCATTGGCGCTGACGGCAGCCACGCGGTACGTATAGGTGAAGCCTCCCAGGACAGCCAGGTCGGTGTAGGCATTGGTGTCGGCGGGGACGCTTGCCAGCAGGGAGAAGGTCACGCCGTCGGTGGCCCGCTCGATCACAAAGCCGGTCTCATCGGTTGCGTTGTCGGTCCAGGCCAGACCGATCGCGGGAATATCCTCCGCAGTGGCTTCCAGGCCTGTCGGAGCGGCCGGAGGCTGGGGACCTTCCAGAGTCACAGTGGCAGGTCCAGCGTAGGCCGATGTGCCGCCCAGGTTCACAGCTGCCACACGGTAGTCATAGGTACCGCCTGCCTGGACCGCCATGTCCGTGTAAGTGGTAGTGTCAGCCGCTACACTTGCAAGGACGGAGAAGGTGACTCCATCCGTGGCGCGTTCGATCACGAAGCCGGTCTCATCAGTGGCATTATCCGCCCAGGTGAGGCTGACCTGGGGTCCGGGCTGCACAGCGGCAGCCAGGTCGGTGGGCGCTGCGGGAGGTGCAGGCGGAGCGGTGGTATCGATCACGTCCGAGGCGGCCTCGGTCGTAACCACCGGGAAGGCAAAGGTATCAGGCACGATCTCGTTGAGGTTCGGGTCGGAGTAGTCCCAGATGTCGCCCACGGTGTTCCGGGCAACGACGCGGAACTGGTTGCCCTCGGTCCATTCGGTGACAGTAAAGGTTAACTGCTCACCGGTAGTGTTGGGCGCTGTGAGAGCTCGCTCGATGACGCCCATGACCGTCCAGGAGGTTCCACCATCCGTCGACTTCTCCACGGCAAAGGCGGTTTCGCTCAAGGACTCGTCGGTCCAGGACAGGACGCCATCCTGGAAGGCCAGGTTACCCGGCTTGACCGGCGGGAAGGCGAAGATCACCGGCCGCATCATGTCCATCTCTTCGTGGCTGAGGATGTGGCAGTGGTAGACGTATTCGGCGCCGAAGTTCACGTAATGGTTCGGGATATCGATCGGGTCGCCGTTCGGCGCAAAGCCCAGGATCGGTGTGCCGTCGATTTCTGCCTGGGTGGCGTTGGCGATCCAGGCGTTCTCGGGCATCATCGGGCTGAGCAGGCGGATGCTGTTCGGGAAGTCGAACGGCAGGGTCGGCACCACCGGGCGTACGACAAAGTATGTGTCCTCCAGCGGGCTGACGCGGATGGTCTCCTTCCAGCCCAGCTCAGCCGGATCGGGCGGCTTGATGATGTTATCCCAGGTGACCCGGTTGAGCACCTGAGCGTCGAAGCCGTGGACGTGGATCGGGTGCGTATCAACACCGTTGTGGGTGATCTTCCAGATCTGGGTGCCGTCATCGCCGGTGGAGATCGGCGTGACCTTTACGTCTGCTTTGGGCAGGTTGGTCGTGTCGATGACCTCCGTGATCGAGCTCATGTACGGATACAGAACCGTGTTGGCCATGCCGGGCGTCGCCGGGACCACCTCCACGCCGAGAACGGCGCTCATGCGGCCGAACTCGTCGAAGTTGGATTCGCTGGTCTCATCCTGGATGGCCTTCGGCTCGATCTTGACCGAGAGCTGGGCGCCTCGCAGCGTATCGAACTTGAACATGTCGCCGCCCTGCTCGTTGATACGGGCAAAGCCGTCACACCTGGCGCTCGGGTTGGACGGGGAATTGCACCAGCCGCTGGAGGCGAAGGTGCTGCCGTAGGCGGAGTTGTAAGCGGACTGACCCACAACGATCGGGTGCTGGCCGGACTCGAACACGCCCGAGCCGTCCGCTTTGTGGCTGAAGGCATTGCGCAGTCTGGTCAGGTTGTAGGCCGGGGCCGGCGCAGCGGGAGCTACCTTGATCTGCATGATGGTGCGGGTGTTGGGCCCATAGCCGGGCAGGATCGGCGGGGCGCCGACCGGGCGCAGGTCCGGGGCGCCGGTGTAGTAATCATAGCTGGGGATGCGGGCCGGGAAGGCGGCGGGCGCATCGTTGTACAGGATCAGGGTCTTGCCGGCAAACTGCGAGAAGTCGACAACTACATCGGCGCGCTCGGCGGGAGCCAGGAGCAGGGAGTGCTTGTCGACCAGGCCGGCGTCGAAGCGGGTGGGGTCCTCGATCCAGGTGGTGAATTGCTGGCCGTCGACGACGACCGGGGCGGGCAGGAAGCCGCTCTCATTGCCGATCTGGATCCAGTCCGGGCCAAGCGTGGCGGTATTCTGGATCGGGGTGGGGAAAACCACCGGGTCGGTCTGGGCCGCTTCCACTTCGGCCGGGTTGAGCAGGACTTCCGTGGCGCCGATGGTCTGGCCGAGGCTGTTCACACCGGTGCTGGCCGTCGACGGGTCGCCGACATACCACTGGAAGTTGAAGAAGCGGTCGTTTGCCGCGTTGAGCATGCGGAAGCGATAGGCCTTCGG
The DNA here is from genome assembly GCA_036276515.1 of Anaerolineales bacterium. Lineage (GTDB taxonomy): Bacteria > Chloroflexota > Anaerolineae > Anaerolineales > Villigracilaceae > Defluviilinea. The sequence goes on along the minus strand of DASUOS010000351.1, from coordinate 1,193 downwards.
CTCCACGGTGAGCGTGGGATAAGCTGTACCGTTCACGATCGGGGTGTCGTTGAACTGCTCCATACCGGCGGAGATCAGCGGCGTGCCGGGAATGAGCGGGGGTTCGCAGAAGGGCTCTTCCTGGTACTGCCAGGTGGCAGGGTTATCGAGGTCACAGCCCGCGTCGTAGTAGGGGTTGGGGATCGGGGGATATTTAGCATCCTGGGGAGGCCAGAACCAGGGGCTGTACATCCAGCGGCCAAAGGCGCTCATGCCACCGGGAGCACCCGGGTTCTGCGCAGGCATGTAGACGTGGTGGTACCACAGGTCGCCATGGTCGCCCCAGCGCATCTTGTCCCAGGTTGGATCTTGACCGTAACTGAGCACATTGCCGTCCGTGTCGATCTGGTTATAGAGCTGTGAATCCTGGGGCACGAAGGTGCGGTCCTGGATGATGAGCGGGATGCCCAGTCCCAGGCCATCCAGTGCGCCGCCGGAAGCCATGAGCCTGGCTTCGGTGTCATCGGTGATCAGGTAGCCCGCGGCTTCACCGGCGTAGACATTCAGGCGGGTGATGCCCCACGAGTGGTCGTGGTAGAACATCAGGCGGGCGCTCTGCTGGTTGGTGTAGTAGAAGGTCTGGCAGCCGTCATTCAGACCGGAGCAGTCCTGGATACCGGCATCGAGCGCGGCCTGGCCGACCATGTCGGGCACGCTTTCCACGCTCACGCCCTCGGGCCATGGATTGTTCTCACCGGCAGGGGTGATCCACTGGTGCGGCGTTCCATCTGAGATCCAGGGGCTGTTACCGCCGTGCAGGTGCAGGGTGGCGCGGTTTTCAGTGAAGCAGTGCATCCGCATCATGGGATCCATGTTCTTGTCGGTGCACGTAGGGTTGCGGACCTCGTCCTGAACCGTGCCCATATCCATGGCTTCCATGTCCATCCCCTCGGCGGGTCCCATGCCAGCGCCCATGATGGTGGTATCGACCGGCAGGAACAGGTCGCCTTCCGCACCGGGAGGAAGCAGGTTGTAGAAGGTGATGCGGACCGCCTTGTCCTTTGTGGCCACGATCGTGGGGCCCAGATAATGAGGCCTATCCACGCCGAACTTGCCGCCCGGCAGCGGATAGTGATTGCCCTGGACCTTGCCGGTTTCCAGCTGGACATAGCCGCGCAGTTTTGTCGGAGGCAGGTCGGAGTGCATCTGCTCTT
>DASUOS010000350.1:0-26833 GCA_036276515.1 Anaerolineales bacterium | reverse complement strand
TCTCAAATCAGCCTTTACGCAGACTCCCTCTCCAGCTGATGCCGAAGGAGTGGTGGAGGAATTTGCGCGCCAGGATGTGCGCGCCTATCCCTTTGACTTAAAGAACTTCAGCGCAGGGACCAAATTTCTAAAAGCCGATACACAGACTCAGCATGCTATTGTCATGGCGATGCTGGCCTGGCTCGAGGATCATCCCCTGCGGGCGTACCCGATGACTGATCAAAAAACCTGGCAGCAGGGTTGGAAAATGCGCCAGGTATTCTTCCACATGCTGAAGCGCAGGCTTCCCTTCACGGAGCAGGATGTCAATGCTTTGCTAAGCTGGTCGGCGGAACAAGCCAGCCAGCCTGTGTACATTTATCTGAGCGGCATCCCGCAGATGATCAAGGTGGCGGGCGATTTTCTTAAGAACAATCCGCTCAGTAATGAACTGACTCAGGCGATGGAGCGGCTGGTCCGGTCCATCGAAGGCCAGCCGATGAGCGTCGAACATCGCCGCTGGATCCTGCGTCTCAAGGAATTGATGGGAGATGACGAAGTCAGCCTGCCGATCCAGAACGGAGATGTGTGGGCGGATGCCGCGTTAAGGGAGCTTCGCTCACTGGACGCAAAGACACAGACGGCGTGGGGAGAGCTGTTGTTGAACTGTCTGCGTACAACGGGCTCATCGCCAAGCGGAAAGTGGTTGAAGGGAGCGGAGAAACACCTGGAGATCATCGGTACCGAAAACTTTTTCAAGAGCCTCGTATATTGGTTCGGGCTGGTAGATAAGCCGCGCGAAGCGACCGCCCATCGATATGACAACCGGTTGACTTTCATTGCGGTCAATGGCGATATCCTGAAAGGGTTGGCTTGGTTGTGCAGTAAGACGGACGATCCTGAAGTTGCGCGGGCGTTGTCGGCTCTGGCCATTTCATCGTACAGGAAGATTCCCGGAGTCGGGCCGCGGGCAGCAAAAGTGGGCAATGCCTGCTTCTGGTCTCTGGGCAACATGCCTGGCAGCGAGGGCGTAGCCCAGTTGAGTATCCTGAAGCTCCGGATCAAAACGAACACCGCGCAAAAACAGATCGCCAGCGCCCTCGAAACGGCTGCCAGCCGGCTGGGAATGAGCGCCGGTGAGATCGAGGAGATGTCGGTCCCGGCCTATGGGATGGATGAGGTGGGTTTGCGCCGCGACTATTTTGACGAGTTCATCTCGGAAATTCGGGTGGATGGCAGCGATGTGGAGCAAGTCTGGTCCCGAAAAGACGGAAAGCGGCTTGCTTCCGCGCCGAAAGCGATCAAGGAAGGCTATCCGGAGGAATTCAAGGAAATCTCCCAGGCCGTCAAGGATATTCGCAAGATGCTGCCGGCCCAGCGTGATCGCCTCGACAATTTGTTCCTGCTGCAAAAGAGGTGGACCCTTGCATCGTGGCAGGCGCGCTATTTGAACCATCCGCTCGTGGGGACGATCGCCCGCCGCCTGATCTGGAAGTTCAGCCGGGGAGACAAAGCCACCACGGGGATTTGGTTCAACGGGCAACTGGTTTGCAGAGACAACCGGCCCTTCGAGTGGCTCGACGAGTCCACAACCGTCGAGCTGTGGCACCCGATCCATGCCGGCTCAGAGGTTGTCATGGAGTGGCGGCAGTGGCTCATAGACCATGAGGTCCGCCAGCCGTTCAAGCAGGCCTACCGGGAGGTCTACCTGCTCACGGATGCGGAGCGGAACACACGCGTCTATTCGAACCGCTATGCTGCCCACATCCTGCGCCAGCACCAGTTCAACTCGCTGTGCGCGGCACGCGGCTGGAAAAATGCATTAAGGCTCATGGTCGATGACTTGTTCCCGCCGGCGATGAAATTTTTGCCGCAGTGGGGTCTGCGCGCCGAGTATTGGGTGGAAGGCATCGGGGACCAGTTCCGCGTGGATACGAATGAAACCGGCACCTATCTTTATCTGACTACCGACCAGGTCCGCTTTTACCGGGTGGATGCGCTGGAAAACCAGGCTCACGCGAATGGTGGAGGATATGTTGCCCGGCGCTGGCTTGGGAGAGGAGACGCCGAGCCTCTGCCGCTGGAGGAGATCCCACCACTGGTCTTCTCTGAGATCATGCGCGATGTGGATATGTTCGTCGGCGTGGCAAGCGTGGGGAACGATCCCAACTGGCTGGACGGGGGAGGTGGAGTCCATTACCAGGATTACTGGCACAGCTATTCCTTCGGGGAGCTGACCGAATCTTCCAGGACCCGCAGGCAGGTACTTGAAACGCTGGTCCCGCGCTTGAAAATTGCCGAGCGCTGCAAACTGACAGATAAATATCTGGTTGTACGCGGCGATCTCCGGACCTATAAGATCCACCTGGGTTCTGGAAATATTCTGATGGAACCGAACGACCAGTATCTATGCATTGTCCCGTCGCGCCGGAGCGGGGAAAAGGGCCAGGATCGGTTGTTCATCCCCTTCGAAGGCGACCAGACCCTGGCGATTATTCTCTCCAAGGCGTTCCTGCTCGCCGAGGACAAAAAGATCAGCGACCCGACCATCACCCGCCAGATTAAGCGTTAAAATTGCGCATTATGAACTTCAACGATTATCAGACGAAATCACGCAAGACAGCCAAATACCCCGCCATCGGCCATCCGGTGATCTACCCGACGCTCGGACTTGTCAACGAGGCGGGAGAAGTGGCGGGCAAGATCAAGAAAGTGTTCCGCGATAAGGAAGGCCAGATCAGCGAGGAGACACGCGAGGCGCTCAAGGCCGAGCTGGGCGATGTGCTCTGGTACATTTCCCAGGTGGCGACCGAGCTGGGCCTGTCACTGGACGAGATCGCCGAGCACAATATCGCCAAGCTATACGACCGGCTGGAGAGAGGCAAGATCAGAGGGGATGGGGATAATCGATAAAAATGTCATTGCGAGCCGCCGGCGCTTTTCCGGCGGCGTGGCAATCTCCTGTTTAACGAGGGGATTGCTTCGCTCCCTTCAGTCGCTCGCAATGACACTGTGCTTCCGTAATCACACAACTTAACGATCGGGCATCTCTCGCAATAGGGTCTGCGAGCGGTGCAAATTTCGCGTCCCAGGCGGATGATGTTGAGGTGTGCGGCATAATACGTCGCGGGCGGGAAGAGAGCCTCCAGGTGAGGGTGGGCCTGTTCCACGGTCATTCGCTCCGGGCGCAGGCCGATGCGGCCGGTTACCCGGTAAATGTGTGTATCCACAGGGAAGGCCGGTTTACCGAGTGAAAAACATAGAACGATCGCTGCCGTCTTCGGCCCCACACCGTTGAAGCGGGTCAGCCAGGCTTTCGCCTCCTCCACCGATAGATCGCCGAGAAACGAAAGGTCCAGCCCCCCGCGCTCCTCTGTAATCGAGCGCAGGACCTGCTGGATGCGAGGTCCCTTTTGATTGGCAAGTCCTGCCGGGCGGATGGCATTGATCACCTCTACCGCATCGGCATCCCGCACTTCCTCCCATGTTCCAAATCGGGCCCGCAGACCCCCAAAGGCGCGGTCGCGGTTGATATCGTTCGTGTTCTGAGACAGGATGGTCGAGACCAGCTCGTCGATGGCCGGCAGAGGGTTGCGCCAGATCGGCTCACCATAAAATTCGAGCAGCCGTTCGTGGATCTTGAGGGCGCGGGCAGCAAGGGGTTTCATGAGTATCCGGCTTCCTTTATCAGACGTAAGGTGTTATTGACGACATCGCGATGTTTTTCCGGGATAAGTGAGTCGAACATTGCCGCGCTCAGCCGGTATAGGGCCAGAGCGGCGGCGCCGCGCGTCTGGTACTGCGACGAGCTCGAGTCGAGCCCCCAGGCGGTGCGGAAGGCACTTGTCCATTTCGAGTCGCGGTCCATCGAATCCTGGATTAAGTCGAAATAACGGTTCTCGCTCACGATCATAATGCCGCGCTGCACCGCAACTGCCTCCAGCATGTTCTTGACCAGTCCCCAGGTGGCATACAACACCGTGGACTCGTGTCCGCGAGCGAGGCCGTTCAGGATTTTATGGACTTCTTCGGCATTCCCCATGATCTCCTCCGCCGCGAACTCATCTGCTGCAGGCTGGAGTGGGGACCAGTCAAACTCCTCGGCGGCGATCTGCAAGGCAGCCAGGGAGCCTTTCTCATCCAGGAGAATCCTCATCTCACGCAGCCCGGGAACGGCCCAAATGGCGCGCCGGGGATCGGTCAGGGCGGCGCGCTCTTCCTCAAGCAGCGTATATTTTAAGCTGATCAGTTTGTGATCCCAGTACCGCAAAGTATACCGGTCATAGGGATTTTCCGGCTGGCGGCTGACAAAGATATCGATGTCGACATCGCTGTACCTGCCCTCCTGGCCGCGGGCATGGCTGCCCACCATGCCAACGCCGACGATATCGGGAGATTCGATTTGCTGAAGGATGAATTGGAGGAACCGGTCGGAAAGGGTCATGGCTGCAGGTAGCGGTGGAATGTTTTCACTTCTCCACCCTGCCGCTTTCCACACGCCACACGTCGGCGCTTTCTGCAAACTCTGGCGTGAAAAGATTCAGATCCGTGGTGGTGAACAGTACCTGTTCGGACTCGCCGATATACTTCAACAGGTCCGCGCGGCGCTGCAGGTCGAGCTCGGCCATCACTTCATCGAGCAGGATCACAGGCCATTCGCCGGTGCGCTCCTTCATCCAGCTGACCTCGGCAAGCTTCAGCGCCAGAAGCGTGGTGCGGATCTGGCCGCGCGAACCGTAATGACCCAGATCGATGTCGTTGGCAAGGAACCGCAGCTCATCGCGATGCGGCCCGATCGTGGTTACGCCGCGATAGACCTCGTCCCTGCGTATTTCGCGCAACCGGTCCTGAAACCCGGTCTGGATGCTCTTCAGGTCCAGTCCCGAGCGGTTTACCACCGTGTTGATCTTCAGGCCCAGCTGGCCGTTCGGCTTCGGGAGCGGGTCGAAGGCCGGCTCGTAGGAGATGCGCAGGATCTCGGTTCCATGGGTCAGCTGACTGTGGACACGGGAAGCGAGACGCTCGATCTGCTGGACTGCTTCAATGCGCCACAGGAGGATTTGCGCGCCGAAACGGGCCAGCGCCTCATCCCAGACGTCGAGCTGGTCCGGGCTCCCGCCGCGTTCGCCCAGTGCTTTGAGCAGGGCATTGCGCTGGGTAAGCGCCTGGTTGTACTCGCTCAGCACGCGCGCATAGGCCGGAGTGGACTGGGCCAGGGCCAGGTTCAGATAGCGCCGCCGGTCCTCTGGCGCGCCCTCGACGATCTGCGACATCTGCGGCACGAAGATGACCGCATTGAAATGACCGATCGCCTCGCTGGCGGGTCTTTTTACGCCGTCAAGCAAAATCTCCTTTCGCAGGCGCTGGCTGTTCAGCACACCCGTTGGCTCCAGGATCAGACGCGCTTCCAGCCGGTGCCGGCTGTTCCCGCGCTGGTACTCTGCCACCAGGCGGGTGACCGTCAAGGTGTTATTTTTTGCTTCTGTAAAATTGACGATCTGCCGATCGGCATGGGTCTGGAACGAAGTGAACGCGGCAAGGAAATAAATGGCCTCCAGAATGCTGGTCTTCCCCTGGGCGTTGGCGCCCACCAGCACGACAACCCGCCGGGGAAGGTCGACATCCAGGCGGGTGAAGCTGCGAAAGTTGGTGAGAGAGAGGTGTTTTAAGTACATGAGCTACAGGTCAAAGGTTGAAGATCAAAGGTCATTGGGATCTGACTTTCAACCTGGAACCTTAAACATTCAACATGATCTCGAGCTCGATCTCATCCTGCAGCGGAATGTCATTCATCCCAACCAGCGGGATTCCGGGTTTGATCTTTCTCGATTCATTCAGGGCACCGCGGTAGACGGCCACGATCTCAAAGCCGCGCTTCTGGTAAAAGCCAAGGGCATTCAGGTTGTCATTGGTTGTGATCAGGAACAGGCGGCGGCAGCCCCGGGCACGAGCTTCATCCATGGCTTTATCGATCAATGCCGAACCGATCCCCTGCCTTTCCCGCAGGCTGTCCAAAGAGGTGACTTCACACTCGTTGTCTTTGATGAAAAAGGTCAGCAGGCCGATCCATTCCTCTCCATCTTCAATAACAAATCCTTCCAGCTGCTCGGGACGATAAACGGTACCGCGGGTGACCATCTCTCCACCGCCCCAATGCTCGATCCAGAATAGCCGAAGACGAGGGAGATCGTTTTCTGATAAGCGGCGGATGTTCATCTGGTATACATCAGCCTTGCGAAGGTTTGTTATAAGCATTGTGGGCCTTCACAGTACAACCTTCGCAAGGCTTTATGGGTCAAACTTCCTGTTCCGGCTCCACTTCCTGCGGCGGCTGCCAGACCCGCCGGGCGCGGTCGGTGAACAGGACGCCGTTCAGATGGTCGATCTCATGCTGGAAGATGCGCGCCAGCCAGCCTTCGGCTTTGATCTTCATCGGCTTGCCGTGGCGGTTCAGTCCCTTGACCTGGACGGCGGCATGGCGCTCCACTTCACCGACCAGGTTGGGGATGGACAGGCAGCCCTCCACACCCACCAGCATCTCTTCGGAGGCTTTGATGATTTCCGGGTTGGCGACCGCCCACACTTTTTTGGGGGCGTCTTCCTTATCTTCATCTTCCTCCCGTTCATAGTATTCCACAACGATGAGACGTTCCGAGAGTCCGATCTGCGGCGCGGCCAGCCCAACTCCCGGAGCTTCACGCATGGTCTCCACCATGTCATCGACCAGGGTCTGGAGGTTTTTATCGAATCGGGTCACCGTGTGCGCTTTACGGCGCAACACAGGCTCAGGAAGAGTTACAATCTTACGAAGGGCCATAATTTAAGCGATACCTTTGTCATCTTTTGAATTCACATCAGTGTTTTGCAACCTCTGGCACAGAATGCCCGATTTTACTCCGGTTTCGGTTTTTGTTCCTGTTCCCGCCTGAAATTTTCCGCATTCTGGTGATAGGCGACCAGCCATTCCGCCATGCGCTCTCGCTCCTGCGCTGCCTGAGATTCACGCTTTCTGGCTGCCAGGGCTTCACGCCGGCGATTGATATCGGATTGAACGCTGGCCGGGTCGATCACATCCTCGAAGGCCAGCTTTGTGCCGCCCACTGTGATATAGACCGTCCCATAGTTGAAGATCTCACCCAGAATGCCGATCCGCTCGTATTCGATCGCCAGGATACTCTCCAGCTGGGCAGCATTCCGTGATTCCGTGCCAAAGGGTTTTTTATCAAGGTCGATGATCTGCTCGTTGGTGACCTGGTATATATCGTTGCTCCAGTCGGCAACCTCGTAGATCAACCAGGCCATGAAGGGAAAGAAGGCAATGAACAGCACACCCGCCCAGGCATCCACAGTAAATCCGCCTTGCAGGGAAATAAAGAATTCTGGAAGGAACGCCAGCTGGAACATGCGATACAGAAATAGTCCGGTTACACCCAGTGTGCCCAGGATGGGAACCCAGGCCTGACGGAACAGGACGAACCAATGCTTCCGGTAAATCACTGTGTCACCCTGCTCATAGCGGAGTCGCAGACGGCTTGCCCCCAGCAGGCGCAGGATCCTCAAGAAGCCGCGCTCCCGGGGAAAGTCGGCCTTCTTTAGCGGTGCCTCTTTGGGAGGAGGAGCGGCTTTAAGTCCCAGCTTCCGGCGGATGGCTTCCTTCATAGCCTCCTTTTCCACTCCCATCGCCTGTTCCTTGGTGCGGTTCCAGTATTCCTCGATCATGCGCTGGGCCTGTTCGGGGTGGCTTACATTGTTGAAGATGATTCTGCCAACAAATGTCCGGATGATGACATCGCCATAATCCAGCGCCCGTCCCAGGATGTCGGTCTCTACGGCAACGGCAAGGATCGTCGTGAGTGGCGATTCCTGGCGGCTGTCATACACCCCAATTACACGCTCCAGCCAGACTACGCGCCGGTTGGTCACAATGTAATAGTCGTTGCTCCAGTCGATCGCCAGCCAGATCACCCACAAAATATCGGCCACGAGAGTCGCAATCGCGGCAAATAACACAACGGTAACGGGCGCGATCGCAGACCAGGCATAGAACAAGAAGGAGGGAACCAGCAACCCGATAACCGGCAGGATCAAATTTTTGTAGAGCACCACCGGGTGCTTGCGTGCCAGAAAATAGATGACCTCCTCCGGTGCCAGCCAGCGGAACTGCAGTGTCTGCGCCAGGCGGCGGCTGCGCACGGCCAGATCGAAATTCAAGCGAAGCTGTTCATATTGCTTCAATAATTTTTCGAAATTTTGACGTGAAAGGATAAAGAGAAGGGAATCCACTACCGAGGTGCACGTCCCGGAGCGGCGGCGGCGCTCGATCAGCGCCATTTCGCCAAAGTAATCGTTTGTAACCAGCGTTGCGAGATGTCTTTCCTTGCCCTCCTGTTTGCGGACAATTTTGACCCCACCGCTGTAGATCAGATAGAAACTTTCCGCCTTGCTCCCCTGTTCGAAGATCATGCTGCCCGCAGGATAGGCATGCTCTTCCAGTTGTTCAGCGATCGCCGTCAGCTCAACATCATTGATACCATTGAAGATATGGAGTTTTTTTAGAAAGGCGACTCGTGCAAAAGTTTCTATCACGATTGAATTCTATCAAATTTCACGCACGATGGTACATCCATAGGCAGGTGTTTCCTGCACTTCGGGCAGGCGCTCCTCCAGCAGGGCTTCGACGGCCTCTTCCAGGAAGAAACGGGTTGCCTTGCGCTGGCGGAAGGTCACATCATCCACAGCGCCGCGATAGCGAAGGATCCCCTCCCGGTCCACCACGAAGGTGTGTGGGGTGGTGACTGCTTCATAGAGGTCGGCCACGGCGTGATCCGCGTCGATCAGGACCGTGGGCAGACGCCGCGCTTTGGCAGCCTCCTCCAGCAATGAGGCCGGTTCGTTTCGATTCGCAGAAACCGACAGCATCCTGGCATCCTCCCCCCACTGCACAAGGCAGGCCATCGTCGAGCGGTCGGTTCGCTCCGAGTGTGGGCATTCCGCCGACCAGAAGTTGACAATGACGATCCTGCCGCGGCATTGGCTTAATCTATGAAGAGTACCTTGAAGATCCGGGAGCTCAAAATCGGGCGCAGGCTGGTTGAGCTGCATGCATGGATTATATCAAGCCGGGCTGCCCACCAGCACAGCGATCAGGAGAGCAACCAGGCCGGCGGGGATCATCAGGAGCGCCAGTGCATATACCTGAACGATGTCAGCCGCCATCCTCTGGCTCCGTTCTGCCAGGTTGGCCCGCCGACGGCCCAGCTCCCCAGTCCAGAGGCAAGACTGATCAGGATCACGACCACCCCGCCTGCAAAGAAACGATTGCTGGGTGCGACTGCACTGAAGTCACCAGCGATCCGCGACCAGGCTGCCACCAGGAGGGCGATCAACACATCAATAAGTGGGATTTTCACGACCAGGTTGAGCCACCGGGGAAGTGGTGACATGGTCTCCTCCAACCTTGTATACGATTCAGGCCTGTGGGGGGTGGCAGGCCAGCATGTTACAATCCGCCCCATGAAAAAATGGCAGTTCTGGGTTGGGGTGCTGATCAGCATCGTTTTCATCTGGCTGGCACTGCGCGGTCTTCACTTAGATGATTTTTGGGACGCCGTCAAACAGGCGAATTACATCTGGCTCGTGCCGGGTGTGGCGGTCTATTTCGTCGGCGTGTGGGTGCGAGCCTGGAGGTGGCATTACCTGCTGGGACCGATCAAGAAAATCCCTACCAGGACCATATTTCCCATCACCACCATTGGCTATATGGGCAATAATATTTACCCCGCCCGGGCCGGGGAAGTGCTCCGGGCAGTGATCCTCAAGCGCAAAGAGGGCGTGTCCGTCTCGGCCTCGCTGGCAACCATCATCGTGGAGCGCATCTTCGATGGCGTGGTGATGCTGGCCTTCGTCTTTGTCAATCTGCCCGAGCTCGCCAAACTGACCGGCAGTTCCGGCTTTGTCGGCAATATCCAGCAGGTGGCGATCGTCGGGACGGGCGCTTTCCTGGGCGCGCTGGCTGTGTTTCTGCTGGCTGCCATGTTTCCGCAAACCACGGCCAGGGTGGGATTCTGGTTTATCTTCCGTCTCACACCCAAGCGACTCCACGAGCGGATCATCAGCCTGATGACCCGGTTCCTGGATGGACTCGCCTCTCTCCGCTCACCGCACAATGTGCTGATGGTTTTCTTCACCTCCGTCATCATCTGGCTGCTCGAAACGGGAAAATACTGGCTTGTAATGCACGCCTTCGATTTTGAGGTCTCGTTCTTTGCCTTGATGCTGATGAACGGCATCGTCAACCTGGCGACGACGATCCCCTCCGCGCCGGGCTACATTGGCACGTTTGATGCGCCGGGCATCGCCGTGCTGACCGCCTATGGCGTGGAGCATTCCACGGCCGCCGGGTATACGCTCGTTCTGCATGTAGCCCTGTGGCTGCCGATCACCCTGCTCGGCGCGTATTATCTGGCACGCGAAGGCGTCAAGTGGAGCGACTCCCTGCGAACGGAAGTCGTCCAATCCTGATGATCCCCATGGAACGGTACAGGGCGGCAGGGCCGCCCTGTATTTATTTAATAACTGATGTTACGCAGTGCCGCCGTTTTTTTACCGCGAAGACGCGAAGAACACAAAGAAAGCTTTATTCTTCGCGCCTTCGCGGTTTAGATTCCTGCTCCGTGCGTAAGGTGAGTTAATAATAATGTACCCATGGGCTTAAGTTATACTTGTCGGGAACAACGAACCGTCTCATTCATCTGAGCAAGGAATCCCGCTATGACGCAGATTGCCGTGTCCCCCCGCAGAAAATTAAGGGTGCTGATCGCCGACGATGTACAGGAAACACGCCGCAACACCCGCTTGATGCTGGCAACCATCGACGATGTGGAAGTCGTCGCCATCGCCGCGAACGGCATCCAGGCAGTGGACCTGGCCAGGGAGCACCATCCCGATATCCTGCTGCTGGATATCAATATGCCTGAGCTGGACGGGTTGTCGGCCTATCGCAGGATCAACCAGATCCACCCGGACACCGGCTGCATTATCATTTCGGCGGAAAAAGATACCACCACTCTGCGCACGGCCATCACGGTCGGCGTGCAGGAATACCTGATCAAGCCATTCACGGTCGACGAGCTGGAAGCGGCGATCGTCCGCACCAGCCAGCATGTCCAGCAGACGCGCCAGAAATTAGCCCAGGCCGAGCTGCTGCGCAGGCGGAACGAAGCCTACCTGAAACAGCTCGCCAGCGAATATGCCAAAACGCGCCGGACCGACGAAAAGGCCGTGGAGGTCTTCGAGCAGCTGGCCGAATATCCAAATTGTGAGACGCGCTGGCTGCAGAACCTGGCGATGATCTACATCGTGCGCCAGGATTGGGGCAAGCTCAAAACTCTCGCAGCGAACGTGGAACAAAGAACGAAAAGTAAATAAAGTCATTGCTTGCAATGACAGGTCATTTGGGAGCATGGATGAAAATAGCAATCATCGGAGCAGGATTTGGCGGCATGGCGGCCGCTTATGATTTAAAAAAGGCAGGACATGACGTTACGATTTACGAATCCGCCGATTTCGTAGGCGGACTGGCCTCGGGGTTCAAGGAGCCGCACTGGGACTGGTCGGTCGAGAAGTTCTACCACCACTGGTTTGCCAGCGATAATCACATGCTGGGTTTGATCGAAGAGCTTGGCTGGAAGGACAAGGTCCTCTTCCCGCGCCCGCTGACGGTGATGTACCACAAGGGAAGGTTCTATCCGTTCGATTCGATCCTCAAGGCGCTGCTCTTCCCGGGCCTTGGGTTTGGCCTCGATAAGATCCGCTTCGGCTTCGTAGGTTTGTTCCTGCGCTTCACGGATAACTGGAAAGCACTCGAGCAAGTGACCGCCGATGCCTGGATGATGAAGTGGGCAGGACGGCGTGTCTATGAAAAGATGTGGAAACCCCTGCTTATCGGGAAGTTCGGTCCATTCTACCGGGATGTCAACATGGCCTGGATGTGGGCCCGCATCAAGGCCCGCACGACACGCCTTGGCACGTTCGAAGGCGGGTTCCAGAACTTTGCCAATTTGTTTGCCGATAAACTGCGCGGGATGGGGATCGAGATCCGCCTGGGAGCGAAAGTTGAATCCATTAAACGGGAACAGGATCAGCTGTGGGTCCGAAGCGATGGAAAAGCGGAAACCTACGACAGGGTATTAGTCACCACATCCCCCAATTTAATGGCGAAGCTCAGTCCCGATCTCCCCGAACAGTATTTGAAAGGTCTGCTCGAATTGAAATCGATGGGTGCGGTGGTGATGGTTCTGTCGCTCAAACACCAGTTATCGAAGGAAGGCTATTACTGGTTCAACCTGCCGAAGGAGGAGGGCTATCCCTTCCTGGCGCTGGTGGAACATACGAACTTTATTTCCAGGGAGCACTTCGGCGGCGATCACATTGTGTATGCCGGCGACTATCTGGAAGTGGGACACAAATACTTCTCGATGAGCGATGAAGAGCTGTTGGAGCACTTTGTGCCAGCCCTGAAAAAGTTCAACCCCGAATTTTCACGGGATTGGGTGAAGAACGTCTGGGTGTTCAAGACGAATTACGCCCAGCCTGTGCCGCTGGTGAACCATTCAAGGAACATCCCTTCTATCGAAACACCCATCGAAGGGCTGTACTTCGCCTCGATGAGCCAGGTCTATCCCTGGGATCGAGGAACCAATTTTGCCGTGGAGATCGGCCGGCGTGCCGCCAGGCTGATGATGAAGTAGGGAGGTTTACTTCTCCGCCCAGTGGATGGCAATGGTTCCAAACATAAATCGTTGAAAACGGATATTTTGAAATCCGGCTGCTGCCATGCGTGAGGCCAGGTCTTCTGCGGCGAGAAAACTTTCTGTTGTTTCAGGCAGGTAGCGGTAGGCTTCGCCGGAACCGGTCAACAGCCTGCCCAGCAGGGGGATGACAAGGTGCATATGCAGCCAGATCAACGGGGACAGAATATTCTTCCTTGGACGCGTCGTGTCGAGAATGACCACGCGCCCACCTTTCTTTAATACACGGTACTGCTCCTGCAGCGCCTGTGGCAGGTCGACCACATTGCGCATAAGAAAACCGGAGACCAGCGCGTCAAAGGTTTCATCTTCAAAGGGGAGGGACAGGGTATCAGCAGAGGAAAAGTTGAGCGCGCCGTTCTTTTGTCCAACTCGCATCATCTCCAGGGTGAAATCCGCGGCAATGACTTTCGATTGCGGATATTGGGCGAGGGCCTCACGCGCCAGGTCGCCTGTGCCTGTTCCGATATCCAGCAACCAGGAATCGTTTTTCAATTGTGCCAGCTGGATGACCTGCTTCCTCCAGCGCATATCCTGCCCGGCGGTCATGAGGCGATTCATCAAGTCATAGCGGCCCGCAATGCGGGAGAACATGTTTTGAACGTAGGCTGCGCGTTTCTGTCCGGTAAGTCGTGTCATTCATCCTCTTGATAGAGACAGGGTGAGTACCCGCCTTGCGAAGGTCCTTTGACGAATTCTCCTGGGCCAACCCAACCTTCACAAGGCTTATTCAGGTTCAGGTATACTGCTCCAGATTACCACTTGTCTCATAATTAACTTTACTTTTCGTTTTGATTTGTAGGTTGAAAATCCAAGTAAAAGTTATGCAAATTATGCGGCACTATGTAAACCAAATGTCCAACGACAAACAATCTTCCAGCTGGAGTGCCTGGAGTCTGGCGATCCGCCCGCGTACGCTGCCGGCCGCCGCGGCGGGTGTGGTCATGGGCAGCGCCCTGGCCTGGCGGGATGGATCTTTCCGGCTTGATGCTGCCCTCGCCTGTCTGTTTGCAGCTCTGCTTTTGCAGATCGGCAGCAACCTGGCGAACGATGTGTTCGATTTCGAGCGCGGCGCCGATACGGCCGAGCGATTGGGGCCGGTGCGAGTTACGCAGGCAGGAATGCTGACACCATCACAGGTAAAGCGGGGCATGCTGATCGTATTCGTACTGGCGGCCCTGTTCGGCTTGTACCTGGCGTGGCTGGGCGGCTGGCCCATTCTTCTCATTGGAGCTGCTGCAATCCTCGCCGCAATCGCCTATACGGGCGGACCCTTTCCTCTGGGCTATCACGGGCTTGGTGATTTGTTCGTCTTTATCTTCTTCGGTCTTGCCTCGGTCGCAGGGACCTATTACGTGCAGTCAGGCCATGTCTCTGCTGCTGCATGGTGGATGACGGTCTCACCAGGTTCGATCGTCACTGCGATCCTGGTTGTCAACAATCTTCGAGATCTCGAAAACGACAGAAAAGCAGGGAAACATACGCTGGCAGTTATTCTCGGCGAGCGAGCGACGAAGATCGAGTATGGGGTCTGCATGACCGTCGCCTATCTCATTCTGCCACTTGCCGTCTGGCTGGGAATTGTACCCGAGTCATCACTGACGGCCTGGCTGTCCCTGCCTCTGGCGATCCGCGCCACACAGATTGTGCTCACCCGCCAGGGACGTTCACTCAATGCGGCCCTGGTAGCGACAGGTCAGACCGCGCTGCTGTTCAGTCTCCTGTTCTGGGCTGGACTTCTGCTTTAAGTGACAAACTTCCACTTGCACCATCTTCGTTCCAGCCAGTCCACACTGAAATACATACCCAGCCCGAGCAGGCTCATTGCAACGACGCCCGCGTACATGGCCGGATAGTCGAGCAGTGTGCTTCCGTTGTAATAGATGTAGTATCCCAACCCATAGCGGGTAGCGGACAGTTCGGTAATATAAAGCACTGCAACGGCCGTACCGATGGATTGGCGAAGTGCGGTCAAGATCGCAGGCAGGCTGGCGGGGAGATAAATAAAGCGGAACATGGCCCGCCGCCCGGCGCCCAGGCTGTGCAGGCTTTGAATGAGCTGGGGAGGCAGCCCGGCGGCCTGATCCCTGACGAGCACTGCGATCTGAAAGAACAGGATCAAAAACATGATGGCGATCTTTGCCGTGTCGCCAATTCCCAAGAACAGGATCACCACCGGCACAAAGACGACCTTGGGGATCGGGTACAACAGATAAATAAGCGGGCTGAAAAACCGGTTGAGTTTTTTGGACCCGCCAATAGCCAGCCCCACCGGAGCCGCGACCAGCACCGACAGGGCCATGCCGACGGAGACCCTCCACAGGCTGAAACCAAAATGAGTCAACAGACCGTTTTGCAGTTCCCGCACCAGGACGCCGGCTACCTTGAATGGGCCCGGCAGGATAGGAAGATCCACGATCGTTGCAGCCATCTGCCATAGAAGCAACAGCCCCAGCCCGGCAAGCAAGCCATCACGCCGGTTCATCGTGCATTTCCCTCCACAGCAGATCGCACAGCTCATGATACTGCTGGCTGCTTCGATACCCATTCTGACCGGCATCCGGATTCTCGAAAACTCGCGCGCTCCGACTGGGTGCCTGGCTCAAGAGCAGGATCTTTCGGCCCAGCGCCACCGCTTCCTCGATGGCATGCGTTACGATGACAAGGGTCAGATTTTGCTCAGCATACAGGCTCCAGGCCAGGGATTGCAGATCTCCACGAGTGACAGCGTCCAGGGATGAAAAAGGTTCGTCCATGAGAAGCAGATCGGGCTCGAGAACCAGTGTACGCGCAATCGCAGCACGCTGGCGCTGCCCACCCGAGACCTGGGAGGGATACTTGTCAGCTACCTCTCGAATTCCCAGGCGCTCAAGCCAGTAGGGCACATCGTTGGCCGGCTGGAAATCAATGGGGGTGTGCCTGCCATCCTCCCCATAGAAATTACGGACTCGTAAACCCAGTTCCACGTTCTCACGCACTGTGGACCAGGGGAGCAGGCCATAATCCTGTAAAATCAAACCACTGCGCGGCCGGGGACGTGCCAGAATTTCACCATCTATCAAAATCTGTCCCGATCCTGGCCGGTATATCCCTGCAAGCAGGTAGAGCAAGGTCGTCTTTCCGCAGCCCGACGGACCGAGAACCGCCCAGGCCTCGCCGCGCGAAAGGGTAAGGGAGAAATCCTCGAAGAGAGGCGGCGTGTGAGGGTAGGCGAAGGTAACAGCCTTAATATCGATCATAGGGTCAGGGAAGGAATGCGTTGTTTACAGACTCCTCGTACGAGACATCCCCGGTCAAAATGCCTTTTTCCTTCAACCAGCGTAGTGCGTCGTTCCACTCCTCCACAGTTGGCACGCCGCCAGCCGGAAAAACCGGCGCCCGGTACGTCTCGAGCAAGGGCGGCGGCACCAGCTTTTGCTCGCTCAAAACATTTTTATATTTTGCGGGCTCCGCATTGATCAATCCGGTCGCTTCTTCAATGGCTGCCAGAAAATTCCTGATTGCTTGCGGGTCGGCATCGATCACATCCTTGCGAAAAGAGATCACACTAAAACCATACTGCGGAAAGTTTGAATCGTCGGCAATAATCACGCTACCCTGGCTGACTGCAAGCGCAGCAAGAGGATCGGGCATGACACCTGCGTTTAGCTCACCTGAGGCAAGCAGGGCCATACGGTCAGGGATTTTCGGGACTGCAATCGTTTTGATGTCAGCGGGGGCAAAGCCTTCTGCCTGTAAAAGACGCTCGGTTACGTATTCGATGATCGTGCCCTGTGACACGCCGATCTCGACACCTCTAAGTCCCTCTATGGACGAGATTCCACTCTGGGCTGAAGCCAGGATAAAAAAATGGCCATTTCCCACGGTGGGACGCAGGGCATAGCGAACCACCTGCATCTGGATTTCTTCCCTGTTGAAGAGCATCACGGCCAGAGTTTCATTGACCGTACCATCTGCTCCACCTGCAGAAAGCAGCTGGTCACGCTCAGGGGCGGAGGCAACGGGAATAAACTCAATGCCCACTCCATACTTTTCGAACAGACCTTCCTGCTCTGCAACATACATCGGAAGCGTATCGATGATCGGCAGGACGGCAATCTTTAAGGTTACCTTCTCTGAGGGGATGGGTGTAGAGTTTATCTCACTTGTCGTTGGCCCGGCTGTGCAGGCAGGGAGCAACAAAGCAAGACCAAGCAAAATGATTGAAATATGTTTGTTCATTGCAGCAGTGACCCTTTCGTTGTGGTTCAACATGCTGTAATTATCATGGACTCGTATCATTTCAACCAGTGAAGATTATCCATGTTCTTTATGCTAATTCTCATAGGATTACTCTGAATATTTCCCCAACGAATCCCCGGCAGGATCATCAAAAAGGGCGACCCTGTTCAGGTCGCCCTTTGGATTTAGGGGAGTGAGACTCGTCCGTGGGGGTACGGGCTCCAATCGCAAAGATTGATGTTGGCTGTGGTCTGCCCGCCGTAAACGGTGAAGGTCTTCATCAATCCGCTCGAGTCGGTATAGGCGCCTTCGAGGTTGTAACCGGGCGCCCAGGCGTAGGCGTAGTACGTTCCATTGGGGATCAGCACGCTGTACACGTTCTGGTTCTCAGGGATGGCGAACTGGATCCGTTCTCCCGTGCCGGCATTCTCGATGTAGAGCGTCATCGGCGGGTTGAACTCGCTGGGATAGCACAGGCTGCCTGAGACCGTTCCGTGAGGCAGGTCTTCGACGCGGATGTCCACATAGAAGGCCTTGTTGGCGCTGTCACCAAATCCGAACACGGCTCCATATTGGTTGCGCAGCATCCAGTAGCCGATGTAGCGTCCGCGCCTGTCGGGAGCTGTCAGCGTGACCGAGACATCCACGCTCTGGCCGGGATAGACCGGGCCAGGCAGGCGGATGGCTGTTGTGCCGCCCATCTGATCGCCGCTAGTGAAGACCAGCATGTAATCAGAGGTCCAGGTGCAGGTGCCGCGGTTCTGCAGACGCCAGGTCTTCGTGAAGGTATCGCCGGCCGAAAAGCGTGTCCCGTCGGGGATCGTGACATCCCTGACGAAGGTCACCCAGTCACAGTACGAGATGGCTGTCGCCGTGGGCAGGGGCGTGTTGGTTGGCCGGACCGGTGTATTCGTCGCAGGGAGAGGCGTCGCGCTGGCCGGGACGGCGGTCTGCGTGGGCGCGTTCTGCGTCATGGCGGCCATCGTCTGCGTAACCATCGCCTGAAGGGTGGCAGCGGAATCAACCTGCGAGGGCTGGTCCGGTCCGATCAAAGGCATGGCGAAGATGGAGATGGGTAGACAAGCCATGATCGCCAGGGCAATAATGCCGAAGAAAACAAGAATGTGGTTGGTTGTAATTTTCATGATGCACCTCCAATGTCGTGCACGGAATGGACGGCGCATTTAAAACAAATGTTCCCCGCTGGAGCCCATGTTACAGAACTGTCACAGGAAGTATTCCGGGCTGAAGGTCAGGTAGTTCTCGAATTTACCGAACGGCAGATTGCTCATCAAAATCGTGGAGAAGGAGTCGATTTTATATTTCCGCTCGATAAAATAACGGATTGCTGCCGTATTGACCAGCGGCGCCTCCGCGCCGAATTCTCTGCCCTGTTCGGCAAGCAGGCTTTCTGCATGGGCCAGCACTGCGGGGAAGTCGCGGTCGTCGAGCACTGCAAAAGGACCACTGTTCGACCCCACATATCCATATCCAACGATCTCACCACTGCGTTTATAAATAAATCCCTGGCGCGTGGAGGCGATCCAGATATGGATAGGCTCGCGTGCATGTGCCAGGATCACCCGATCGATACGGTGCATATCCTGAAGGTGCGCATCCAGGTTCATCGGCTCCATCTCGAGATCGGTCGGCACATCCACTTTTTCGGCCTGGCGGTAAAAATATTTCATAGGGAAGCGTCCATAGACGCCTGCCTTCATGTAGCGATACAGAGCGCGCTCGTCCATCGTGGCGATAATGGTGCGATAACGCGCTCCCGTTTGGGGGAAGGCTCGCGCCAGAAGCTCGCCTCCCACCCCCGCCGACTGCCGGTCCGGAGAGACAAAGAATTCGGTCAGCTCCTGCAGGCCATCGTGCTCGATCGACCGCGCATAAGCGACGATCTTCCCCTCCTGCTCCGCGACCCAGAAGGCAGAAGCAATACCTGCCAGGAACTCGAACATGGACCTGCGCCGCTGCCAGAGCGATTCCAGCACCTCGGGATCGTCCCCGCCGGTGATCGCCATTACATTCATGCGTGTCCCATAATCGGTCAATGCTCTGACGAACACTTCATAGACAGCGTGTGAATCTTCCACGGTCCCCGGGCGGTAGGTTATCTTCATGGTTTCCTTCCTTGGGTCGCTCCCAGAGCAGGGCGCGGGCACAACCCTTTCCTAGTACTCCAACAAGATTAAGTTGGAAGGTGAGTCTAGGGAAGAATCGAGCGATCTGCCCTCCAGTTTTAGATTGTCCGAGTACTAGAGTGAACACCAAAGTCTATTTGCTGTTTCGCACTCGTTAACAAATCAGGGAACTGCGGGTACAATACACGTCTAGTTTAATCCGATCCCCCACCGCGAAAGGTGGGTACCTCAATCCAAAGGAGAATTCCCCATGTTTCATACCATCATCATCGTCGGCAACGTAGGCAAAGACCCGGAGATGCGCTATACACCCTCCGGTCAGGCAGTGACTTCCTTTTCCGTGGCAACCAACCGCCAGTACACCACCGGGAACGGTGAACAGGTCAAGGAGACCATCTGGTTCCGGGTTACCACGTGGGGCAAGCAGGCGGAAGTTTGTAACCAGTACATCCGCAAAGGCACGAAGGTCCTGATCGAGGGACGCCTGACCCCCGACAAGGCGACCGGCGGTCCCCGCATCTGGACCAAGCAGGACGGCTCTTCGGGCTCCTCCTTTGAAGTGACGGCCGGTACGGTTCGCTTCCTGTCGTCGCGCGGCGAAGGAGGCGAGGCTCCGATGATGGGCAGCATGGAAGGCGCCGAGATTCCCGCCGAGGACGATATCCCGTTCTAGCCTGCCAGGTTTTTAACCGTCCAGCGCACCCGGTTGGACGGGTTCATCGCATGAACCAAGGATAGCCGCTTATGACGACACCTGCACAACCAGGCGGAGCGAAGCTCACAAGTTCCGTGGGAACACAGCCGGTTTACGCCAACCTGGCGCGCATTTCGCACTCCCCGGCAGACTTTGTCATCGACTTTGCATACCTGCTGCCAGGCGAGAACTCCGCTACTGTCCAATCGCGCATCATCATGAGTCCGCTCAGTGCAAAGCTCTTGCTGCGTGCGCTCACGGAAAACCTTGCCCGGTATGAGACGGCCTTCGGGGAAATTCCCATACCGCACAACAATTCCCTGGCCGAACATCTATTCCGCCCATCCAAACCACCCGAGCCTCCACAGGAATAGGTCCAACCTTAATTGTAGGGAAGTGAGAGTACCATGCATAAACTTGAGAGTATCGCAAACCAGATCCGGGAGAAGTTCGATGTGCTCACCGCATTGCGCGACCAGGCACTCGCGGAGGCGCGCCAGCTGACACGCGCCTGTTCGCTGGCGATCCGCGCCGTTCACCGCGGCGACCAGGAGGGGATGGAAGAGCACCTGACGAACGCCCGCAATCTTGCGAACAAGCTTCGCGAGGATCTCAAGGAGTACCCGGATCTCTTCTTCGCCGGCTACACCCAGGATGCCCTCAAGGAATTCGTCGAAGCAAACGTCACATGCGCCCTGATCCTCAACCAGCCGCTCCAGACTCCCGAGGATCTGCGCGTGAGGGATGCCACCTATCTCAACGGGCTGGCCGAGGTGGTGGGAGAGCTGCGCCGCCGCATTCTCGACATTTTGCGTTCTGGTTACTCAGAGGAAGCGGAACGCCTGCTCGGCTACATGGACGAGGTCTACTCCGTACTTGTGACCATGGATTACCCCGATGCGATCACGAACGGACTCCGCCGCCAGACCGATCTGGCCCGCGGCATCATCGAAAAGACCCGCGGCGACGTGACTTTCAGCCTGCGCGCCGAAACACTAAAACAGGCCATTGCGGAGCTGGGGGCCCAATTGAACAGCAGCCCTCCCATCGACCTGGAAGAGAGCGGCCTGTCCATCCAAAGGAATGAGGATGATTAAGCGATGGCACGGGGGCGTCGATACCCGCTGATCGTTTATAGGCATATGCTGAACCGCTGGTGGCCGGCCATGATCGCGATCGGGCTGGGGATGTTTGCCCTGGCCTACAGCGAGTACATTCACCCTCTGGCGCAGTTCATTGCCTGGCGCTGGCAGCTTGCGGCCGGCGTGGGTGGACTGGCAATCGTTATCGGCCTGTTCTTTATCATCATCAGGCATTTTGCCTACGTGCGGGTCTACCCCACCTACCTGAAACTTGTTACTCCCTTCATGCGCGTGAAAATTTCCTACAAGCGCATCCGCAAGACAACGACTACCGAGATGCGCCATCTCTTCCCGCCCAGGAGTCTCTCCTGGTGGATGCAGGAAATTATGGCCCCCCTGGCGCATCTGACCGCAATGGTGATCGAGTTCAACAGCAATCCTGTTTCCCCTTCTGTGCTGCGCATGTTCCTGTCCAGATTCTTTTTCAAGGATAAAACGCCGCATATCGTGATCCTGGTCAACGACTGGATGCTGTTCAGCGCCGAGCTGGAGAGCATGCGGTCGAACACGGATCCCACCCCAACGCATCCCCGGAAACGAAGCCGGGATTCCATCCTTTCACGGTTGCCACAAAAATGAACATATACTTTGCATGCTCCATCACTGGCGGGCGGGAGTTCGAGCCGGTTTATCAGGTTATCGCCCAGGCCCTGGCCGAAGACCGGCACACCGTTCCTACAGCTCATCTGGCGGAAACGGGGGTTCTCTCCGCGGAGGCGGTCATCGATCCGTTCGAGGTGTATTCACGGGATACCGCCTGGATCCAGGAAAGTGATGCCTTGATCGCCGAAGTGAGCGTGCCGTCCCACGGCGTGGGTTATGAGATTGGTTATGCGCTGGGATTGGGCATGCCGGTTCTGGCCTTGTATAAAGCAGGTCGAAAAGTATCGAAAATGATCAGCGGGAATCCCGATCCGAATCTGTGGGTGATGGCTTACGAAAGCCCGCTACAAGCCGTGGAGATCATCAGGACCTTCGTTTCGAAGATCCGTGTTCGTGAAAAACGTCACTAATAATCGGTTACATTCTACGATGGCGGAAACCTCCCGCATGGGATATTATAAGTGCGGAGACGGAACAAAGACACCTCCAAATGCTCCTCACTGTCTCCTCCTTTGGCGAAAGCTTCCGCCGAACTACCAAGTTCGGCGGAAGCATTTTTAAACCCTTGAACAAGAGAATGGATCTACTTTTTGCTGACGGCGGCGGGTTCAGTCAGAACAGGCAAAACGATAAAGAACGAGCTCCCCTTCCCCTCGACCGACTCCACCCAGATGCGCCCCTGATGGCTCTCGACGATCGTCTTGACAATGGCCAGTCCCAGGCCTGAGCCTTCCACTTCGGCAATATTGCTCCCCCGGTAGAACTTATCGAAGATGCGCGGCTGGTCGGAGACCGGGATGCCGGGCCCCGCATCTGTCACTTTTAGAATGATCTGTTCCCCTTCTTCATGGATGGAAATATCGATCTTCCCATCCGGAAACGAATACTTGATCGCGTTCCCGACCACATTATCCATCACCTGGCGCAGGCGGATAGGGTTGGCGCGCAGGGCCGGGAGTGATGGACCGATATCCGTTTTTACATCCAGATGCTTGGATTTAATCTGTCCCTGCAGCATATCGAGGGTATAGCGCAGGATGCCTTCGAGCTGGATGAACTCACGGCGCGTATCGAACCCTGCCTCCATGCTGCCAATGTCGAGCAGGTCGTTGATCAGTCCCGTGATCTGCTGGACACTGCTCTGGATGCGGGCCAGGAAATCACGCTGGATGTCATTGAGCGTGCCCGCCCGCTCCACGAGCTCGGTATACCCAATGACCGACGTGAGAGGCGAGCGCAGATCATGTGAAACGGTGTGCACGAACTCACTCCTCATCCGGTCCATTTCCTTCAAGTAGGTGATGTCCTGCATGGTCAGGGCGCGCCCTACTTCATGGATGTCGGTCAGCTGTGCATTGCCGACCCGGCCATCGGCAAAGCTGACCTCGTGATATTGCAGGGGGTCGTTGCTGATCGTTCGGGTGAGCAGGGAGCGCAGATCAGGATGGCTGACCACATCCAGCACCGGTTTGCCGATCATGGTTTTTTCGTCCAGACCGAATGTCCGGCACATGGCCGGGTTGACCAGCATGACACGGTTTTCCTTATCCAAGATCATGACACTGTCGTGGATGTTATTAAAGACCGCTTCCAGGCGTGACCGCTCGGCTTCGGAGATCTGGGCTCGCTTTTGCAGCGAAGCGGTCGTCCGCCGGATCTCACGCCGCAGCCAATCTCCGACGCGCTGGGCGTTCTTCAGGCTGCTCTCGACGGCATCGATGATGTCATCGGTCCGCAGCGGCGGCGAGAGGTAACCGCCCAATCCCAGGCGGAAGATATTCTTGATCAGGTCTGGCTGTGCCTTTTCGGTATAGATCAGGAAAGGCATGGTGGGAAACCGCTCGTGGATCTCCCGGGCGATCTTCAGCCCCTCGTGTCCATCATACTTTTCCCCGATCAGTAAGAGAGCTGGCGATGTCTCCTGCAGGATCTTCCCCAGCGCCTGTGCGTTTTTGGCGATGGCTGTTTCATAATTAATGGCACGCAGTGCACGGTCCATTAAGTACAGTATTGGGGATTCCTCCAGCGCGAGCAGGATCAAATCGGGCTTTGACATAGAATAGGATTGATGAGATTTTACTGCTTTTTTAAAGTAATTGGTATGGGCGGTGTTGTTCTCTCCGCAGCGCGCGCCATGCGCTGTAGGGCGGCGCGGGCCGCTTTCAATGCCTCGCGCTGAGGGTCAGACAGTGTCCCGGTCATTTCAAATAGCAACAGATCGATCGGCTGGACAGCCGATCTTAATTCCTCCGCAACCGTGCTGCGAACCGCCTCGAGCAAGGCATTTTGCCGCTTCTGGGCCTCGCGCGAGCTTTGGGCAGTCGTGTTGAGCGCCCTGAATAGACGGGCATTCACCAGCGAGATCGAGGCGTAATCCGCCACTGCCTCGAGCAGGGTCTGCTCGTCCTTCCCAAACGGACGTGCTTCGCGGCGCACGACCATCAGCATCCCGATGACTTCCTTATGGACCTTGACCGGCACGGCACAGACCGACCTGCCCAGGTTGGCGACCCGGAACTTGAGCAGAGGCTCGCCGGAAATGCACAGGGTTTCACCAGAAAGTGCAACGAGCCCGCCAACCCCGTCTTCGAGAGGCATATTCATCCGTTTTGCCCAGGCCTCTGGAAGTCCGCGATGGGCGGCGAGCAGATAGCCTTTGTGCTCCTCTTCCCTGACCAGGAACCAGGCACTACTGGCTTCACCGATCTGGAAAGCGCCATCCACGATCTTCTGGAAGAGAACACGCTGGTCTGTGATCGAGATCACTGCCTTGCCGATATTTATGATGGCAGTCAGCCCCTGGACCTTACGCTGGAGTTCCTGGTTGATTTCATTTACTTTGAGGTCCAGTCGCCGGCGATCGTGCACGTCATGGACCCGGCGTAAAACACGCTCTACGGCCGCCAGCACCTCGGCATCCCGCGCCGGCCAGAAAATATAATCCGCCGCGCCCAGCCGGAAGGCCTGGATGATATCCTGCTCCTGTCCCTTGTTGGCGATCACCATGACCGGTGTATTTACTCCCTGCGACGAGAGAGCAACGATCAGGTCTTTGGCGCTCAGGCCGGGCAGATTTAGATTGGCGATGATCAGGTCGGGGGGAGTCTGAACCGAGTATTTAATCGCCGAAGAGGAATCGGAAACAACGTCCACCCGATACCCAACGGCCCGGAGGGCCTGTCGGGCGATTAAATCGCTGATCTCTGGGTCCTGCTCGACAAGTAAAATTCGATCCCCGGTAGATGCCATAACTCACTCTCGATCACCGCTTGTCTCGAATGTCTTAATATAATTTCTGCCAAGGTGATGCGGCCTTCTTCTATCGCTTGCAGCCAGCATCGGGATTGTAACACTCTTTATCACAAATGATGGTGCCTGAGGGTGTACGTGCTATACTAGCCAAAATCCATCCCAAATCTCCCATTTGAGCAAAGGCCGCCATGAACCTTAGGGATCTCAAAAACGAATTCAAACTCGATCTCCTGCTCCCAAGTATTACTGCCGGTCTTATTGCATCCATTATCACCATCAGTCTGGAGATTTCGCTTGCAGCTTTGATCTTCTCGGGAGATCTGGGACAGTTCCTGGCCGGGGGAATCGGTTTGATGCTGTTTGGCGCATTTGTCATGGGGATCGCTATTTCACTGACCACATCCCTGCCCGGCATCGTTGGACTGCCGCAGGATACCCCGGCCGTCATCATGGGTCTGGTTGCAGCCAGCGTTTCCGTCAGTATGCGCGGGGAGGAGCCGGCAGCGGTCTACTCCACGATCGTTGCGGCAATCTCCCTGACATCGGTTTTAACCGCTGTCTTCTTCCTGCTCCTGGGCTGGTTCAAAGCCAGTGGCTTCGTGCGCTATATACCCTACCCTGTGGTGGGCGGCTTTCTGGCCGGGACAGGGTATCTCCTGTGTGTAGGCGCGTTTGGGGTCATGGTCGATGTCCCCCTGACCCGTGCCAACCTGCCCGAATTTTTTGTTGCCGACCAGCTGATCAACTGGGTCCCGGGTGTCATATTTGCCGTTGTGCTTCTTATGTTATTGAGACGATGGAGCCATTTTTTGATTACACCGGGCGCACTCATCGCTGCAACTGCACTCTTCTACGGCTATCTTTTAATAAGCGGCATACCCGTATTCGAGGCATCAAGCCGCGGCTGGCTGCTTGGACCTTTCCCTGCCGGTGGCCTGTACCAGCCGCTCACACCGTCCGCGTTCGGTTCGATCGACTGGGGCGTGATCCTCCAGAACATCGATAAGATCGCCACCATCCTGGTGCTGAGTATCATCTCCCTCCTGCTCAACGCCAGCGCGCTTGAGGTGACGGTGAAACAGGATATCGACCTGAACCGAGAGCTCCAGGCAGCCGGCTGGGCGAACCTGGTGGGCGGGCTCGGAGGAAGCTCGGTCGGGTACCAGGCCCTTGGGATGTCAGCGTTGGCGCACCGTCTCGGCGCCAAGAGCCGGCTGGTCAATATCATTTCCGCATCGATCTGCGGCCTGGCGCTGTTCTTCGGCGCGTCGGTAATCTCCTACTTCCCCAAGCCGGTCCTGGGCGGGATGATCTTTTTTCTCGGCTTATCCTTCCTGGTGGAATGGCTGATCGATTCCTATAAAGCCCTGCCGCTGCTCGATTATCTGCTGGTCTGGGCGATCCTGGGCATCATTGCCACGGTTGGATTTTTGGAGGGCGTCGCGGCGGGCGTCTTTATTGCAGCGATCCTGTTCGTGATCAGCTACAGCCGCATCAATGCCATCAAGAATATGCTCAACGGCTCGATCTATCACAGCAACGTGGATAGGCCCAAGGCCCATCGCGATCTCCTGCATGAGCGCGGTTCAGAGATCTTTATCCTGCGCCTGCAGGGCTACCTGTTCTTTGGGACCATCCAGAGCATTCTCGAGAAGATTCGCCACCGGATCCAGGATAAGAACCAGGCCCCGCTGCGATACCTCGTCCTCGACTTTCATCGTGTGACCCGGGTAGATTCGTCGGCCGTCTTTGGCATCACCCGGCTCAAACAACTCACCCAGGCCAACAAGATCCTGATGGTATGGACCCACGTCGCCCAGGATATTGTCAACCAGATGGAGCGCGGTGGATTGCATGACCAGCATGACGACACGTTTCTGATCCAGGAGTCACTGGATGAAGGTGTGGAATGGTGTGAGAATAAAATCCTAGCCCGGGAAGGCATCTACGACCTGACCGGTGTCATCGAGCGGGTGGAATCACAGT
>DASUOS010000349.1:0-9544 GCA_036276515.1 Anaerolineales bacterium | reverse complement strand
CACCGGAAGATCCTCCTGCAAACTGCGCCGGTCGGGCTTGATGTTGTACAGCACCCAGTGGACCCAGGTGCCCATTGGCGCATCGGGATCGTCCACGATCAGCGCAAAGGACTGTGTGCCGGCAGGCGGCTCGCTCCAGGTAAGGGCCGGGGAAATGTTCTTTCCCGTGGAGCTATATTTGACCGGGATGGCCTGACCGTTAACGAATGCATCGCTTTTAAGCTCGAGTGCCATGTCCACCTCCGAGGTTGGGGCTGCATTGGATGTACAGGCTGAAACCAGCAGGATCCAAAGAAGCAGAATTCTTCTCATGCAAGGTCTTCTCTTTTCACTCCATCGAATTGCAGGATAAAGTTTGCGCCGTAAGCCAGTGAGGGCGTTTGAAATCCGGGTTTGGTTTCGCCGTTCAGGATGCGCTTCATGATCTCGACCGTGGTCAGCGCGGTACAAGTATATCCCTCCGGAGAGACCAGTTTCGAGAGGGCGCGCCCTCCCTGCTCATCCGTCACCTCCCCGATGAAGATCGCAGAGCCTTTCCTGCGTCTCTCCTCCTTGGGGCCCGGAGGAGTAAGTGTATCGACAAAAAATTTCAAGAGGTTCTTCGCCGGCCGGTTATAGAGCAGCGGACCGATGACGCGCATTGCTTTCAGGAAACGGATGTAGGGTTTTGGGAATGCAAAATACGTCTCGATGTTCGGGATGCCCGTGCTGTGATAGGCGGTGCTGACGTCACCCCAGCCAATGCTGACAACCGGCACCGGACCGCGTCCAAAATCCTGTTCGCGGACATTCCAGGCCGGCGGCACCTGGACCAGCTTTCCATCGCGGCGGATCATCCCCTGGCGGTGCATGTTCTCGATCGCCGATTTCGCCGTGCCCCTGGAGACCCCCGCGCCGATGCCGCGCACGAACAAACGGAAGTGCGTTGCCGAAGGCAATCTGTCTTTGAGATGTGCAGCCAGGCAATCGGAGGGGACAATATCGAACCCAGCGCCCGGAAGGAGCAGGATGCCCGCCTCCAGCGCCTGAGCATTCATCGCCGCCAGCGCCTCGAACCCGGGGATCTCGCCGCTGATATCCACATAATGGCGCCGGGTCCGCAGGCAGGCTTCTGCCATGGCACGGTAGGTATGCACAAACGGGCCCGCGCAGTGCAGGACAGCATCCACTTCCAGCAGGGCGCGATCGAGTTTCGCACTCTCATCCAGGGAAAAGGCGCGATATTCCAGATCATATTGTCCCGCCTGGGCGCGCAGCTGCTTCTCATCCCTTCCGGCCAGGATGGGGCGCAGGCCTTCGCGAGTTGCCAGGTCCACGATCAGCTGGCCGGTGTATCCATAGGAGCCGTAGAGCAAAAATTTGGACATATTCCTCGTTTGAACGTTGTAACGTTTAAACGTTCAAACGTTTTACAAAATGAACCAGCCGGTCGACTTCATAGTATCCCAGCCGCTGATGGATCTGGATGCCGGATTCATTGTCGATCCAGGTATCGGAGGCCATTTCGGTGCAGCCTTTTTCACGGGCCCACTGCTCGGCGGCGTGCGCCAGGTCCCGGCCAAGCTTCTGGCCGCGCGCCTGAGGGTCCACATACCAGGCTTCGATGTAGCCGACCGGCGAGCTCTCACAACCCTCGGCCACATCGCGCAGGCCCACCTCGATGAAGGCGGCCAGGTGCCCGTCGGCATTCGCAGCGACGAAGACCGCTTTCCTCTCATCCTCGAGCATACGGTCCAGGTCCAGGGACAGGTAATCCAGCGGCGCCTCGGGCCATAGTCCCTGGCGCATATGGAGCCATGCCTGCTTATCCTCAGGGGTAGCGCGGCGGATCGAAAAACGCATGCACCTCCAACAAAATAAAAAAGGCCCTAAGGGTATTGAAAACCCTTAGGGCCTTCAATCTAATTTACTCCTCTTCGCCTTTCCCTTCCCCGTTCCGCTTGGAGAGTCGATGGTCGAGCATCAGTACGGCCGTGCCGCGCTCCTCGATCAGTTTGAGCTTGGCGACAAGCTCCGCGGCGTTCTTCTCCTCCTCCACCTGCTCGCTGATGAACCAGTGCAGCATCACCTGGGCGGCGTAATCCTTTTCCTCCAGGGCCAGGGCATACAGGTCATGGATCGAGGCAGTCACCTTGGCTTCGTGCTCTGCGACCTGCTCGGCCACCTGCAGGTTCGACTTCCAGTCGGTTTCCGGCGCATCGATCGCCTTGAGGTGGACGTGTCCGCCGGCATCCAGGATATAGTTGTAGAACTTCATGGCATGCTCGCGCTCTTCGTCCGCCTGCAGGCGCATCCAGTGGGCAAAGCCGGTCAGGTTTTTATCCTCGAAATAGGCGGCCATCGAAAGATAAAGATACGAAGAAAAGAATTCCTTGTTGATCTGTTCATTCATTGCGTCTTGCATTGCTTTTCCAATCATGAGAGCCTCCTTCGGTTGATTATATTCGTTTTGCGAAATACAGGATCAGGAAAACAGCGGCACCCGCGGCCACAAGCCACAGCAGGAGAGTCACGAGCATCCCCACTGTACCGGGGCGCCGGTCCACGCTGTGAGGAGCGGCAGCGACCCGAGCCTCTGCCAGCACTTCCGGCGGGATCAGGCGGACCGCCAGCCAAAGTCCAGCCGGGGTGATGACCAGGTCATCCAGAAAACCCAGGACAGGAATGAAATCGGGGATCAGGTCGATTGGACTCAGCGTATGCGCCACAACGAAAAAAACCAGCGCCTTCGCATACCACGGCGTGCGCGGGTCCTTTGCTGCAAAATAGATCGCAACGACCTCGGCTTTCAGTGCGCGGGCGCGGTCCTTCAACCTGACGAGCATGGCGGCACGTTACTGGCCGTAGACAAACAGGTCATTCAGCGACCGGCGATGGATGTTGAACCGGATCGCATCCGCAAAGATCGACGCCACCGAGAGGATCTTCAGCTTTGGGTGTCTCTTCTCCGGCGGGATGTAGACTGTGTCGGTCGTGACGATCTCACTGATCTGCGGGATCTCGGCCAGCCGCTCGAGACCACCGCGGGTGAAGACGCCGTGCGTGCAGATCACGATCATTTCCTCGATGCCCTCGGCCAGCAGCATACGGCTCAGCTCGTGGATGGAGCCGCCGGTGGCGATCTCGTCGTCATAGATCAGGGCACAGCGGTGGCCGCGTACCTGGTTCCCCACCAGCCCGCTGATCCGCACCTCGGAATCCGATATGCGCTCCTTGTTCCCGGCCGCGATCGGCAGTCCCAGGATGCTGGCAAAGCGCGCTGCCGATTTGGCCTGCCCCATGTCCGGAGAGACCATGATCGTATTTTCCAGTTTGCGGTTCTCCAGATATTTCTTCAAAACCACCCAGCTGCTCAGGGGGTCGGTGGGCAGGCTGAAGAATCCATGCACCTGCGGCGAATGGAAGATCATGCTCATCACGTGGGTGGCGCCGGCCGTCTTCAACAGGTCGGCCACCAGCCGGGCCGTGATCGAGATGCGCGGCGCATCCTTTTTATCGGAGCGGGCGAAGGAGAAATACGGGATGATGGCATGCACCTCGGAGGCGGCCGCGCTGCGGGCGATATCGAGCATCATCAGCAGTTCCATCAGGTGATCGTTCACCGGCTGGGACAGCGACTGGACGATATACACACGCCGGTAACGGACCGTCTCGCCCAGCTGGATGAACAGGTTGTCGTTGCTGAAACGGGTGATAAGTGTATCGTCCAGCGGCACGTCCAGCTCACGGGCAATATTTGCGGCCAGCTCAGGATTCGAGCTCCCGCTGAAAAAACGCACCTGGTCTGCAGGGATGGTCACAGCATCGGACATTTTGCCTCACTTGAAAAGGGTTCCGGTAAAAACTCTTGCATTCCAATTATGCCAGAAAACAGGATGTGGCAACCCAATCACAGGAAAGATCCTCGCTTCGAACAGCATGAGCCCCAGCCCTGCCAGCAGGAACGGGACATGGAAAGTAAAGAAGCCGTGCAGGTTTCCCATGTAGAGCAGTGTTTTAAGGAAGTTCACTCTCGATTTCGAAGACGATCAACAATAAAGGCACTGACGATATACCAGAGAAGAATATCCAGCAGCAGGAACCACCCGTTGAACTCGGAGCAGTTCTTGCCCGGCGGGCATGGACCCCACCCTGCGTAAAACTGGAAAGGAAAACCATGGGGGAAGGTGTCTGAAATACGTGAGATGACATACGCTCGCCACACGGAGCTCGATGCGTAAAACAGGCCGGCTGTAAGCACAAGCTTCCCCAGGGTGGGTTTGAGGAAACCGGGCATATTACTTTGTCAGCCGGGGAATCCAGCGCGGGACGCGCCTCAGGTATTCTTCGTAGGCCGTGCCGAATTTTCGTTTCAAGGCGGGCTCCTCATAGAAAAGGACGAACAAATGGGTGACCAGAAAAGCCAGGCCGGCATACGCCAGAATGAACCAGTAGCCAGACCACAGGAAATGGCCGATCAGGATGAAGATCACGCCGATGTACATGGGGTTGCGCACATAGTGGTAGAAACCCTTCAAAACCAGTTGCCTGGGCGGGTCGATCGGCGCTGGTGTACCATGTCCTTCGCTGAGGAAGTTCCAGAAGCTCCATAAAAGAATAAGCCCCCCGACCAGCCAGAACGGCGAAGAGAACAGGGCCAGCAGGCCCGGATCGAATTGCGGTCCACGCTGGAGAAGCACAAGGGGTATGTAGCCGGCCACCGTGCCCGGCGCCAGCAAAAGGAACAGGAAGGACCGAAGTGCAGTCATCATTTTCCACCTCTACTGCGAGATCTGCTTCCTGTGGAAGCGCTAATGGATAACAGGATAAATGAATCGAGCAGGGCATGAAATTCAGCCCGCGCCGCGGCCGCTTGCTTTGCCATCGCCTGTCGTTGGACATCCATCCTCCAAGTTTAAGCTATTTTGCACGGTCCGGCGATGGCTCTTCACCCGTCAGGTTGGGTACAATACGCTATATGAATACATGGCGACTGCTGATCACCCCTCCCGCCTCGGGCGCGTGGAACATGGCTCTTGACGAGTCCATACTCGAACACATTGGACGCGGCGAATCGGCGCCGACCCTGAGGCTGTATGCCTGGGACCCGGCCTGTCTCTCCCTGGGTCATGCCCAGCCCTTCGCCGATGTTGACGCGGCCCGCCTGCGCGAGCGCGGCTGGGACGTGGTCCGCCGCCTGACCGGGGGACGCGCCATCCTGCACACCGATGAAATTACCTACTCGGTCATCGCACCAAACGACGAGCCCCGCGTAGCCGGGACGGTTCTCGAATCCTACAACCGCCTGGCCCAGGCGTTGTTGCTCGCCGTAAAAAAACTGGAAGTCCCTGTGGAGATCAAGGAGGGCAGGGCAGAGATGGGTCCCACCCCCAACCCGGTCTGCTTCGAAATCCCTTCCACCTATGAGATCACCGTCGATGGGAAAAAGCTGATCGGTTCCGCCCAGGCCCGCAAGAAGGAGGGCGTCCTCCAGCATGGCTCACTGCCGCTCACTGGAGATCTCTCACGCATCTGCCAGGCGCTGGCCTTCGAAAGCGAGCCGGCGCGCGCAGAGGCGGCCAGGCGTCTGCTGGCGAAGGCATCCACCGTGGAATCCGCCCTGGGACGCACAGTCAGCTGGGAGACGGCCGCGCAGGCCTTTATCCAGGCTTTCGAATCGCAATTAGGTTTAACTCTGGAACGAGGAGAATTGTCCGGATCCGAATCAGACAGGACGGATGACTTGGTCCGTAAAAAATACGATCACCCCTCCTGGACGGAACGGTAGTAGAGACGTTGCAGGCAACGTCTCTACTACCCCTGGTCGTATAGAAAGATCGTGTTGGGAAACCCAAGCGCAGCGAAGAACTTCAAGAGATAGGCCTCGGCATTGACCTGGGCCTGCTCGAGAATGCCATCCTCCAGCGCGCCCTTGAGAATTTCCTGTTCAGCACTCTGGCGGACCAGGGTCTCGAGGTTGATATCCGGCCGGGTCAGGACGCCGGTATTGCGGTCGTACACATAGGATTTTTCATTGTTCAGGGCGGCAATAAAGATCTCGGCCGGAGGCAGCCGCACGGTCAGTACACCGTTCTCATAGCGCATGTCTTCGGGCTGCATCTTTGCCATATCGATGCCGGCGATCACAGTGCCGTGCCCCACGAACAGGATCTTGTCGCCGAACAAAGCCTGGAAGGTACCGCCGCCCGTTTCACCGGTAATGACCTTTTCCACGCTGTATTGGATGGTTTCGAGCCGCGCCAGCGCCCGTATTTCATTGATATACGTGACAGGGTCAGGGATAATGGTGGGGGTCGGATTCAACAGGTTCGAGACCTGGGTCTGTAATGACTGGTTGGCCTGGCTGACCTGGTTGAAAGGCTCAGTCACAGCCTGCTGGGTCTGCTGGATGGTCTGAACGATAAAGTAGGCACCTGCTATTAACACGATCAGTATCAATAAAGAGAACAGGTTATTGTTTCTCATGCCCGTATTATAATCTGTACGAATCAGACGTGAACCGTACACCAGTCGTATTAACAATTTTCTTACTCATCGGGGCAATTTTCCTTGCAAATTGCGCATTTCCACGCGTTAACGTGACGCTGGCTACACCAACCTCTTCCCCCGCACCGGCCGCCACACCGACGGACACCGCCCCGCCTCCATCCATGGCGGTGGAGCTGGGCCTCGCCGAAAATCCCATCATCCTCGCCCTGCCGCCAGGCGCCGATTCAGCGCAACAGATCGAAGCTGCCCGGCTGATCGCTTCTCAGTTTACTGAACGGACCGGCTACACGGTTGTCACCATTCGCCCGGATTCCTACACATCGCTGCTGGATTCAATCGAGCGCGGCAATGCCCACATCGTCCTGCTCGATCCGTATGCCTACGAACTGGCCTACCAGCGGGACCTGGTGCGGGCGGTATATGGCTTGATGCAGGATGGTGAGTCGCTGTACGGAGCGCAGTTCCTTGCCACGCGCAAGGGCGGATTCGAATCTTTTTATGATGACGTGGCCGGGGAAAATACCGAGCCTGCTGCCGTAGCGCTCGCCCAGTTCACCGAGAAGAAGCCCTGCTGGAGCGATGAGATGTCGCCATCCGGATACGTGGTACCGCTGGGATATTTGAATGAAAGCCTGATCGTCACCAAGCCCGCCGCGTTCGTGGAAGGTCATCCTACGGTGGTCCGTTCGCTCTATGCCAGCGGGATTTGTGATTTCGGCGCAACGTATGTCGACGCACGCAAGTTCCCTTCGCTGGAGGATGAATTCCCGGATCTGGTCGAGCAGGTCATCGTGGTCTGGCAGATTCCTGCCATCATTCCGTATGAAGTTCTGGCTTTTTCAACCCGAATGCCCGAGGGTATGCGCGAGCTGTTTGCGGCACAGATCGCCGCCATCCTGCAAACCGATAACGGCCGGGAGGCGTTCCGGACCGCCTACGGCATCGAGGAACTGCAGGTGGTCAACGATGGCTTTTACGCGGAGTTCCGAAGGTATGTGAGGGCATCGGCTCTGGACCTGACCACACTTGTAAAATGAGAAATGCTTCAATCTAAACGAAAGTCACTTGTCTGATTGAAGAATACGCTGTATCATAAACTACGTTCGGGAAACTTTCCCAAATCCAAATATCAAGAGGAGAAGAAATGAAGAAGTCACTGAATGCACTACTGGCTTTGATGGCGATCCTCGTGCTGGTGGTCTCTGCCTGCGCGCCTGCCACAGAAGCCCCCACTGAGGCGCCCATGACCGAAGCGCCGACCGAGGCTGCAACGGAGGCTCCCACCGAAGCGCCGACTGAGGCTCCCACCGAAGCGCCCGCCCAGGAGATCGGTTCTCCCGATCACCCGATCAAGGTGTTGTTCGTCCCGTCTGTGGACGCCAACGTGATCGTCACCGGTGGTGAGATCATGGCCGAAGCCCTCAATGAGGCCACCGGCCTGACCTTCGAAGTGAGCGTGCCGACCTCTTATGCCGCCACCATCGAAGAAATGTGCGCCTCCCCCACAGATACTATGGCCTTCATCCCCGCCTTTGGCTACGTGCTGGCCAATGACCTGTGTGGTGTGGATGTTTCCTTCAGAGCCGTTCGCCGCGGCTGGGGTGTCTATTGGACCATGTTTGTTGTCGGTCGCGATAGCGACATCCAGTCTCTCGAGGACCTGGAAGGCAAGAAGTGGGCCTATCCGGATGCCGGATCGACCTCCGGTTATCTGGTCCCGTTTGTGCAGTTGAAGGAAGCTGGCATTACTCCTGGTGAAACCCTCGAAGCCGGTGATCATCCCGGGGCAGTTCGTGCTGTCTACAACGGAGAAGCCGACTTCGCGACCGCCTTCTACAGCCCGTGGGCCGCGCCCGAAGGCGCCGAACCCTGGGCGGTCGGCGATGATCCCGAAGTTCCTGTCGATATGAGCACCTGCGGTCTCAATGAAGACGGCAGCCAGCTGCTCTGCGAAGGCTACCGCATTCTCGATGCCCGCGCCAACATCCGCGAAGAGTTCCCCGATGTTGTCCAGAAGGTTCGCATCCTGAGCCTCTCCCCGGATATTCCAAACGACACCATGTCCTTCGCTCCTGAGTTCCCGGCGGAACTGCGCACGCAGATCGAAGAGGCTCTGCTTGCCTTCGCCGAGACCGAAGCCTGGGGCACCTCCATCGGCAGTGAAGATTTCTACGGCTGGTCGGGCCTTGAGCCCGCCTCCGATGCCGATTACGACTTTGTCCGCCTGCTTGTGGCCGAGTCCGGCACGACCATTGAGTCGCTCAGATAATCCAGTTCGTTTGCAATCCATTCGGGCAGGGACTTCGGTCTCTGCCCGAAATTGTCTTTATCCGATTCATTTTCTTTTTATAATCGAGGGGATTCCGCGGAACGAAGGCGTCACACGCCCTATCACAATTGACAACGAGAACAGATTATGCTCCAAGTAAAAAACCTAACAAAAGTATATGAAGGCGGCGTACAGGCGCTGGACAATGTCTCCTTCGAGGTACCCAAGGGACAATTCCTGGCCGTCATCGGCCTGAGCGGTTCAGGCAAGTCCACACTGCTGCGCTGCATCAATCGCCTGATCGATCCCACGGCCGGCCAGATCCTCTGGGATGGGGAGGATGTGACCGCCGCAACACCCGAGGAAATGCGCCGCATCCGCCGCAAGATCGGCATGGTCTTCCAGCACTTTAACCTGGTGCATCGCTCTACTGTCCTCACCAACGTGCTGGCAGGCCGGTTGGGATATGTGAACCCAGCCTGGAGCTTCTTCAATCGTTTCCCAAAGGAAGACCTGGAGAAAGCCATGCAGCAGCTCGAGCGGGTCGGGATCGCCGACAAGGCCAACCAGCGTGCCGACGAGCTCAGCGGCGGACAGCAGCAGCGTGTTGGGATCGCCCGGGCGCTCATGCAGGATCCGCAGATCATCCTGGCCGACGAGCCGGTTGCCAGCCTCGACCCGGTCCTGGCGCACAGTATTATGAAGCATCTCGAGGAGATCAATAAAAACGACGGTGTGACCGTCCTGTGCAGCCTGCACTTCCTCGACCTGGTGCACCGCTATGCC
>DASUOS010000348.1:0-2924 GCA_036276515.1 Anaerolineales bacterium | reverse complement strand
CTGGCACTGGGCGCCTGGTATTACTTCTCAGGCCGTGAGGAGTGGCAGACGATGGTCTTCTCCTTCCTGGCCTTCGCCCAGGTCTTCCAGGCGCTGGCTTCGCGCTCCCAGCAGGATTCGTTTTTCAAACGGGGATTGTCCGGTAATCCGCTTCTGGCCGGGATGGCACTGCTGGTAACAGGCCTGCAGCTGCTGGTCATCTATGTCCCGGTGCTGAGCTCGTTCTTCAATGTGGTCCCCCTGCGTGGATTGGACCTGCTGATCGCAATCGGCAGCGGCGCCGTGATATTCGTTGCCATGGAGATCGAGAAGGCTGTGCGTAGAAGAAAAGCAGCCTGAGAGATCAATAAAGAGAACCCGTTTCGGTAGCGAAGCGGGTTCTCTTTCTACCTAGCGGATGGATTCCAGGTCCTTGAGGAGCAGCGACCGGTCTTCCTCTGTTTTGATCTGCTTGACCATTGCATGGGCCTTATCCAGGTAGACCATCATAATCACCCGGTTGCCCGACAGCATCTCGGCCCGGGCCAGCGTTTCATAGGCGTAGGCCTTGTAGGTGGGTTCCAGGTATTCGGCATATTTCAAGGCAAGCAATCCATAGGTGCGGGCATTGTTGGGCTGCCGGATCAGGTTATAAACACGCGACACCTGCCAGTTGGCGAGGGCCAGGTTCTCGGCTCGTACATCGCTGCGCTGCGACCAGTGCCACAGCGAAACGATCGCGGAGTGCAGCATGGCCAGATCTTCATCCGGTGAACGCTGACTGGTCTGCTCGATGTAGGCCCATGCTGCTTTGAAAGATTCGGTGGAGAAATAGGCATGCGCTTCGTTGATATCAAATGACGGCTTATCGGACATGAAAAACCTTCAGACGAGTCTCAGGAGCTGTGGACGGGAATGAGGCACACGCTTGATCGTTCCCCGCGCCTCCAGGTCCAGCTTGACGGTGGTGACATACCACGTCACCGATCCCTCGAAGTTTCCACTGACCTGTTTTTCCACGGCCCTGGATAAATTCATAAAAGTCATTTCCTTCTGCGAGTGCAGGGCTGTCATAATGGCCTTGCAGATCATCTCATATTTTTCCCGGCTGATGTTCACTCCCTGTTTTTTTTCGGGATGAAGCGTGCGAATCGTGTCCTTCATTCAAACCTCCTCCTGGCTGGAAAAACTATTTTACTCCCAACCACGAACATCGGCAGGGGTAATTCGGATGGAGGTCGAATAGTCTGCGCTGAAGGTTTCGGGGGTCATGTCCAACCCGAGGATCCCGCTTTCATACTTTTTCAGATATGCCGGAACCCGGTGGGCGGGCGGACTGTTTGGATCAATGGAAGCTTTGCCGGTCAGGATGATCACATGCCTGTCGCCGGTCTCGTCTGTATTGAAATGAAGAGCGACGTTCGGGTTGTTGCGGATATGCCGGACCTTATGAGCATGAGGCTGGCTGAAGATCAGAACCGAGCCGTTCTCCCAGATAAACCAGACCGGCCGCGGCTGCGGGGTCAATGTTGAATCGACGGTCGTCAGCCAGATGACATATTGGTTTTCGAGATGGCGCGCCACGGCGCGGCCAAACTCGGTTGTCAGGTCGATCATGAGCCTCCCTTTACTTTAATCTCTCGGCGACCAGCTCGGCGACATCCTTGACCTGCAGCGTGCCGCCGTCCGCTTTGGCTGCATCGCTGAGCATGGTCATGCAGAAGGGGCAGCCGACCGCGACCGTGCTTGCCCCGGTCTCCTTCGCTTCCATATACCGCGCTTCGTTGACGCGCATGCTGCCCGGCTCCTCCTCCTTCCACATCTGCGCGCCGCCTGCCCCGCAGCAGAAAGACTTGGACGAATTGCGCGGCATCTCGATCGTCAGGGCGCCGGCAGACTTCAAGGCTTCGCGCGGCGCTTCATAGATCTTGTTGTGCCGCCCCAGGTAGCACGGATCGTGGAAGGTGACCTGCATGTTGTCGCCCTCCAGGTTCAGTGCGATCTTGCCTGCGCCGACCAGCTCGTTGATGAACTGGGTGTGATGAACAACCTCGTAGTTGCCACCGAACGCCGGATACTCGTTCTTGATCGTGTGCAGACAGTGCGGGCAGGTAGTGACGATCCGTTTGGGTTTGACCTCATTGAGGATTTCCACATTCGCCGTGGCCAGCCCAAAGAAGATATCCTCCCGGCCGGCGCGGCGAGCCGAGTCA
Organism: Anaerolineales bacterium; assembly: GCA_036276515.1. Lineage (GTDB taxonomy): Bacteria > Chloroflexota > Anaerolineae > Anaerolineales > Villigracilaceae > Defluviilinea. The sequence continues at coordinate 732 of DASUOS010000348.1, read as the reverse complement.
CCATTGCACTGCTCGTTGCGGCCCAGTACCGCAAAGTTGACTCCCGCTGCGTTAAGGATCTTGGCAAAGGCCTGGGCGGTCTTCTGGGCGCGCGAGTCGGTGGCCGGTGCGCAGCCTACCCACCACAACAGCTCGGGCTCGTGGTTCTGCTCGATGGTCGGGACGTTCAACCCTTCTGCCCATTTCATCCGGTCGGCCTGCGAGACGTTCCACGGGTTGGCATTGCGCTCCATGCCTTTGAACGCGTTCTCCAGCTGGCGCGGGAAATTGCTTTCCATCAGCGTGAGATTCCGGCGGATCTCCAGGATGTCACGCATGGGCTCATTGCCTACCGGGCAAATGTCCACACACTGGCCGCAGGCCGTGCAGGCCCAGACGGCTTCAGCGGGAATTAAGTCCAGCATTGGCACGTCGAGTGAGCCGCCGCCGTTCAGGTGATAGCGCTTGTTGATCTCCAGCGCGGCCGGCGAGAGGATCTTGCCGGTGGCGTAGGCCGGGCACAACTCCTGGCAGCGGAAGCACATCACGCAGGCATAGGCATCCATGATCTGTTCCCAGGGCAGGTCCTTCATCGTAGCCGCACCGAACTGTTCGATCGACGGGTCGTCGAGGTTGATGTAATTCAACTGCCCGATGGACTTGCGCTCAGGCTTCAATGCGTAGTTGATCGGGGCAAAAAAGAGATGAATGTGCTTGGAGATGGGGAAGTAGGGCAGGAAGGCGACCACCGCC
>DASUOS010000347.1:0-6629 GCA_036276515.1 Anaerolineales bacterium | reverse complement strand
CATCCTGGTGGCGACAAAACTCCCCCAATAAAATCACCAGGCTATTTCAAGATCTGAAACAGGTTGCTGTAATCATCCGTCCACAGGGAGAGATCAGTAGAATATCCAGAGAGATCAACGGACCTCTCCTGAATGGCGGGGATCTGCAGGAGGGCCGGGTCACGCGACAGCAGTATCCAATGAGAAGCATAGCCGCCATCGGCATCGCCCTGGTATTCGATGCGCGCCATGCTCAAATGATGATACTGGGCGAGCTGCCAGAATACCGGCTGAAGATCCAGGTGTAAGTTTGTGATATGGGCGGCGATCATCCCATCTGGAGCCAGATGAGCCAGGTAGAGCGCCAGGGCTTCCTTTGTCAGCAGATGGACAGGGACCGAGTCACTACTGAATGTGTCTAAAACCAGCACATCGAAATTTTGTTCATCCCCACGGGCAAGCTCACGCTCCAGGGAGATGCGGGCGTCTCCCGGCACCATCGTCACCGCTGCCTGGCTGTCCTGGACGAACGAAAAATATCCCCCCTGCCCTTGCGCAAGATCGATCACCACCGGATTGATCTCATACAACCTGTAGATATCCCCGAGCTGGCCATAGGCTGCCAGGGTTCCTGTGCCTACGCCCAGCATGCCGACGCGCAGGCCGTTTCCAGCCCGCGGGTGATTCTGGATCGCCAGCCCCGCCCCGCTGCCCTGCACATAGTATGTCGTAGGGAGATGGCGTACTTCGGGCTCGATGAACTGCAATCCATGGACCGTAATGCCATGCGACATGATATAGGCAGGTTCCTGTGAGCCGCTCGGCAGCAAACCACGCACCCGGATCAGTCCGTAGAAATTTCGTTCTGCAAACAAGGCACCCGAAAAGCTCGAGTCAAGGATCGACAGCATGCCGGTGACCAGTATAAAGACCAGAGTTATAAACCGGGCGCGGGCGGCAAGCGTGCCAGGCTCCGGGCGCAGGACCATAAGAAAGATAGCAACCGTCATGGCCAGCCCCACAAAGAATTCCCAGTAGCCGTTGAAGATCAGTGGAGCGAGCAGGCTGACGAATATTCCCCCCAACGCGCCGCCCACAGATATCATCAGGTAGAACGTCGTCAGGTGCTCGGCCTCGGGGCGCAGCAAATACAATTCTCCATGACAAAGCATGCATGCCTCGAATAACACCAGGCTGTATACCAGGATCTGCCAGTAGACATGCATCTGGGTCGCGTTGAGCATGACAAACAGCGTGAACGCTGCGCTGAACACAAAGAAAAGCGCATGGAATTTGCGTTGATAGAGGCCCGGCCGGCCTGAGAACGTCAGAATAAAAGAGATCAGGTAGATCGACAGTGGCAGTATCCATAGAAACGGAATGACCGCCACTTCCTGTGAGATCTGGTTGGTCACCGACAGCAGGAACAGGGAGGCAGTCGCACTCAGGAGCAGCCACAGGGATAACAAAGCCGGGGAGGGAGGATGGGTCCGCTTAACGGGATCCGGCCGGATCGTCGAAGGAGCCGGAACCTGTCCACTGCGGAAGGCGATCCAGCCCGCCAGCAATCCAAAAACGAGAAAGCCAAGGGTCCATATCCAACCCTGGAATCGCAATGAAAAATTGGGCTCGATCAGAAATGGGTAAGTGAGCAACCCCAGCAGGGATCCGCCATTCGAAAGGGCATACAGGCGCGTATAAGAGCTGGATGGATACAGACGGCTGAACCAGACCTGCATAAGAGGACCGTTGGTGGAGAGGACAAAAAAGGGAACAGCCGAGGAAAGGAGTAGAACTTCCAGGATTTCCAGGATCGGAGACGACTGGTTAAAAATGGGCTGGCTATCGACAGGGATCGAGGGGATGACAGGAGGCATACCCAGCACCCAGCGAACCCCGAGAACCAGGATCGCCGCAGCGAGGAGGGCAATGTGGATGTGTGCCTGCCGATTTGCCTTTCGCACCAGCCAGCTGGAGTAGGCATACCCGCCTGTAAGCAGAACCTGAAAGGCGAGCATCAAGGTGGACCAGACCGCCGGCGTTCCCCCAAACCAGGGCAGGATCGCCTTACCAATCATCGGCTGAATTTGAAAAAGAAGAAATGCTGAAAGGAAAATGCTGATCGAGAATAAGAGCATGTTGGTCTGCATTTTGTACAATTGTACAGCACGCCGGGGAGTTTTCACTTGTGAAAGATCGTCGTGAGTTCCTTAAGCAGCGAACCTTGGTGATAAATTTCATGTACAATCACAGGTACGGGCATCACAACTTCATCAAAGAAAAGGACACCCCATGACCAACCTGCAGGAAATCCTGCTCTTTCCCGTCCGTGACAGCGAGTCGCGCAGCCAGTTCCTGATCGCATGTGCGATCATGCTTGCAGCCTTCCTTGTTCCCATTCTCCCTTCGCTCATCCTGATGGGTTATTCCGCCAGGATCATGCGGCAGATCATCGAGCAGAAAAAAGGGCCTTCCATGCCTGTCTGGCAGGGAAGTGACTGGTCCGAAATGCTGATGGATGGAGTGCGGTTGTACGGTGCTCAAATCGTGCTGATGCTGCCTCTGTTCCTGCTTATGGGCTGCGGAATGGTTTTTGTGATCAGCGGCACCATCGCCATCCCGGTGCTGGCCGAGGAGAGCACTTCCTCTCTTGGGCTGGTGGGCGTTCTGTTCATGGTGATCGGGACCTTCATCATGGGCATGTTTGTCCTCCTGTCCATGCCTTATAGCATCATCATATCGGCGGCACTTCCGCACGTGGCCGTGCAGCGGTCGTTCCAGGCGGCCTTCCAATTCCGGGAATGGTTTTCCATCTTCCGAAAAGCCGTCGGCCAGTTTATCCTGGGGTACGCCGTCATCCTGATCGCTTCGTTCGTGTTTATGTTCGTCATCCAGTTTGCCATGCTGACGATTGTTCTGATGTGTATCGTCCCGCTCCTCATGGCCCCGTACATGGCTTACCAGATCCTGATCATGAACAGCGTATATGCCCAGGCCTATAGGGTCGGGAAGGATGCACTTCAGACCGCATGAATGCCCCACACGCCAACCATTTCAGCGCTTAATAAGTGAAGTCCAACAGTGTACAAGCAGACGCCTAGCTAAAATAGAAACCCTATGCGACCATTCGAGATTGTTATTCCACTTCTGCTTGCTGTTTACCTGTTATGGCGGCACCCGCGCCCGTTGTGGATCCGGCTGGCTCCTGCGTCGGCGCTGGTCGTCACACTTCTTCATTTCGCCATCGAGGGTTATCGCTGGCAGATGATCCCTCTGTATGTACTCTCGTCCCTGCTCGGACTCAGCGCGCTGGTCAAGATCAAATCGCCATCCGATTGGAATCCGATCGGTTCCTATCTGACCGTGATCCTGCTCGCCGTTGCGACGGCCCTACCTGTCGTCTTGCCGGTCCCGGCAATTCCCGCTCCGGACGGTCCCTACCCGGTGGGTACGACAAGCTTCGAGCTGACTGACCCGTCACGTGTGGAGCTGTATTCGGGTCAGGAAGCACCCCGCCGGTTCCAGATCCAGGTCTGGTACCCGGCTGAGCCGAATCCGGATGATGCTCGCGCTCCATGGATGAGCCGTGCCGATGTATTTGGTCCGGCCATTTCGACTTACATCGGAATGCCATCCTTTTTCCTCGATCATCTGGCGCTGGTCAAACTGCCTGCCTATCAGGATGCCCGGGTGGCACAGCCCGATGAAGCCTTTCCTGTCATCCTATTCTCACATGGCTGGAACGGCTTCAGTGCCCAGAACAGCGGACAGGCACTTCAGCTCGCCAGCCGCGGCTTTATAGTCGTCGGTGTTCAGCATACCTATGGCGCGGTGGTTACCGTGTTCGAAGATGGCACAATTGCAAAAAACAATCCAGAGGCGCTGCCCAGCGGTGCACCGGACGATGAATATGATCTGGCAGCCGACAAATTGGCTGATCAATGGGCCGGGGATTTGGCCTGGGTCCTCGATCACCTTGCTGTCATAAACACCAGTATCAGGAGCCCGTTCGCAGGCAAACTGGATCTTTCACGGGTCGGCGTCTATGGGCATTCCACCGGCGGCGGCGCGGCGATCCAGTTCTGCGGCAGCGACCCGCGCTGCAAGGCGCTGCTCGGACAGGATCCCTTCATGCGCCCGGTATCGACCGAGGTACTCGAAAGCGGTGTCTCCCAGCCTGCCTTTTTCATGTTCAGCCAGCGCTGGGCCGATGATACGGACAGCCTCAACAACCGGCTGTTCAGTCCGTTCTATGATAAATCAGATCAAGCCCTGGGCGCTGTGTTCATCGAAGGAACCGCGCACTATGATTTCAGCGACCTGCCGCGGCTCTCCCCGCTCACTCCTCAGCTCGGCTTGAAAGGTCCTATCCCTGGCAGCCGGGTCACAGCCATTTTGGACGATTACCTGATATCCTTCTTCGAATTAACACTCAGTGGAGTTTCATCGGACTTATTCGATCCGGCGAATGGAAAATATGATGAAGTACAATTTATCCATAACTGATCCGAAGGAGAGAAACATGCAGCCAAAAACCGCTTTGCAAGCCAGTCTGGTACAGGAATTTGTCGGGGTCGCACACGGAGATCTGAACCGCGTCCAGCAAATGCTTGCCCAGGAACCTGGTTTGATCAATGCCTGCTGGGACTGGGGCGGCGGAGATTTTGAATCGGCTCTCGGCGCGGCGGCGCATATGGGCCGGAAGGATATTGCAAATTTCCTTCTCCAAAAAGGGGCACGCCTCGACCTGTTCGCTGCAGCCATGCTTGGCAACCTGGAGATCGTCAAAGCCACGCTGGCCGCCTTTCCCGCTGCGCTCCATACGCTGGGTCCCCACGGTATTCCTCTCATCGCGCATGCCCAGGCCGGCGGCGGCGAGGCCCGGGATGTGCTTAACTATCTGGAAACCCTGTAATCCGAAATGGGCAGGTTGCCATCCTGTAAATTCCATTCGTAGAGTGGTAAACGAGCTTTATGTGTGAAGAAATGACCGGATGGTAAAACCTCCCGAAAAGCATTCAACACAAAACACCAACAACCCGGCATCGCCGGCGGAAATGGTCTCGCCTCCCGTCAGGCGGCGCCGCTCTACCCTGTTTCAGCTAGCCTTAATTCTGGCCGTCATTGTTTTTGCGTTACTGACAATTCTGGTCAGCACGACCCCGTCTTTTGCAATCGATCTTCAAATTACACGTGCCATCCAGTCAATCGATTCTCCACTGTTCGCGGGGATGATGAGGCTTGTCAGCTGGCCGGGTTTCCTGCCACAATCCATTGTCATCCCTGCGCTGATCGCGCTTGTGTTCTATCTGTCAGGGCTTAAGTGGGAGGCCGTCGTATCCCTGCTGGCATCCGTTGTTTCAGGCCTGACGAATGAACTGATCAAGGATTTCATCCGGCGGCCGCGGCCTGCAGTGGATATCGTGGACGTCTTTCGTGTCCTCGACAGTTACAGCTTCCCCAGCGGACATGTGATGTTCTATACCATCCTGTTTGGCTTTGTCTGGTATTCGGTGTACACCCTGCTTAGGCAGTCACTGCAGAGAAGTTTTTTTCTGTGCGTCTTTGGATTTTTTATCCTTTTGGTGGGTATCTCACGCATTTATCTGGGCCAGCATTGGGCAAGCGATGTTCTGGGCGCCTATCTGCTGGGCGGCTTAATCCTGGTTGGAGTTGTGTCCCTGCACCGGTGGGGAAAGAGCCGCTTCTGGGTTCGTCAGCCAACCGCCACAGGCAGCACCACTGAGGAGTGAACATGTTTGATAAAAGATTGAGCCAGGCCGTCGAAACGTTTTCAGTACTCCTGCTGCCGCTTTCTGAAAAAGACCTGGAACGTCCGTGGATCTGGAAGGATCATGACGAAGAGGGGGTCCGCTTCGCCCTTTTTGTGACTCTGCAAGAGCTGCGCGACCTTGCTGTAACCCTTTCCGCGCTTCGTTCCAGGCCTACGCTGGCCCAGCACATCCTGAGCCAGTACCACGCCGCTTACCTGGACCTGCAGGCTGCCCTCCTGGGGATTTCCGATGCAGACGCGGAGCAGGAACCGGCGGCAGGAGAATGGCCGGTCCAGAAGGCATATGCCCATATCCTGAGCACCGAGATGAATTTTACAATCACGATCCGCTATGCCCTTGAGCAGCATCGATCCGGAAGATGGACTCCGAATCGGATTTCCGACACCGATGCAGACCGGCTGGCCGGGATCCGGGATGAGGAGTACCTTGCGCTCATCAAACGGCCGCTGTCAGAAATGACGGCGTATCATCGTGAACTTCATCAGGTGATTGTTGGCGAATTTACCTCGATCACCGATGAAGAACTGGAGCTTCCAGCCGTCTTTTGGGAGGAGACACGTTTCCCGATCCGGCACAGGCTGCACCGCTATGAGGCGCACTTCGTTCAGCACACCGTTCAGATCGACAAAACACTGGATGCCATTGGCCGGTTTCCCAGCGAATCGAAGCGTCTGCTAAGAAAGGTCTTTGCGGCTCTTGCAGAGGCCGAAGGGATGATGATCGGCGCAGGAAAAGCAGACGATGCAGCCATCCATGCGACTGCATCGTCCATAGAAGAACGGACCAATGAGATCCGTGGCTTGCTCCAGTAGCTTATGTTCCGTGATGAAATGGCTCCTACTTCGCAGCCATCTT
>DASUOS010000346.1:0-29275 GCA_036276515.1 Anaerolineales bacterium | reverse complement strand
TCGTCGACATTGGTGACATAACAACCTGTAGGCTGGATTTAAGTTTGGGTATCATCAAACTGAAATAGCTGTCGCCAAATTTGGAGGAAACAATGCAGTTCATACCCGGTGAGACCCTGCCGATCGACCGCAGAGCCCGCGTAAACATGCCATTTTTCGATCTGGACTTACGCGCCCCGACAGAACGGAAATGCGATTTTGGAGACGTTGTCATCGATTTCAGCTCGGAGAGGGCCATGAGGGAGGCAGCGCGCTGTATCCACTGCCCGGACCCGGCTCCCTGCATGACGGCCTGCCCCACCCACAACGATATCCCCTCAGCCATGTGGCTGATCGAACAGGGACGGTTTAACGAAGCAGCCAACCTTTATCACCAGACAAGTTCACTTCCCGAAATCTGCGGCCGGGTTTGTCCGCACGAACAGCTCTGCCAGGGTTCGTGTGTGCTGAACAAGCATCAGACCCCTGTCCTGTGCGGGGAACTGGAAACCTTTGCTGTCGACTTCAAGCGCCGCTATGAGGGTCGGATTATTCCGCTCGCGCCTCCCAGTGGGAGGCGCGTTGCCATTATCGGCGCGGGACCGGCTGGCCTGGGCTGCGCCGACCAGCTCCTCCAACACGGACATGAAGCCACGATTTTCGAATCGAAGCCAGCGGCGGGCGGCCTGCTGGTCTACGGCATTCCCAACTTCAAACTGCCAAAGGAAGTCTGGGCGGAGAAGTGGGAGGAGTTCGAACGGGCGGGAGTGAAATTCGTCCCCAACACGTACATAGGGAAAGACAAAACCATCGACGATCTCTTCCATGAAGGCTTTGATGCTGTCTTTATCGGTGTCGGCTCGGAGATCGATGCCAAGATGGAAGACACGCCCGGGACCGACCTGCCCGGCGTTTACGAAGCGACCGACTTCCTGATCCGCGGCAATGTGGGTCCTGATCTCCTCCCTGAAAATATGCGCAACCCACTCGAGATCGGCAGGAAGGTCGCCGTGATCGGCGGCGGGGATACAGCCTCCGACTGCCTGCGCACCGCACTGCGCCTGGGCGCAGAGGAAGTTACCTGCCTCTACCGCCGCACGGAGCGCGAAATGCCAGGCGGAAAAAAGGACCGCCAGATGGCCAAAGATGAAGGTGCCATCTATCGATTCCTCACCCAGCCCATCAAATTTATCGCTGGGGAAGATGGGAAACTGGCCGCCATCGAATGCATCCAGATGAAACTGGGCGAGCCCGACAAAAAAGGCAGGCGCAAACCGGTGCCTGTCGAAGGGTCGAATTTTCTGGTAGAGTGCGATACGGCCGTGCTGGCGCTCGGCTACTGGCCGGATCCGGTCATCGGCAAGACAACACCGGACCTGGAGACGCACGACTGGGGCTTGATCAGCGCCGACAAGGCGACCGGCAGCACTTCCCGCCCGGGTGTTTTTTCGGGGGGTGACTGTGTCACCGGGCCCGATCTGGTGGTCACCGCCATGGTAGCCGGGCGAAAAGCTGCCTGGGCGATCGACGCTTACCTGGAACATCTCCCGAGCTGACGGGCTGCTTTCCGCTGAATTGCATTGCTCCTTCGGCCCTTCCCGAAGGAGCTTTCTGTTTCTGGTTATAATCACCGGATGCTTTACCGTATTTTGCAGGTGATCGATTTCCTGGCGCTTGCGCTTGCAGTCATTATCGCTGCCGGGGGCGATACACCCCGATTTACCGGCCAGTTCGACCGCATCCGCACTTACACGCGCGAGATCGAATTCGATTATCCCAACTGGGTATGGGACGCAGCCTGGACCAAGCTCAAACAGGGCGCGATCGGCGCGCCGTACATCTTTGACCGCGGCACGAACAAACAGGTCGTTTTCGAATATCTGCGCGTCACAAACCAGCTGATGCAGACCGAGTTCGCCATCGAACAGATCTACGCCAACCCGGAGATCAGTGACAAGGAAGCCGCCAGCAAATTCATGCGCAGCCAGCGCGACGAATTGATCGCCCGCCAGCAAGTGATCGCGCCATTCGCCGAGGCCACACTCCAGGCCCAGGTGGGCGAAGCGCTTGCCGACCTGGGCCTGACAGCCGGCGGGCAGACGCTTCCACCGGTCCTGTACCATACCTCGCCCACACCGCTGGCTTTGATCGTCGCACCGCGTGACCAAATCATCCAGACCACGAACATATCCGTCCTGCCGACCCTGACCCTCGATGAACAGATCCGGCTGGAGGAAGAAGTGGCCCGCTCACAGAACGTATCTACACTCGTGGTGCCGGTCGGCGGCGTGGGCGTCTACCCCAGCATGGTGAGGGAATCAACCGACCTGCGCTGGATCCTGGATACGATCGCTCACGAGTGGATGCATAATTACCTGACCCTGCGGCCTCTCGGAATGAACTACACCACGACCCCGGAGCTGCGCACGATGAACGAGACAACAGCGTCCATTGCCGGCGGCGAAGTGGGGACCTACGTCCTGCACAGGCACTATCCGGAGCTGCTTGCTTCGGCCTCCAGCCTGGAGCTGGTTTCGCTGGATCGCGATCACGCGGCTACTTTGCAGGCGCAAGAGTCACAACCCTTCGATTTCCGGGCCGAGATGCACGAGACCCGTATCAAAGCCGATGAGCTCCTCGACGAAGGAAAGATCGAGGAAGCGGAAGCCTACATGGAACAGCGCCGCCAGGTTTTCTGGGAAAATGGATATTTGATCCGCAAGCTCAACCAGGCCTATTTTGCCTTCCATGGCGCCTATGCCGACTCACCTGGCGGCGCGGCCGGTGAGGACCCGGTCGGCCCGGCAGTACGCGCCCTGCGCGAGCAAAGCGACTCGCTCGCCGATTTCATCAATACCATCGCCTGGATGACCTCCTTCGAGGAGCTGCAGCAAACCATCCATTCAGAATAAATACCAGCTGGGACTTTATGAAAAAAAAGATTTCGATCGTTTTGCCATTTTTGTTGTTTCTATTTTCCTGTGCACCGCCACCGGCAGCCACAGCTCCGGTGACGACGACTCCCGCCATACACATCATCATTCCCACGCCTGCCTCCTGCACAAGTCTCGTCACCGCACCTACGCCCGGGCCGGAAGAGCCCTCCATTTTTCCTCCCGTCGGGGAAAATGACCATGTACGCGGCGCCTCAGACCCGGTCTTTACGGTGATCGAATACAGCGATTACCCGGACCTTCGCAGCGCGCTATTCGCCGAGGTCATGGACCGTCTGCTCGAAGAGAATCCAGACGAGGTCCGCATTGTGAGCCGCATTTTTCCACGGGTCTCCATCAGCGACAAAGCCGCCCTGGCTGCCCAGGCAGCCGAAGCGGCTGCGGAGCAGGATCAATATTGGGCAATCCGCGAGGTGCTTTATGAACAGCTCCCTACCTGGACACCCATGTCCGTCCCTGACTTCGAGCAATGGATCAGCGCCCAGGCTGGAAGCCTGGGAATGGACGTGGATCAATTTCGGTCCGATATGAAGCGTGAGGATATCGTCGCAGAAGTTCAAAAGGCGTGGGAGGATGGTCAGAAAATGGGATTACCCGGAACACCGCTCGTCCTCATCAATGGCCAGATCTACGGCGGACCGCGCGATTACACCAGCCTCAATGACATCCTGCAATTGATCGAGCTCGGCAGGCAGCAGTTCACCGCCTGCCCGCCTGTAACCGTTCAAACGAACAAACAATATATCGCCACACTTCACACAGAGAAGGGCGATATCACCATTCAACTGTTCGCCAACAAGGCGCCATTCACGGTGAATTCATTCCTGTTCCTGGTGCGCAATGGCTGGTATGAGGATATTACCTTCCACCGCGTCATCCCCGATCTCTTTGCCCAGACCGGCGATCCCAGCGGCACTGGCAAGGGCCTGCCAGGCTACTACGTTGTGACAGAGATCGACCCGACACTGAAGTTCGACAAGCCGGGCATGGTGGCCATGGTCAATTCAGGGCCGGATACCAGCGGCAGCCAGTTCTTCGTCACCTACGCGCCGGCCGCCCAGTTCGATGGCAAGTATACGATCTTCGGCGAGGTGCTCAGCGGAATGGACGTTCTTCAACAGCTTACCCCGCGCGATGCCCAACCCGGATCCGATACGCCGCCGGGAGATAAGCTGCTGCGCATCACCATCGAGGAGCGATAATGAAGCCCTCTTCGTCCCATTTACCTTCTTTGTTTGGATCTCTGCTGTTCCTCCTCGGTGCCGCACTGGGATTGGGCGCCGCCCTGCTCCTGGGCGTGGTGGCGTTGAGCCGCTTCTTCATCGGAGGGAGCTTCGATGCCCGGGAAACCATTGTTCTCACCGTTGTCGCCTTTGAAGGGATTTTGCTCCTCATAGCCGCGGTGATTTCCTTTCAAAAATTCCTGCAGAAGCCATCGGCAGACTCGGAGGTCTCCTATTCGGTCTCTGCCTGGCAGATCGGGATCCTTGTCATTCTTGCGGGGCTGGCCATTCTCCTCGGGCACCAGGTCTACGAAAACCAGTCGGTTAACTGGGTGCTGCTGCCGCTCCTGACGATCCCTGCCGTTTTTCTTCCCATTTTGATCCTGCTTGGGCTGGGGGTACGGAGACTCCATCTGGGGACGCGCTGGCTGGCCTGGAATGTACTGGGCATTTCCATGACACTCGTGCCATTTATCCTTTTTCTGGTCGAGATCATCGCATTGTTCCTGATCCTCGTCCTCGCGGGAATCTTTGCTGTATCCCAGCCGCAGATCGTGGCGGAAATGGACAGGCTGGCCACGCAGATCTATATGCTGGGGCCGGGTCCGGACCCGGAAGTGCTGATGGAGCTTGTTGCCCCATTCGTGCTCAAACCGGGCGTGATCGGCATTACCCTGCTGTACATTGCCGTGCTGGTTCCTCTGCTGGAGGAAGCCATCAAGCCGCTGGGCGTCTGGCTGTTTGGGAACCAGCTGAATTCGCCGGCCCAGGGGTTTGCTCTGGGTGCGCTCAGCGGCGCGGCCTACGCTCTGATCGAGACCCTCGGCGTGAGTCCCCAGACAACCGACTGGTCAACCCTGCTCCTGACCCGCGTCGGCACCGGTCTGCTGCATGTCACGACGACTGCACTGATGGGAGGCGCCATTTCCTTTGCCATCCGTGAGCGCCGCGTTCTGCGCCTGCTGGGAACCTACCTTCTTGCCGCATCTCTGCACGGACTTTGGAATGCCTCTGCGGTCTTCTATACATTTTCCACGATGGCAGAGTACCTCGAACAGTCCGGATCCTTTACCCGGCTCAGCCAGCCCATTGCTGTGGGCATGACCCTCCTGTCTGTGGGCCTGCTTGTCATCCTGGTGTTGTCCAACCGCAGAATGAGGAACAACGGCCCGATCGTGATCAGCGAGGAGCGGGCCATTTGAAAAATGCCTTCATGGTAAGATACTCTCATGTCGATAAACATCCCAACTTTTGTTGCGCGCGAGGGTGACCTGGCCCAGATCGTTGGGCTGCGCCACAAGCATTTCATCTTCACCCTCCAGGCAGGAGGCAAGTTCGAAACCCACCGTGGCATCATCATGCACGATGAGCTGATCGGAAAGCCCTGGGGGACGCAGGTGTTCAGCCATATCGGATCGCCGTTCTTTCTGCTCCAGCCGTCGCTGGGCGATCTGCTCGTGGACCTGCCGCGTACCACCCAGATCCTGTACCCCAAGGACATCGGTTTTATTTTTGTGACCATGGGCATCGGTCCCGGCCGCAAGGTACTGGAAGCAGGAACCGGTTCCGGCTCGATGACGACTGCCCTGGCCTACGCGGTCGGCGACGAGGGCCGTGTGATCTCGTACGAGGTCAAGCCCGATGTACAGAACCTCGCCCGCAAGAATCTGACCCGCTTCGGACTCGAATCGCGAGTAGACTTCAAGCTGCGCGACATCTCCGAGGGTTTCGACGAAACCGACGCGGATGCCTTCTTCCTGGACGTTCCAAATCCATACGATTTCACCGGCCAGGTGCGGAACGCACTCAAGCCCGGGGGATTTCTCTGTTGTCTGATCCCCACCTTCAACCAGGTGGAAAAAACCCTGTACGCCCTGCGCCAGACAAATTTCGCCTTCGTGGAAGTCTGTGAAGTGCTGCTGCGCTATTACCAGGCCGAGCCCAACCGCCTGCGCCCCACCGACCGCATGGTGGCGCACACAGGATTTTTGGTTTTTGCTCGGAAGATCGAGGCCGTTGAAGACCCACGCGGCAGGGAACTGGTGGAAGAAGCGGGAATCGGCGACCGGGAGAAATCGTAATGCGCCGTACATTTCGCCGTCACATCCGCAAGACCCTTGCCGAGAACATTCCGCCGATCCTGCAGGAGGCGAATTTCGCTTTTGATAAAGGGGAATATGGACGAGCGGCCGAGCTCTTCGAGAACATGGCTCAGGCGGCAGATGGGCGCGGCGGGCCGCGTGCTCCAATCTATCACCTGCAGGCCGGCCGCGCCCGCGTGCTGGCCGGGCAGGCTCAGCTTGGCATCCCTTCCCTGAAGCGCGGACTCGAGCTCCTTGCCCAGCGTGGAAAGCTGCAGAGATTCCATCAGGCCGGCGACCGTGTCCTGACCGAACTTAATTCCCGCGGCCTGAAAAGCGAAGCCGTCGAAATGGAGGGCTGGATGAGAAAGCTGGCCCCGCCTCTGCCCTCATTTGAAGCACAGAAGCCAGACCGACCGCTACTGCCTACCCACTGCCCTTCCTGCGGAGCGGCGTTGAAACCCGACGAAGTGGAGTGGCTGGACGCGCTCACCGCCGAATGTGCGTACTGCGGCAGTCCAGTCCGCTAAGGAACATACGCTGACCGGTACGGGACGTTTTCCAATCCTTACTTTATTTGCACGCATCCATTCTATCTTTGCTCCATATACAGCGACCATGCCAGGCACACTGACCGAAGACTATATCTCTCTGCGATTAACGGAAGCGCTGGAAGCCGCCGATCCCTCCCAGGACGGGTATGCCGAGATCGACCTGAGCAGCGAAACGCGCCTCAAGTGCGCTGCGGTCCTGATCCCGCTCGTCTGGCAGGATGAGGAGTGGCACCTGTTGTTCACCCGCCGCACCGACCGGGTCGAGTCGCACAAGGGCCAGGTCTCCTTCCCGGGCGGCGCCTGCGACGAAGGCGAGACCACGGCGGAGCAGACCGCGCTGCGTGAAGCGGAAGAAGAGATCGGGCTCCAGCCAGGAGATGTCCGGGTGCTGGGGAGGCTCACCAATATGATCACCATCACCTATTTCCGGGTCACGCCGGTGGTAGCCGTGATCAAGTGGCCAGCCGTTTTTCGGGTCGGCGAACATGAGGTGGCCCGGATTTTTACCATCCCGCTGGCCTGGCTGGCCAACCCGTCCAACCGCTGGCAGTTCGAGCGTCCCGGAACAGACCGTTCGCTGATTGCCTATCATCCCTACGACGGGGAGCTGCTCTGGGGCGCCACAGCTCGAATGACGGTTGATTTTTTAAAGGTGTTGGGTCTCTAGCCTGGCATCCCGCCAGGTGCATGTAAATAAAAAACTCCCCGACCAAAATCGGGGAGTTTTTGTCGACAGTAGACTTACTCTTCCTCTTCGTCTTCCTTCTTGCCGCGGTCCACAGAGAGTTCCGGCTCGGTCGCTGTCGGTACAGCTCCTTCGGCGCCCGGAACCGCTGCGCCTTCCTCTTCGACCTTGGCGAAGGTCGCAACCGCCACCATCGTATCGGGGTCATTGAGAATGCGAATGGAATCGGGTACATTGACGTCCCGGACACGGACGCCTTCACCGGGCCGCCGCATAACGGATATATCCACGTCGATGCGCTCCGGCAGCTCGGTCGGAAGACACTCGACTTCGAGTTGTTCCAGGTTCTTGACCAATACGGCGTTGTAATCCTTCACCGCGGTCGAAACACCGATGAGGTGGACACTCACATACGTGCGGATCATCTCATCCAGCGAGACCGCCAGGAAATCCACATGCAGCAGGCGGTTCTTGATGTAATCGCGCTGCTTCTCACGCACCAGAGCGGGATACTCTGTGCCATCCACGTTAATGGTCACCAGGCTGGAGGAGGTGAGCTTTCCCAACGCCAGGCTGGCAGAGTGTGCATCCAGGTTGATGTTCAGTGGCTCGGTGTGACGGCCGTAGATCACGGCGGGCAGCTTGCCTGCGCGGCGCAGGGCCTTGACCTGCTTGCCAATTACATCCCGTTTGGATGCATTTAAAACGACTTTCTCCATCTTTACTCCTCGAGCGCCTCTCACCCCGCCCAGGCGGGATTACCTTCGCTCTGTGAATAGAATTTCTGCAAACGGCTTATGCCGTATACATTCAACGTTTATCTTCGCCCGAACAGCATCCGTCCGAGAAGGACGGAAATGCTGGCGAACAAGGCTGCGACCAGTCCGGCAAGTAATGCCTGGCGGGTGTCCATCAGGGTGGTCACGTTGCCATGGATATTCTGCCCTACGAGCAGGATGGTCCGCGACTCAGTGACGTGGATATCGCGTCCGATCACGAAGGCGGTCGTCCCCTGCTGGACGTCGGCGGTTCCGGCGACGACCGTGCCAGTATAGCCGCGGAGCGATGCTTTCTCCGCCTGGACCAGGCCTATTACTCCTTGCTCCGATACAATCTCACCCGCCTCCACTGCCCCCAGTGCCGACTGGTGCAGGCTGACCTGGTTGGCTTTCACGGCTGCAGCCGCGCTTTGTTCGAGATAGACTTCATCCGCCGTGACGTTCCCCGCCGACGACTGGTGCATGCGCAGCAAATCCGCATTCACCGTTTCCACCTCGGTCTGGGAAAGGGTCGTGACCTGCGGTTCCTCAACATCCGGGCTATTCTCAGGACTCACCATAATTCCTTCCTGTACCACTCAGTAAAACCGCCTCCAGCTGGAGGCGGAGACGTACAGCGGGTCGGATTTTACCACATAACATCACTCTCGCGCTGATCGGAGCGACGAAAAGCCACTTCGCTCAGCGAGGTCTCTGTTTCCTCATCGCCTCCGCTACGCCATGCGACAGTTCATCTTCCCGTTTGTCAAGATTGGAAACAATATTCCAATAATCTTCATCGTTGCGGTTCTGGCTGAGCTTGTAATTAGCCTGGATTTGCGTTACTTCGACCTGGAATGCCATCACGCCCTTCATCTCCTTTTCCACGAAGTCGGGAGGAAGTGTTTCCATCCGGTAGCGGTCACTTTTCTCGTAACGGTCCGTCAGCCGCTTGAGGAGCTGATAGGCTTCCTCCTGATCTGTAACCAGCCGCGGCCTGCCATAGAGATGGACCGCCTGGTAATTCCAGGTTGGCACGTTGATGTGGTTGTACCAGGTCGGTGTGATATAGGTATGGGGTCCCTGGAAAATGACCAATATTTCAGAATTTCTCTCAAAGATTTTCCACAATGGGTTTGCCCGGGACATGTGGCTGTTGATGAACCAGCCCTCGCTATTCTCGATCACCTCCACCAGAAGGTGGCTTGCGACGGGCCTTTCACCGTCATGTGCTACCACGGTCGCAAAATCGTTCTGCTGGAGGAATTCCAGGATCCGGGTTCGGTCCTCTTCACGATAAAGTTTTGGTGTATACATTCTTCTCCTTTGTGCCAACCAAGTATATCAAGCCTCATTCCAAAGGTATAATCCCCCCATCTCATTTCAGGACAATCCATGCGCCGTTACCTGCTTTTCACAGTCTTCATCTCCGGCATGACCACTCTCGCCTCCGAGCTTGCCGCCGGGCGGCTGATCGGCAACGTGTTCGGCACAAGCAACCTCGTCTGGGCAAGCATCATTGGCCTGATCCTGCTCTATCTAACCGTTGGGTATTTTATCGGCGGCAAATGGGCGGATGCCGACCCCACACCTGGAGCCATGTATCGCGCCCTGGCCTGGGGAGCGTTCACGCTGGGACTCGTCCCCTACATCGCCGGGCCGGTCCTGCGGTCTGCGGCGACCGCTTTCGAGGTGCTGCAGGTGGGCATCCTGGGCGCGTCCTTTATTGCGGTGCTGGTGCTCTTTAGTGTGCCGATCACCCTGCTGGGAACGATATCCCCATTTGCCATCCGTCTTTCGGTGGATGACACTAGGCGCGCCGGGCAGATCTCCGGGCAGATCTATGCGATCTCAACACTGGGTTCCTTTATCGGGACATTCCTGCCGACGCTGGTCACCATCCCGGCCATCGGCACCACGCGAACCTTCCTGCTCTTCAGCCTGATCTTATTATTCGTCGCACTGCTGGGATTGGGGAAATTCGCCAGCTCACGTGAGATGGTAAAGCTTCTTTGGATGCCCGCCGTGATCGCCATCGTCGCGGCACTGTCGGCGGGGCAGGCACTCAAGAACAACACCGGGCAGATCTACGAGACGGAGTCAGCTTACAACTACATTCAGGTAGCGCAGCAGAACGGATTCACAGTCCTGAAGCTGAACGAAGGTCAGGGTGTCCACTCGATCTACCATCCGGATACGCTGCAATACGACGGTCCCTGGGACCAGTTCCTCGTGAGTCCCTATTTCTATGCTGGCCGCAGGCCGTCGGATATCCAGCGCGTTGCCATTGTTGGACTCGCCGCCGGCACAACCGCCCGCCAGATGACCGCTGTTTATGGAGATATCCCCATCGACGGATTTGAGCTCGATCCGAAGATCGTCGAGGTGGGACAGAAATATTTCGGCATGACCATGCCAAACCTGACTATATACGTGGGTGATGGACGGCTGAACCTGGAGCGCAGCCCGCACAAATACGACATCATCGCCGTGGATGCCTACCGGCCCCCCTACATCCCCGCTCACATGACGACGCAGGAATTCTTCCAGATCGTCTCTAATCACCTGACCGAAGATGGCGTGCTGACCATCAACAGCGCCAGCGTCCCCGGCGACCGGCGGCTGATCAATGGGCTCGCTACCACAATGGGAACGATCTTTCCCTCGATCTACACAGTGGATATTCCGGGCTCTTTGAACACCATGATCTTCGCCACGAAACAGCCGACGAGACCTGAAGATTTCGCTGCGAATTTTGTAGCCCTTTCGAACGATCCAGATATTCACCCCCTGCTGGTGGCGACCATGGGAACCACCTTTGCCAGCCTCAGATCCGGCTATGAGGTCACGACCGTCTTCACCGACGACCACGCACCCATCGAGTGGATCGTCAATGACATGGTGGTCCGCTTCATCCTCGGCGGCGGGACCCAGTATCTACATTAATTTATGAAACTTTCCTTCCTCTCCTGGCTTGTAACGGTCCTGGTCCCACTGGTCTTGATTGGTCTGGCGATCCGGGTCCTTCTATCTCCCATTTTCTACCGGCTCGAATACAGCATGCCCTACTTCCCGCCAGATGAATATGGATTTACAAAAGAAGATCGCCTGAAGTGGGCTCCATATGCCGTGAATTACCTCGTCAACGATGCTGACACTTCCTATCTGGGCGACCTCACCTTCGAGGATGGATCTCCCCTCTATAATGACCGTGAATTACGCCATATGGACGATGTCAAGCGGATCACGCAGGGGGCATTGCGGGTTTGGTATGGTTCACTGGTTCTGATCCTTGCACTGGGGGTCTGGGCCTGGTTCGGAGGCTGGTGGCAGGCCTACCTGCTGGGTCTGAAGCGCGGCGGCTGGCTGATCGTGGGGTTGGCCGTCACTATCGGATTGATCGTTTTCATAGGAATTGCTGTCAATCCGAATGTTTTCAACAGCTTCTTCGTTGCCTTCCACAGCCTATTCTTCGAGGGCGATTCCTGGCTGTTCCTGTACTCGGATACCCTCATCCGCCTGTTCCCGCTGCGCTTCTGGCAGGATGCGTTCCTGTGGGCAGCCGCCATCGCACTGGGAGGCGGGGTTGCGCTGGCGCTGGGTATAAAACCAAAACTGTAACGTCGGCCCTGCGAAGGTGGGATGGAGAATGATATGGCAATTCGATTAAACCTGCGCCCGGCTCACTCAATCACCATGATGTATAATCCCGGCTGAGGAGAACGGAACATGCCGGAAACATTATCACTGGAGAACAAAGTCGCCCTGGTGACGGGAGGCTCGCGCGGCATCGGACGGGCTGTGGCTCTGGAGCTGGCGGCACGCGGCGCAGCGGTGGTCGTTAACTACAACAAGTCCTCTGAGGCCGCGGATGAAGTGGTCAAATCGATCGAGGAATCCGGCGGGAAAGCCGCCGCCTGCCAGGCCGACGTCTCAGACTACAAGCAGGCCGAAGCGCTGGTCAAGTTCACCATTGAGAAATTCGGGGACCTGAGCATCCTTGTCAACAATGCCGGTATCACCAAGGATATGGTCATCATGATGATGTCTGAAACAGACTGGGACTCCGTTATCACGACCAACCTCAAGTCCACGTTCAACTGCTCGAAGGCAGCGGTCAGGCACATGATGCGCAAGCGGACCGGGCGTATCATCAACATGGCCTCCATTGCCGGACAGATGGGCAACCCCGGCCAGACCAATTACTCCGCTTCCAAGGGCGGGCAGATCGCCTTCACCAAGTCGCTGGCACGCGAGGTGGCCGCCCGCAATATCACAGTCAACGCCATCGCGCCCGGCTTTGTGGATACCGAAATCCTGGATGCCATGCCTCCCGACACCCTTGCAGCCGCGCTGAAGCTCGTCCCGCTGGCGCGCAAGGGCAAACCGGAGGAGATCGCCTATGCAGTCGCCTTTCTGGCCTCCGATCAGGCTGCCTTCATCACCGGCCAGGTCCTCGGCGTGGATGGCGGCATGGCGATGATGTAATTTATAAATGAATGAATGTCATTGCGAGGAGGATGCATGTAGTCCGCTCGCAGCGACAGGAGAGAAACCATGTCCTACCCAAATACACAGGGGAAAACCACCGTGGCACCCGATGTGCTCGTGACCATTGCCCGACTCGCAGCTTTGAGCGTGGCGGGTGTCAGCCGCATGGCAAAGGTCACCGGCGGTGTCAACAAACTTTTCAAACGCGGCGTCCACGACGGGGTACGGCTGGAGGTCAAGGACAATACCGTGTTTGCCAACCTGTACCTGATCCTTAAGGGCGATGTCAACATCCGGGAGGTGAGCCGCAATGTCCAGGGACAGGTGGCACGTGCCCTCCAGGAAATGGTGGGCATGGATATCAGCGAAATCGAAATCCACATCGAGGATATTGATTACGAGGAACATGAGGCCAGGTCTGCATGAAACCGCGCACCAGGGCGCGCTCGCTTGCCCTGCAAGTTCTATATGAAGTGGATCTTGCAAACCATCCTCCGGGTGAAATCTTCAAATTACGGCTGGAGGACGCCCCGCTTACCGATGATCTTGCCGAGTTCGCCCGCCAGATCATTTTTGGGATTCTTCCCATTACAAACACGCTCGACCATCTGATCGCAAAGTACGCGCCCGAATGGCCGCTCGACCAGATCGCGGCGATCGACCGTAATATCCTGCGTATGGCGTTGTGGGAATTTGCCGTCTACCGGCAAACGCCGCTCAAGGTCGCGATCAACGAGGCAGTCGAGCTCGCTAAACTCTTTGGCTCCGAGTCAGCACCGCGCTTTATCAACGGAGTGCTTGGCGCGCTGGCCAATCATCAAAGTGAGATTCAACAGGCTGTTCAGAAATCATAGATCATGGAAATTCTCGGCATCGGTGCTTCCGAACTTCTCTTCATCCTGCTCATTGCCATCATCGTACTCGGCCCGAAGGACATGCAGAAGGCAGGCAAAACCGTTGGGCGCTGGCTCAACCAGTTCGTCCGCTCGGATGGCTGGAAGGCCCTGCAGCGCGCCTCCAAGGAAATACGCAGCCTGCCTACGAACCTGATGCGCGAGGCAAACCTGGAGGAGCTCCGTGAGATGGACCGGGAAATCCGCAACAACATCGACCCGCGCCCTCGGCCGCCCGCTCCCGGTCCAAACCGTGAGCCCTCTCCACCGGATCCGGCCCAAGCCCCTTCCCAGCCGCCGTCCGCCCCTCCTGACACCAATACAGAACAACAATGAACCGATTTTTCAAAGTGCTCTGGCGGGTCATCACATTTCCGTTCGTATTGATCTTCAATCTCCTTGCCCTCCCGTTTCAGACCATCCAACGAATCCTCAAATTCCTGAATACAGACGTCGAAGATCGTCCCATCCTGGATACCTTCTCCACCCTGGCCTCCGAAGCAGACGCACGGGCCAGCTTTTGGGACCACATCGAAGATCTGCGCATGCATCTATTGCGCATGCTGATCGGGCTGGCAATTGGCGTGGGTATCTCCTTCTACTTCACACTTCCACTAATGGAATATCTCGCCGGCCCGGTGGGCGGGCTGGAAAACCTGCAGGCCATCCAGGTGACCGAGGAGCTGGGTGTCTTTATGCGCGTCGCCCTGATGAGCGGCATCGCCATCATGCTCCCGTATATCGCCTTCGAGATCTGGTTGTTCGCCGCGCCCGGATTGAATTCGAGGGAAAAGAAGAGCACCCTGTTCGGCATTCCCATTGCTGCGCTCCTGTTCCTGGGAGGCATGGCCTTCACGTTCAAGGTCCTGCTGCCCTCTGCCCTGCCTTTCCTGGGAGGTTTTACGGATATCTCCCAGAACTGGACGGCAGGTGAATACTTCGGCTTTGTCACCGGGCTGATGATCTGGATCGGCCTGTTTTTTGAATTCCCGCTGGTGATCTACGTCCTGACCTCCGTTGGCCTGGTCCGTCCACAGCTGCTGGCAAAACAGTGGAGGCTGGCTATCGTTGTGATTGCCATCACTGCCGCAGCGGTCACTCCCACGATCGACCCGGTCAACATGGGGCTGGTCATGCTGCCCATGTCCTTGTTATACTTCGTCAGCATCGGGATGAGTTATGTTGCCTATGCCGCGCGTAGAAGGAACATGCGCGCTGCTGAAGAGTCTGTCTAACTCGACCAAACGCCGGCCGGACAGGAAGCATTGAGGAGAGATATGAAACCACGCTCTGTTGTACCTTCGCGTCGCATCCTTTTGTTCATTGTCATCCTGGCGCTGGCAAGCCAGGCCTGTGCCCTGACCCTGTTGGAGTGGCCGATCTCGCCCACGCCCGGCGCGACTCCTCTCCCGGGTGGCCCCACGCCCACGCCCCAGCCGCGCGCCGAAGTGAGTATTACGGTCCGTCTGCCTGAACCCCTGCCAGCCAACGAAGTCCTGGCCATCAGCATAGTGGATGAAGTGACCGGCCTCAGCCTCAATGCAGTGGATTACCAGCTGACGGTCGTCGATAACGTCACATACGCCACCACACTCGCCATCCCCGACAAAGCCATCATCAAATATCGCTATGTCCGCCGCGGAGCCGCCAACATCGTCGAGGATAGCAACTCCGATGCACCGGTACGCTACCGGCTGATCCATGTCAACGGTCCGACCCAGATCGTGGATACGATCAGCAGCTGGGCCGATAAACCCTTCAATACACTTTCCGGCAACATCTTCGGCACTGTCGTGAACTCGGATACAGGCGTGCCGATTCCTGAGATCATGGTCGCGGCTGGCGGAGTCCAGAACCTGACCGATTCTGCCGGGCGCTTCGAATTGATCGGTCTGCGCGGCGGGGATCACAACCTGGTCGCCTATTCGCTGGATGGCGCCTACCAGACCTTCCAGCAGGGGGCCAGAGTGGCTGAGAATCAGGCTACACCGGTCCAGATCTCGATGCGGCCTGCGCAGCTGGTGAACATCATCTTTACCGTGTCGGTACCCGATTCAACGCAGGCGGGCGTTCCGCTCCGGCTGGCGGGAAACCTGCTGCAGCTCGGTAACACCTACTCGGACCTGCAGGGAGGCCTGAGCACCGTGGCCGACCGGATGCCCGTCCTCTCCCCGCTGCCGGATGGCCGCTACTCCGTCTCCCTGTTCCTGCCCGCCGGCGCGCACGTGGAATACAAATACACAATGGGCGATGGCTTCTGGAATTCAGAGTTCACCTCCACCGGCCAATATCTGACGCGCCATCTGATCGTGCCCGCCCAGAATACGACCATCGAAGACACCGTCCAATCCTGGCAGGCAGGTCCCAACGCGCCGATCCTGTTCGAAGTCACCGCTCCTCAAAATACACCGCCGGGGGAGACAGTCTACATCCAGTTCAACCCATTCGGCTGGACGCCGCCCATCCCGATGTGGCCCAAGGGCAACAATCAGTGGGCCTACAAACTCTACGGGCCGCTTAATATCGTCGGTGCATTCGGGTATCGTTACTGCCGGAATGCCCAGTGCAATTCGGCGGATGACGGGCAAACCGCCGGAGAAACAACACGCGGCCGGGCCGTTTCGCCCAGCCTTGCACCACAGGATATCTTCGATACGGTCAGCCAATGGACCTGGCCGCAGAGCGCGCCCAGCCCGACCATCGTTTCTGCAACCATTCCTGCGCGTGGGACCAACTTCTTCGCGGGCGTGGAAGTTCAGTCTTATTACCATCCCAGCAACTCGCAATCGGACCCGAGCAAATTTTCTTTCAACTACGCTGCGCTCCAGAACATTCAGGCCATTGGTGCGAATTGGGTTGTCCTGACTCCATCCTGGACATTTTCCAACACCAATCCGCTGATCTTTTCCCAGCAGCCTGGCAGGGACCCATTCTGGTCAGATACGGCCACAACTGTCACTCAGGCCCGCGCCATCAACCTGAACGTAGCTCTCTTCCCCCAGCCGCGCTTCTCGTCTTCATCCGGCGACTTCTGGACATCCGCGCCGCGTGATGCGGGCTGGTGGGATAACTGGTTCAATCACTATCGCGCCTTCGCCGTCCACTATGCAGACCTGGCAACACAGAGCGGTGCACAATCGGTGATCCTTGGCGGGGATTGGATCGGCCCGGCTCTGCCCGGAGGAACACTTCCAAACGGCAGCCCGAGCGGGGTCCCGGCCGACGCGGAGACGCGCTGGAACAATGTGATCTCGGAAGTCCGCCAGCACTTCCGCGGCAATGTCCTGTTCGCCCTCCCCTATACCCGCACAGACGTGATCCCGCCGATCAATGTGCTGCGGAACGTCGATGCGGTCTACCTGCTGTGGTTTGCCAGGTTAAGCGACTCGCCCAACCCCGGCAAAGCGGAACTGCTCGCCGAAGCCGGCCGTCTGCTCGACGAGAATGTAGCTCCGGTTCAGCTGCAGGTCAACAAGCCGTTCATTCTGGCGTTCTCCTATCCCTCGTCCACGTATTCCGCCACCGGCTGTATCCCCGATAACAATAATGGCTGTTACGACTGGTCGGCGCTCAACCGTCCGAACGCAGATATCACCACGGTCAACCTGGATATCCAGCAGCAGGTGGATATTTATGAAGCCCTGTTCACGGCTGTTAATGGCCGCCAGTGGATCAGCGGGTTTGTCAGCCGCGGCTACTTCGCGCCGGTGGCCCTACAGGACAAGTCGGCTTCCATCCATGGCAAGCCCGCCGCGGACCTGTTGTGGTACTGGTATCCGAGGCTGCTTGGGAACGTGAAATAAGAAGGGTCGCATCAGCCTGGGCGGAACCCTGTCAAATCAATGAGGCGCTCCTGGAGGCGTCTCTTTTCATATGAGATCGTGTTCTACAAGTTGCCGCATAATTATCTGAACCTGAACGTTGAAATTTGAGCAACAAAAGGTATCAAAAGTTCAATTACTTCTGAGATAAGCGGCGGGTACGTGTCGCCAAACAACTTTGCCGGAGGAGTCATGAGAAGAGCAGGTGTCTTTTTTAAGCGGGGGTTGATCTCAATTGTCGTGCTGGCGCTGGTGGCCGGAGCAGGAGGGGCGTATTACTTCAAGAGTCATCTGCCGAATACCGTTGCGCCGGCGTCGTTTCCACAGATCGCCGGGGAGATCCGGTTGGACGGCCTCGATGGTCCCGTGAATATTTACCGGGACAAGATGGGCATCCCAAACATCTATGCCCGGACGCAGCATGACCTGTTCTTTGCCCAGGGGTACGTCCATGCCCAGGATCGTTTCTGGCAGATGGATACCTGGCGCCATATCGGCTCCGGCGAGCTCTCCGAAATGTTCGGCAGCGGACAGGTGGAGACCGATACCTTCCTGCGCACGCTGGGCTGGAGACAGGTAGCCGAGCTGGAATACGCGGCGCTCGACGCCGAATCCCGGGCTCTCATCGACTCTTATACCCAGGGTGTGAATGCTTATCTCCAGGACCACGATACGACCGCCCTCAGCCTCGAATATGCAGTCCTCGGTCTGCTCAGCCCGGACTATGAGATCGAGCCGTGGACGCCCATCCACAGCCTGACCTGGGGCAAAGCCATGGCCTGGGACCTGCGCGGCAACATGGGCGAAGAGATCGAACGAGCGGTCCTGCTCAAGACGCTCACGCCGGAGCAGGTGGCAGTGTTATACCCTGGCTATCCGGCGGATCACCCTACCATCGTGAATAGGATAGGCGGGATTGGGTTACAGGTTGAAGGTCAAATGTCAAAGATCAGAGACTTTCAACCTTCTACCCTTGACTTTGGACCTCTTGCCGATAAACTCGCTCTTATGGACAAAGCCCTCGGCCCCGCCGGCGATGGGATCGGCTCTAACTCCTGGGCCATCTCCGGTACGCGCACTTCGACCGGGATGCCGATTCTGGCGAACGACCCGCACCTGGGCATCCAAATGCCGTCGATCTGGTACCAGAACGGATTGTTCTGTCTGCCCAAAAGCACCCAGTGCCCTTATGCCGTGACAGGCTTTTCCTTTGCCGGGGTGCCCGGGGTGGTCATCGGCCACAATGACAGGGTTGCCTGGGGCTTCACCAATGTCGGTCCCGACGTGATGGACCTTTACATCGAGCGCGTGAATCCGGAAAACCCGGACCAGTATGAGGTCAATGGCGAGTGGGTGGATTTCGAAACCCGTACGGAATCCATCGGTGTGGTCGGCGGCGATCCGGTGGAGATCACCGTCCGCTCGACCCGGCATGGACCGGTCATCTCGGAGGTCTATGGGCCGTTGAAAAACGAAAATACGGAAGAGGACCCCGAGTTCATCCCCTTCCGCGAACGGGCCGGGGTGGATCTGCCGGAACAATACGTGATCGCCCTTAGATGGACGGCGCTCGAACCGTCCACGCCGTTCCGCTCGATCTGGGGCTTCAACCGGGCCCAGAACTGGGACGAGTTCCGCCGGGCCGCCCGCAATTTCCACGTGCCGGCACAGAACCTGCTGTATGCCGATGTCGATGGAAACATCGCCTACCAGATGCCCGGCGATATCCCGATCCGCGCTAATGGCGACGGGACCCTGCCTGTGCCCGGCTGGACGGACGACTATGAGTGGACAGGCTATATCCCATTCGATGAGCTGCCTTTCACCCTCAATCCTGATGAGGGCTATATCGCTACTGCCAACAACCAGGTCCCGCCGTTTGGGTATCCAAACTTAATCACCTACGATTGGGATTATGGCTTCCGCGCCCAGCGCATTGTGGATATGATCGAAAAAGGGCCAGATAAGGTCGATATCGCCTTTATCCAGCAAATGCAGGGAGATTCATTCGATGCCAATGGGCCGTTATTCGTCCCGCTCCTGACCGGGATGGGATACAAGGCTGAGACACCCAATGAAGCATACGCAATGGACCTGCTGTCCAAATGGGATTTTCAAGACCGCGCCGACTCGGCCGGGGCAGCCGTCTTCAATGCGTTCTGGCGGCACTTCCTGCAGAATACATTCAACGATGAGATGCCCGAGGAGCGCTATTACCCGGACGGCGGTTCACGCTGGAACGAGATCCTGCGCACTCTGGATGAGAACAGCAGCTGGTGGGATGACAAAACCACAACTGATGCGATCGAAACGCGTGACGATATCATGAGAAAGTCCTTCGAAGAAGGCGTTGCCGAGCTTGAGGAAATTTTTGGTAACGATCCGACCGATTGGAATTGGGGTGAGATGCATGCCTCCACATTCCGTAACGGAACCCTGGGTGAATCGGGTGTCGGGTTGATCGAAGATCTGTTCAACCGCGGCCCCTTCCCCACAGGCGGCGGGGAATCGATCGTCAACGCCACCGGCTGGTCGGTCCGGGATGGGTACGAGACCAACTGGCTGCCGTCGATGCGCATGATCGTGGACCTGGGGGACCTGAACAACTCGCTGACCGTCCACACGACCGGCCAGTCCGGCCATGCCTATCACCCGCATTATGTCGACATGGCGGAGATGTGGGCGAATATCGAGTATTATCCAATGTTGTGGGACCAGGCGGCGGTCACGCAGAACGCCAAAGGACACCTGGTTTTACAGCCGTAATCGGTGAAACCGTCTACGCAGGACGAGAGTGGTCTCGTCCTGCGTTTGTTTTAAAGGCCACCCATGAAAAACAGACCAGGCCCAGATAGCTGAAGGCCAGGTCGACCAGGTCAAAACTGCGCTTCGCAAAGTATTGCTGGGAAAATTCCTCGAGCCCGATCAACAGACCGAGGATCAGGCCTGTCTTGAGCAGGATAGGGATACGCTCCTGGTCCGGCCGTGAGCGGAAAAGAGCCAGGTTGATGAGCAGTGCCAGAATGCCATACAGGATGAAATGCCCTGCTTTGTCGCCAAAGGGAATGGCATGTAAGAAACGCAGTATCCGCGACAGCACACCTACATCCGCCAGCACGATGATGAGCAGGATAAAAAGAGAAAACAGAATAGCAAGCCACTTCATGAAGCCAGCATATGGATCGAGGAAGCTGCATTCATCAGCTAAATGACGGTGAATTACCTCATCAATTGGAACAATTGGTTGATCGAAAATCCGCCGCCGACGATCAGGAACGCGAAATAGATGATTGTCGCTATGTTGAATAGATAGCCGAGCAGGATGCTCGTGCCGTCCTGCTGCAGCATACCGAGGGCAAGAAAAATCAGCGCCAGGGCAGGTAGTGTATTGCTGAAGGGGATAAAGCCAAAAGGTGCCATGAGCAAAATGGCTGCCAGGATAAACGAGCTGTTGTTCAGGACTCCCATCAGCGGCCCGGAGGTCAGCCGGTTCAATCGATGGGGGCGGCTGATCTTCTCCAGCCTGCGGAACCAGACCAGTGCCCGGTAGAGCACCAGGCGCAGTTTTTCAACAGAGATCTTTCGATGTCCGATCCGTTCCGGAAGCCAGAGTTTGCGTGATAAGAGTCGGGTGATTCCAATAAGCAGAATGCCGGTCCCGAAAACAGTGCTCACACCCGGGATCGACACCGGCACGAGAAACACAAGCGACAGGAAAATGGTAAGGAGCGTGAGACTGTCCGCTCCGACAATATCCATGATCTCGACCAGGGTCACTTCCAGGGGGGGCAGCCGTTCGATGATCAGCTCGATCTTCTCCCCGAGTGATTCGGATTCGAGCTGGGATTCCTCTTTTTTTGTCAGATCAATTTCGTTCACTGTGTTTTCTTCCCATCTCCTTGATATTGAATGTGCACTACGCCTACCCTTGCGGTTCCAAAATCGACCGTCTGCTGTGTGCAGGCAAGCGCAAATTATACCTTTCCTTGTGAAGTCACTTCGAAGCGGCTCAGCCAGTCGCCAAGGATCAGGATGATCAGGCTTCCGACAGTGGCGGGACCCAGGTTCACCGAGCCGATCGAGATCCAAACCCAGCCGCGCCATAACCCTGCCAGGTGACCCAGCGCAAAACCGATGATGCTCAATATGAAAAACAGGAGCAGCCGCCCAAATCCACCGCCGCGCACAAAATGATAGAGTGCACCGTAGAGCAGAGCAACAAGCAGGGCAAAGAGAAGAGCTGGTAATGTCATCGGAAATTCATGCGCTCGAGTTCAGATCATATTCAGTGACTATACGCAAATCATTCAATTATTCCACCACCGAGCAGTACGTCGCCCTGGTAGAAGACAGCCGCCTGCCCGGCTGTGATGTCTCGCTGCGGCGCCTCAAACCGGACCTTCACCTGCCCGCCCTCCACTGGCGTAACCTGCGCCCAGGCCTCCTTTGCTGTGTAGCGGATCTTCACTTCGGCGCGGAACGGCGCCTTAGGCCCCTGCCCGCTCACCCAGTTGACATCGCGTGCAGTCAGCTCTCGTGATCCGAGCTCTTCCCGGGTACCGACCAGCAGAGTATTGCTGAGCGCATTCTTCCCCAGCACATACAACGGGACCGGGGAGGCCACGCCCAGTCCCTTGCGCTGACCGATCGTGTAATTCGCCAGACCATCATGCTCACCCAACGAGCGGCCCTGGCGGGTGACGATCTCACCCGGCTTCAACATCTCCGCTGCATTGCGCTGCAGAAAATTACGGTAATCTTCGCCTGCCAGGAAGCAGAGGTCCTGGGAATCTTTGCGGGAGGCGGTTGGAAGCCCATGCCTCTCTGCGATGGCGCGGATCTCCGGCTTCGGAAAATCCCCAACGGGGAAGAGCGCTCTGGCCAGCTTTTCCTGGTTCAATACATGCAGAACGTAAGATTGGTCTTTCTTCCGATCGACGGCGCGCAGTAAGTAGTGAATATTGTTCGTTGTCTGTTTGCGGACATAGTGGCCGGTTGCCATGAAGTCCGCGCCGAGGGCGAGGGCGTGGTCGAGCAGGAACGTCCAGCGGATCTGGCGGTTGCAGATCAGGCAGGGATTCGGCGTCTCACCGCGCCCATATCCATCCAGGAAATACTGCACGACGGTATCGTGAAAGACATCTTTGGCATCCACCACGTAAAAAGGAATATCGAGCCTGGCCGCGACACGGCGCGCCTGGGCCATGGAGTCCGGCGTGCAGCAGCGATTGGACTCTTCCTTGCCCGGTTCGCTCCACAGGCGCAGCATCATGCCGATGACGTCATAGCCCTGCTCCTTGAGCAAGGCTGCGGCAACAGAGGAATCCACTCCTCCAGACATGGCGACGGCGACTTTGGTCATAGGTTCGGTAGAAAGGTATACAAGGAAACAAGTAGACGGGTAAACATGATATTAGCCGAGGGCGCGGGCTTTTTGCACAAGGCCCGGTAGAACGGTCAGGAAGGCCTGGACATGCTCCGGGGTTGTCTCCTTCCCGAGAGTCACTCGCAGCGAGCCCAGTCCCCACTCACGGGACAGGCCGAGGGCGTTCATCACTTCGCTCGGCTCGGGGTTGCCCGTTTTGCAGGCAGAGCCGGATGAGCAGGCAAACCCGGCCGCATCGAGCAGGGTCAGGAGCAGGTTCCCATCCACGCCCTGGAAGACAAAGCTGGAATGGTGCGGAAGTCGCATTTGCAGATCACCGGTCAGCCGTGCATTCGGGATGGTTTCCAGTACCGTTCCAATGATACGGTCACGTAGAGGCAGAACGCGCGCGCTGCGTTGGTCGCGCTCCTCGTGGGTCAGCCGCAGGGCCTCCGCAAAACCGGCGATGTATGGCACGTTCTGAGTCCCGGCCCGCAGACCGAACTCCTGCCCGCCTCCCGTCAAGTGGGAGACAATCGGCGTCTCCTTGCGGACATAGAGCACGCCCACACCCTTCGGTCCATAGAACTTATGCGCGCCCAGCGACATCATGTCCACGCCGAGGGACCGGACATCCACAGGCAGGTAAGCCGCAGCCTGCACCGCGTCTGTATGGAACAAAATCCGGTGGGCACGGCAGATTTCTGCAATCTCCCGAATCGGATTAATTGTGCCGATCTCATTGTTTGCGTACATGACTGAAACAACAGCGGTGTCATCGCAGATGGCTTTGGATACAATGTCCGGGGTCACCCTTCCATTCTCATCTACATCCAGCCATTCCACCAAAAAGCCTTCGTACTTTTCAAGATGCCTGAGCGTTTTTGTAACTGCAGGATGTTCGGCGCGGGAAGCCAGAATCCACTTTGCACCGGTCTTTTCACGCATGGCATAGGCTGCGCCGCGTAATGCCAGGTTGTCCGATTCAGAGCCGCAGGAGGTGAAGATGATCTCATCGGGCCTGCAGTTCAAGACAGCTGCAACCGTCTCACGCGCCGACTCGACTGCCGCTTCGGCAGCCTGTCCATACCGGTGAACGGAAGAGGGATTGCCGAACGAATCGGTGAAATAAGGCGTCATCGCCTCCACGACACGTGGGTCCACGGGGGTTGTGGCCGAATAGTCCAGATAAATCATAAAAAAGATTATAACCGCGCCTTAATCAGCCGTAGGAGATTTGTGGGATACTCGTATAGGAATCAAGGGTCAATTTCAAGTAAAATAGCGGCTCTTGTTGAAAGGAGATTGAATGCTTAAAAAACGATTAATGAAGGTACAGCTCGTCCTGGCCATGGGAGCGATCCTGATCGCTGCCTGCGGCGGAGGGAACGTACCTGAAGCCACGCCAACTCTGAGTGCGGAACAGATACAACCCATACAAACCAATGCCGTATCCACATTCGCCGCAGACCTCACCCTGACGGCCCTTTCTGCACCTACGAATACACCAGAGCCCACTATTACCCCCAGCCCTGCAGTGACCAGCACCGGCGGAGTTCCGTTCGGCACCGGGAGCACTCCCCTTGCACCCGTGGCAGGCAGCACCTCAGCTACATCCTGTTACGGACTGACTTTCGTCGACGATGTAACCATCGAGGACAATACACAGATGGACCCGGGTGAGACCTTCACCAAAACATGGAAGGTTCAGAACTCAGGCTCCTGCGCCTGGGATGCCGGGTTCAAGTTCCAGTTATCGGGTGGCAACGCGATGGGTGCCACTGCGGTCACCCTGCCTTCCGCCGTTGCGGCAGGCGCAACCTATGACATTTCGGTTCCGATGACCGCTCCCAACGCCGCCGGGACGGTGCGCGGCAACTGGCGCATGTCAACGGCCGCCGGGCAGTTCTTTGGCGATGAGGTCTATGTCGTGATCGTTGTCGGTAGCGGAGGTGCGGCGCCGGCGGCGACGAATACAACCGCACCGGCAGCGGCCACGGACACAACCACCACCCCGTAATAGTTTCTAGTTTTGAAGCAAATTAAACATCCCTCCAGTCGGAGGGATGTTGCTTGTAGATGAAATGTTGGCAGAGAACGCGATATCTCAAAACACTTCCAGGGTTCCGCGGCGTTTGGCGACAACTTCGAAGGCCGCAAATAATAAATAACCCAGGATGCCGTAGACGATCCCGATCCCCAGCTCGCCCAGGAGCAGAGGCGTAATATCCGCCAGGTAGGCACCCTCCACCAGCAGGCGTGCTGCAGCAATGCCACGCGTAAGCGGCAGGATAGAGGAAACTGCCTGCACCCAGGCCGGCAGTTCGTTGAGGCGCACATTGGCCCCGGAGAAAATGAGAAGCAGGAAGTAAACAAAGTTGTTCACAAACATCACATTGACCGTGATCAGAGCCAGGCATCCCAGCAGCAGCCCCAGGCCGCAGGTGCTGATGGTGGTAATGAGGATCGTCAGGGCCAGGGCCGGGATGCTTGTGTTCGAGAGATCGAGTCCCATCAGGATCACGCCCCAGGTGAAGGCGATCACCACACCGAGCGCACCGTCCATGATGTTCATGAAAGCCCGGCCCATAAAGACGACCAGGCGGTTGGCCGGCGTGCCGAAGATGTAAGCGAGCGTGCCATTGTCCCGGTCGCCGCCGATCGACATGGTCATTCCGTAGATGCCGCTGACCGCCGCGATCTGCAGGGCGTTGCCCACGATATAAAAATCGGCGTTGCCCGGCCCGGTGGCATATGTGCCCAGATAGACAAAGAAGAACATCTGCGCCAGAGGCATGAGGATCTTGGATGCCATGTACTGGATCGGGCGCATCCAGTGAAAGAGGGCAATGTACGAGAGGTAGGCGCCCTGCCAGAAGAGACGAAAGTTGTTAGAGATCGTTTTCATTCCAGCCCCAGCGTGGCATCGGCGCGGAC
Source organism: Anaerolineales bacterium (assembly GCA_036276515.1). Taxonomy (GTDB): domain Bacteria; phylum Chloroflexota; class Anaerolineae; order Anaerolineales; family Villigracilaceae; genus Defluviilinea. Next base: position 3,534 of record DASUOS010000346.1, on the reverse strand, counting down.
TCTGTAGAGCATAAGCTTGAACAGCCGCGAGGCGAGGAACAGATCGAGGAGCGAGAAGACTAGCATCATGCCCCAGGTGGTCAGCGTCTGCTGCAGGGACGCGCCGCCGGTGGACGTTCCATGCAGGGCAACAGCCGCCCAGTAGGGCGGGAGCAGGTATGAGATCGGAGTGGTCCAGCCGGGGAGCAGGGCGATCGGAAAGAGGAAACCACACAGCACGTAGACGGGAAATTCCATGGCGTTCTGCCAGGCGCGGATCTCGGGCTTCATCACAAAGATCGGTGCGATCACCAGGCCAAAGCTGATAAAGGCGATCACCGCCAGGAGCACCGAAATCACAAACAGGAACGGCTGGAGGATCGCCAGCGAGTAGCCAAATGCATAGGCGGCGATGAAATAGCCGACGATCATGGACACCAGGGACTGCAAGACATTGGCAAGATTCTTGCCAAACACGATCACTTCAAATGGAGTGGGAGCGGCTACCAGCGACTCCAGTGTCCCGGACCAGCGTTCGCGGTTAATACTGCCGCCCGAGACGAACAGCAGGCTGGACCACAGTCCGGTCAATCCGCTGCCGACGACAACGAACATGGCAGCATCTGCCCCTCGATCTTTGAGCATCCACAATCCCAGCACGGCGATAATGATCGGCTGGAAGAGTACCGTAAACAGGATAAAGCCGTCCGTCAGCTGCTGGCGCAGGGTCATCTCGGCCACGGTCAGGACCGTGCGCCAGTAGTGGAGCAGGATCCTGGGACTCATGCCGTCCCTCCCACCAGGCGCACATAGGCATCCTCCAGGGTCGGCTCGCGGACGACCACCCGTCCGATGCGCTGGCCTTCGATGGCGGCCATAATGTCCGGGACGGCCTCGGCTCCGCGCACCGTCTGGACGAGCAGCATCTGCTTCTGGTCATGGTCCTCGACAGAGAGCGCGTCCACAAAGGGCAGGCTGCGAAGTTTCTCGAGAATCGGCTCCGGCAGCCCGAAGGTTTCCACTTCGACCACATTCATATCGCGCACCTGCAACTTGAGCCCGCCGGGCGTATCCAGGGCAATGATCCGCCCGTGATTGATCACGGCGATCCGGTCGCACAGCGCGTCGGCCTCGAACATGTAATGGGTGGTCAGCAGGATGGTCTTTCTTTCCGATTGCAGGTTGAGGATCACCTGCCGGAACTCGCGCGCCCCCACCGGGTCCAGCCCGAGCGTGGGCTCATCCAGGAACAGGATGTCAGGGTTGTGCAGAAGCGTGCGCGCCACGTGCAGACGCTGCTTCATGCCGCGTGAGTAACCCTGGACCTTTTCCTCGCCGCGGCCGTTCAAGCCGACCATGTCCAGCAGGTACTCGATCCGCTTTTTGGTGGTATCCGGGTCAACGTTATACAGGCTGGCAAAATAACGGAGGTTGTCGATGCCGGAGAGTCGCCAGTACAGGCCGCGCTCCCCGCCGAAGATGAACCCGATCCGCCGGCGGACCTGGTCGGCGTCCTTGACCACGTCGAACCCTTTCACAGCAGCCGTTCCGGAGGTCGGGATGAGGAGCGTAGTCAGCATCTTGGTCGTGGTGGTCTTGCCGGCTCCATTCGGCCCCAGAAGCCCGAACAGCTCCCCTTCCTGGATCTCGAAGGAGACATCCTCCACAGCGACGATCTCCCTGGCCGTGCGCCTGATCACCCCGATATGGGAAACGAACGTCCGGCGGAGATGGGAAACTTCGATGGCATTCCTGTCAGTGCTTTGCATACGACTCCTGGGAAATGGAATGTGAAGGATTGTACACGAAGTAGGAAATTTTTATCAGAAGCATAGGAAAATCGGGCCAGGTTTGAACATTAGAATATCTGAAAGTACACGTAGCATCGAGGGGCGTCAATCGTTATAGACTGTGAGACGCACCTGTCATTTAACGGTACTGATGGTATTTCACCGTCATCCCGGCACACCACAATTGCCCTTTATGTGGCCGTGCCGGAGGCAAGGTGCCAACCTAATATAAGGAGAAAGGAACAATCAAATGTCACTCGAAACCATTTTGATCTGGATCATTGTTGGTGCTGTGGCGGGTCTTCTCGCCCAATCGATGGTGGGGGGTGCGCGCGGCGGTTTGGGTACAGCGATTCTGATCGGTATCCTGGGCGCCTTCATCGGTGGCTGGCTGTTCAGTGCCCTGGGTATCGCCATCGGCGCTGGCATCGTTGGGACGATCATCACCGCCTTCATTGGTGCCGTCCTGCTGCTGCTGATCGTGCGCGGTGTACGTAGATACTAAACCTTTGCAGTCTAGAGTGGGAAACGGAGCGGACGAGTTGCCTCGTCCGCTTTTTTATATTAACTCACCTTACGCACGGAGCAGGAATCTAAACCGCGAAGGCGCGAAGATCGCCAGGCTTCTTCTCCCTTCGCGAAGAATAAAGCTTTCTTTGTATTCTTCGCGTCTTCGCGGTAAAAAAACGGCGGCACTGCGTACCATCAGATATTAATACAGAATATCCCGGTCTGCCTGTTCGATCTCCTGGTAGATCTTTTTGACCTCCTCCTTCATTTCAGGGGAAACACCGGCCGTCTGCGGGATAAACTTAATCAGGTCGCGAGCCTTGCGCAACAGATCCTTGACCTGGGCGATGTAGGAAAAATCGCTCTTCCCCAGGCCGCCCTGAGGAACGGGCAGGTCACGGGCTTCCTGGATCAGCTTGCGGGCGCGCATCACACGTTCTGCAGCCGGGATCATTTTTGGCATATCAACTCCTTCAACACCAGGGAATGGGAAGAACGGGTAAATTGCTTTAATCATATCGCGTTGTATAATAAATATGATCTCCTTCCTTGGGAAATTTTCTGAACTATCCCCATACCTTTTGACCGATTCCTTTGATGGAAATCAGGGTTACCCCCCGTAACCCTGACCGTTACGTACATCTCTCACAACGGACTCATATTAAGTGGTTATCCTATCGCGCAGGAGAAGCCAGATGAAACCGAGAGCCAGAATCCCCCGGTCCCGCCCCAAACCCATGTCGCAGGAACAGTTCCGCCAGACCCTCGACACCATGCTCGAGGGCTGCCAGATTATTGGCTATGACTGGCGGTATTTATATATCAATCACGCCGCCGCCCGGCATGGACGGCGCACCCCCGACCAGCTGCTCCACCGAACGATGATGGAAGCCTATCCGGGCATCGAAAACACCGAATTGTTCAGGGTGCTGAAACGCTGCATGGAGGAACGCACTCCCCAGCAGTTGGAAAATAAATTCGAGAACCCGGATGGGAATACAGGCTGGTTCGAGCTGAGCATCGAGCCTGTGCCGGATGGATTGTTCATCCTGTCCATCGACGTGACTGGCCGCAAGCTCGCCGAGCTGGAGACACTAAAACAGCTGGCGCGTATGAACGCCCTGCGGCGGATCGATCTGGCCGTGCTATCCAGCTTCGACCTGGGATTGACCCTGACGGTTTCGATTGACCAGGTGGCCGCACAATTGGGCGTGGATGCCGTGGACGTGATGCTGATCGATTCCTCGGCGACTAC
>DASUOS010000345.1:0-4631 GCA_036276515.1 Anaerolineales bacterium | reverse complement strand
CGAAATATAAGGAATTATGCGATCAGGGGAGTGAAACGGAAGCTGCCAAATATATACTCTACGGCGTGCGGCTGGATACCAGTGGGAGCGTGAGGGATGTGTCCGTCGAGCCCCTGGGCGATCCTGCCCTGGACCTGGGTGTCAACCCGCGTCTCGTTTTCAACGTCCGCCGCGCACTGGACGCGGCCTCCGAATCCTGGGACCTGCCCTCCTCCTGGAGAGAGACGGCGCGTGCGTATTGCCGTAATGTCAAGATCGTGGTTTCGGGCGGGTTCAACCCGGAAAAGATCCGCAAGTTCGAAAAGCTGGGGGTCCCGGTGGATATTTACGCGGTCGGCTCGTGGCTGTTCAACAACAACGGCGGTACGGTCACTGATTTCACAGGTGACGTGGTTCGCGTCAGGGTCCACGGTGAATGGATCGATATGGCCAAGGTAGGCCGCAAGCCGCTGGACAACCCAAACCTGGAACGGGTGTGGTAACAATCACCGTTGTAGGGCAGGCAGCTGCTTGCCCTACAACGGTGTTATTCTTTCAACCTTGAACGGTGTCCCCTCTTTTTTTTCCTCCTCGAATTCTCTTGCTGCAAGATGCCCGGAGAATACGGCCTGGGCGATGATGTTCGGCGCTTCGGCATCGCCGATCAGGCGCAGGGATTTGATTTTGCCCTCCTGGAGAGCGGGTTTAAGTTCGTAGTAAAGCAAATCGTTTGAGATCCGGTCGCTGGCCAAAACGACCCCATCGCGAGAAAGCTCGTTTTTACTTCCCGAAATTGTGTTTGCGATCCGGATGCAGTCATCCTCTATTTGGGTCAACACTGTCTGCGGATACAGCCTCACGCCGAGCTTCATCAGCTTGTGCTGGATGCGCTCCTGCTCCAGCGTGTACTGGGCCCAGTAGGAAATCAATGGGGCAGGGGTCACAAGAGAAACACTGTATCCTTTGGATGCAAGCAGCTCTGCCAGCACACCCCCTATATAGTAATGGTCATCGTCGTAAACAACAATATTCTGGAGCGCAGGCAACTCTGGCGGCAAGCCGCCTGACTCCAAATGATCCATCAGATCATCGGGGCTAAAAACATTCTGTAATTGACATCCAGGGATTGGCTTTCGCAGCGTGCGGCCCATGCCATCGCGGCGCCAGGTTGCACCCGTAGCCACAATAATATTTTGCGCACCGGTCTCGAGGAGTTCACCTGCTGACATCGGGCTGGAAAGATAGGCAGCAACGTTCTTCATCTTGCGGATCTGGGTCAACCGCCAGTCCATGACGCGGCGCCATTCGTTCAACCCCGGCAAAGCGGATTCCCGCAGCACGCGCCCGCCCGGTTCCTTGCGCGCCTCGAGCAGGATGACCTCATACCCTCGCTGGCCCAGGGCCCGTGCTGCCTCGAGTCCCGCAGGACCCGCGCCGATGACCATGACTTCCTGGGAGCTTTTCTTCGGCGCGATCTTCTCGGGATGCCAGTCGCGCCGCCACTCCTCACCCATCGTCGGGTTCTGGGTGCAGCGGATGGGGATAAAGCGCGTGTCTCCCGTCACGCAAATATTGCAGCCAATGCACTCGCGAATGTCCTCGATGCGACCCTCTTTGATCTTGGTCGGCAGGAACGGATCGGCGATCGAAGGCCGGGCTGCGCCGATCATGTCCAGGATGCCGCGTTTAATTGCGGAGACCATCGTATCAGGGGATGTATATCGCCCCACACCGACGACCGGTTTGGTCGTCAACCCTTTGACAAAGGAAATATATTTTTCCTGATGTCCTTCACTCCCAAAACGTGAGGTGACCGAGTCATTGCTCCAGTTGCTGATATTCACGTCCCACAGGTCGGGCAGCTCGGCAAGCATGGCCACCACATCATAGGCCTCGCCTTGGTGGCTGATTCCCTCTTCGCCCATGAGCTCATCCACTGCAAAACGGACGGCCACCGCGCACGTATCGCCGACCGCCTCCTTTGTGTCCTCGATCAGCTCACGGAACAGGCGGACCCGGTTCTCCAGGCTGCCGCCGTATTCATCGCTGCGGTCGTTGAAACGTTTCAGCATGAACTGGATCGCGGCGGTCATTCCATGAGCCGCATAACAATAGACGATATCGAACCCGGCCCGCTTGGCGCGCAGGGCCGCGGCGCGGTGCCATCTGCGCAGGTTACGGATATCCTCCTTGTCCATGCGCCGGGTCTGCACCGGGTCATAGCCCGAGCCGCCGATCGTCCCCATCGAGATAGGCGCCAGCGACGGAACCCGTGAGTACAGGTTCGACGCGTCGAACCCGTTGTAGACCAGCTCGATTCCTGCCAGTGATCCATGCTTGTGGACGGCATCCGCCATCAATGCCAGGGCGGGGATGTCATCATCATCCCACAATCGTCCTTCGAAATACGGAGCCAGGTCGCTCGAATGATGGATCTCTACTTCCTCCGTGCAGACCACCCCCCAGCCGCCCTCGGCTTTAATGCCGCGCATCCGGGCCAGTCCCTGCGGCATGCGGTGGCCGAACCCGTTGCAGTGCGGCACCTGATAAAACCGGTTCGGAGCGGTCACAGGACCGATCCGAACCGGTTCGAAGAGTATGTCGTAGGGGTTACCCATAGAGTGCTTCCTTATAAAAGCCTTGCCCAGACGGATATTATCCAAATCGTCCGGTGATATAGTCCTCCGTACGTTTGTCCTGTGGCGTGGTAAACATCATCTTGCCGTCCCCGTATTCGACCAGCTCACCCTGCAGGAAGAAGGCGGCATAGTCGGCAGTACGGGCTGCCTGCTGGACCGAGTGGGGCACGAGGATGATCGTATATTCCTTCTTCAGCTCCTGCAAAGCCGCTTCGACCTTGCCGGTGGAGATCGGGTCCAGGCCCGATGTCGGTTCGTCAAGCAGGATGACTTCGGGCTGCAAGGCCAGGACGCGTGCCAGGCAGACGCGCTGCTGCTGTCCCCCGGAGAGGGCGATGGCAGGCGAATCCAGGCGGTCCTTGACTTCCTCCCAGATGGCTGCCAGCTTCAGGCTTCGCTCCACTGCCTCGTCCAGCTTTGCGCGGCGTTTTTCCCCGGCCAGCTCCAGGCCGTAGGTGAGATTCTCGCGAATGCTCATCGGCAGAACAACGGGACGGGCAAAGACCATGCCCACCTTGCGCCGCAGGGCAATCACATCCAGCTTGGGGTCGAGAACGTTCACGCCATCGATCAGGATCTGCCCGGAGGCGGTCTTGACCTCTGTGAGATCGTTCAACCGGTTCAGACAGCGCAGCAGTGTCGATTTGCCGCCGCCCGCCGGGCCGAAGAGGACGGTTACTGCTTCCTCGCGGATGTTCAGACTGACACCGCGCAGAGACTCGGTACCGTCGGAATATTGTAATGATAGGTTTTGAATGACTATTTTATCTACCATTGCCGCTTCGCTCTTGCCCGCGAACGGATTACGGTCGCGATCAGGTTCATGGACAATACGAACACAAGCAGGACCAGGGCCGTCCCATACTGGATCTGGATCGGCATTTCAGGCACCTGGGTCGAGATGACAAAGAGATGGTAGGGCAGCGCCATGGTCGCATCGAAAGGTGAGCCGGGAAGGCGGGGCAGGAAGAACGCCGCACCCGTAAAGAGGATCGGCGCGGTCTCACCCGCCGCGCGTTCCAGGCCCAGGATGACGCCAGTCAGAATTCCCGGCAGCGCCTCCTTCAACACGATGCGGCGGATGGTCTGCCAGCGGGTGGCGCCCAGCGAAATGCTCACCGTGCGGAATGCCTGTGGGACGGCGCGTAAGGCCTCCTCCGCCGTGCTGATGATGACAGGCAGGGTCATGATCGAAAGCGTTAAGGAGGCAGCCAGGATGGAGGTCCCGAAATTCAAAAAGAGGACGAACAGCCCCAGGCCGAACAGACCGTACACGACCGAGGGAATCCCCGCCAGGTTGATGATCGCAATGCGGATGGTGCGTGTTAGGGGGGTATCAGACGAGTATTCCGAAAGATAGATGGCTGCTGCGATCCCCAGCGGGACTGAGAAGATCGCTGTGCCGATGGTGAGGTAGATCGTGCCCACGATGGCGGGCAGGATCCCGCCGGCACGCATGCCATCACGGGGGAAACCGGTCAGGAACTCGAAGGAGATGGCCGGTATGCCCTGGATCAGGATGTAGAGGACAACGGCCACAATGGGCACTACGGTCGCAAAGGCCATCAACGTGATAAGAGTAAAGCCCAGGCGCTGGGTTAGGTGGCGGTTCCGGGCGAGGATATTCTTCATGACAGGATCCTCTCCGCCCGCTTCTTGGCCCGAAAGACAACCGAGGAGGCGGCGATATTAACCCCAAGTGAAATCATGAACAGAACCATGCCGATGAAGAACAGCACATGATAATGAGTGCTGCCGTTCGCCACTTCGCCCATCTCCGCTGCAATGGTGGCGGTCATCGTCCGGACTGGGGAAAAGAGGCTGCCAAGCGTGAGTGCCAGCACAGGTGCATTGCCTGTCACCATCATCACGGTCATCGTTTCGCCGATGGCGCGGCCCACGCCCAGCATGATGGCAGTCAATACGCCGGATTTGGCTGCAGGCAGGGTCACGCGCCAGATGGTCTGCCAGCGCGTCGCCCCCAGCGCCCAGGCTCCTTCACGGTAGGCACGC
>DASUOS010000344.1:0-7695 GCA_036276515.1 Anaerolineales bacterium | reverse complement strand
CTCGCTGATCGGCAAGACGATCCGCGAGATCGAGGAAGAGCAGCCCACCGATTTCAAGGTCTCCGCCTGGTACCGCGGCGACCGGCCGCGCAGCCGCCCGTTCGGCAGCAAGAAGACCCAGGAGGGGGATGTGCTCGTCATTCGCATCGACCCCGATAAACTGGCCACCGTCGAGCAGGAGCCGGGGATCGCCATCCGCCCGCTGGAAAAATACAAGGATTCCTTTCTGCCCGGGCATGACGGTGAGAATGGCAGGGAGGAGTTATCCTCCCGGCTGGTCCAGTCGGTGATCGCCCCGCGCTCCGAGCTGATCGGCAAGTCCATCGGCCGGGTGAATTTTCTGGAACAATACGGGGTGATCGTCGTGGGTGTCTGGCGCAGTAAAGGCTGGCTGCGCACCGAGCTTTCGCGCGTCCGGCTGCGGGAAGGCGATGTGCTGGTCCTGGCGGGGGATAACAATTCCCTGAGACGGATCTCCGAGGACCCGTCGTTTTTGATGCTCGTGCCGTTCAAGGGTGAGCCCAAGCCGCTCCACCGGGCGCGGATGGCAGCCCTGATCATGATCGTTTCTACAGTCATTGCGGCGCTCAACGTGGTGCCGGTGGAGATCGCCTTCCTGGGCGGCGCGGCCGTGATGATCCTCAGCCGCTGTATTTCCATGTCGCAGGCGTACCAGTCGATCGACACGCGCATCTTTGTCTTCATCGCCGGGGCGATCCCGCTCGGCCTGGCTATGCAGGTGACAGGCACGGCCGACCTGCTGGCCGGCTGGCTGCAGGGACTGGTCTCTTCGTGGAATATCTACTGGATCCTGCTGGCCTTCTTCGTCGTGACCGGGCTGGCCACCCAGATCATGTCCGATGCGGCGACGACAGCCCTGTTCGCTCCGATCGCCATTGCCCTGGCAAATGGACTGGACCTGCGGCCCGAGCCGCTTGTCGTCACGGTCGCGATGGCAGCTGTCACCTCGGTCTTCACGCCCATCGGCCATCACGGCAACCTGCTGATCTATGGACCGGGCGGCTACCAGTTCTCCGATTTTCTACGTGTGGGCGTGCCGCTGACCCTGCTGATCGCAGCCATTGTCGTCTTCCTGGCTCCCCTGCTCTGGCCTGGGGGATAACGAACCATTCCAGTGGAAATGGGGGTTATATAGCAAACAAGTCAAGGAGTCTCAACGATGCTCGATACCCTTTCACAGAAGTTCCATGCATGGACCACGGGCTGGCGCGTCCTGATCCTGTTTATTGCCGCTGGGTTGATGTCCGGTTATATCATGCCGGTCGCAGCAGGGATCCTGGCGCTGGCTGCCAATAACAGCGTCCTGCCGCTCGACCTGATGTTCTTCTATACACCCGAAACTGCCTTCGATATGATCGAAAAGTATGGTCCGGCCGGGCGGGACTTGTACAGGAAGATCCTGCTGACGGTCGACGTCCTCTACCCGGTCCTATACACCCTGTTCCTTGGACTTTTCATGTCCTGGCTGTTTCAGCGCGGATTTCCCCGGGAAAGCCAAATGCAGAGGATGAATACTGTGCCGGTCGGCGGCTTCCTGTTCGACCTGCTGGAAAATATTGGGATTGTTTCGATGCTTTCCATGTATCCCTCGATCCCGGCCGCCCTGGCATGGGTCACCATGCTGATCAGCACGGTCAAGTGGCTGTTCGCCCTTGCCAGCCTGTGCCTGATCTTCGTGGGCCTGGCCCGGGCGGCCATGAACCGGTTTCGCAGACAGGACTGACCCTGCGACGGGAAAATCCACTTCCGGAGAGGGGTGTATTGACATTCCGTTCTCTGTACAATGCAATACGAAGTAAACATTGATTCAAGTATCCGTCCTCCGGATGGATACTTGATCTTTTTATCGAACGTGCTCCCTCGGAGAACCCTCGTGCGACGATATGCGTTGATGGCCAGCCTGCTGCTCCTGCTCGCCGCCTGCGGCGGGCCGGTGCGCACGCCGGTCATAGAGCAAGCCACACCTGCCCTTTCTGCTTCCGCCACATCTACCCTGGAAGTGGAAACCAAGGAACCGGACCTCAGTCTCTTTGCGTATGACACGAACGAGCCTGTATCCATTACGGAAAACGAAATCCTGCAAAGAGCGGGATATACAGTTCACGATATTTCCTATCCCAGCCCGCAAGGCGGAGAAGTGCCGGGGTATCTTGTAGTGCCCGAAAGACCCGGTCCCTTTGCGGGCATTCTATTGATGCATGGGTCCTCCGGGTCGCGCGAGACACTTCTGCCTTTTGCAGAGGAGCTTGTGCATACCGGAGCCATGGTCCTGACCCTTAGCGCTCCGGCCGCCCGTATTCCCGGCAAGCCCTGGATCTCGTTCACTCCCCGGGACCGGGATGAACAGATCCAGCTCATGGTGGACCTGCGCCGGGCTGTGGACCTGTTGACGCAGCATGAGAAGGTCGATGCATCCCGAATTGGCTATATTGGCTACAGCTATGGCGCAGCCATGGGCGGCCTGCTGGCGGGCATCGAGCCGCGCATCAAGGCCTACGGATTGATGGTGGGCGACGGCGGGCTGGTCAATCATTTCATGGATGAGAACGAGCCGGTTGGCGGCTTCGAGACCATCGATCCGGAGTCGCGGCGGCTCTGGCTGGAGGCGATGGAGCCCATTGAGCCGATCAACTTCGTGGGACAGACTGCGCCCTCCGCACTCTTCTTCCAGAACGCGCGCCACGACAACTCCGTATCGGAGGAGGATGCGCTGGCCTACCAGGCAGCCGGAAGCGAGCCCAAGAAGATCAAATGGTATGACTCCGGCCACGGACTTCCCACGCAGGCCTTTGTGGACATGGTCCACTGGCTGGCGGAGCAGATCGGGATCGATGCCGGGAAGTACAGGCTTTCCCAATGATCACCAATCGAATATCGAAGAGGAGAGAGTGATACATGCTACTCAAAAAGGGATCTCGGATCGCGGTCATCGGTGCGGGCATTTCTGGCATCGCCGCTGCCAGTGTGCTTAAGAAAAACGGGTTCACTCCTGTTGTATTCGAAAAGTATGAAAAGATCGGCGGTGTGTGGGCAACGGCCTATTCCGGGGTCCATTTGCAAAACATCTATACCCAGTACCACCTTTCCGATTTCGACTGGTCGTTCAAACCGGACCTGCACCCCTCCGGCGAACAGATCATGCGCTACCTGGAGGAAGCCGTCCGGCATCTCAGGCTCGATCTCCGCCTCGACCATGAGGTCTTGAGTATGACCGAGGAGACGGATGGATGGCGCCTGCGCTTTCAAAATAAGGAAGGGGTCCATGAGGAATCCTTCTCGTATGTCCTTCTTGCCGCCGGCCAGTACACCGATGGCAAGAATCTGCCGGATTATCTGGACCAGGAACTGTTCAAAGGCAGGATCCTCACCGAACGCGACGTCACATCCCTGGATGTCTTCAACGACAAGCGCGTGGTCGTCGTTGGCTACGGCAAGAGCGCCCTGGACATGGCTACTCTGGCTGCAGAAAGAGCCGCGCAGGTCTGGCATGTCTTCCGCGCCGCCAACTGGCTGATCCCCGAGTGGATCCTGGGCGCACACTTCACCCATGCACTGTTCACCCGCTTCGGCAACGTGATGATGACTTGCTGGGCACAGCCCACCGCTGCCGAGCGCTTCCTGCACACCAGGCTGAGCTTCGTGATCTCGGGCTTCTGGGATATGATCCAGTCCATCGTCCTGTTTCAACTTAAACAGACGGGCAAGGGGAAGGGCCAGGCAGCCCAGGAGCGCTTGCAGACGCTGATCCCCGAGCACAGGATCCTGATGGACTTTCGCTCCTCAGGGGCGCTGGGACCTGAAAATTATTACCCGCTTGTGGCCGAAGGAAAAATCCTGCCCACTCGTTCTGAGATCGAATGTTTTTCGCCGGATGCCGTACAGTTGAAAAACGGCAGGGTCATCCCCTGTGACGTGGTCGTTCTTTCCACTGGCTATCTCACTCCCACCTTCCCTTTCCTGCCTGACCGGTACCGCGTCCTGCTGGAAGCTGAAAAGGATGGGCCGCAGCTCTACCGTCACATGCTCCACCCGCGCATCCCGCGCCTGGCGTTTGCCGGCTTCAACCATGGATACATGCATGTCCCCAGTGTGGAGATCGGGACCCAGTGGCTGTGTGCCTATCTGGGCGGCGAGCTTGAAACTCCATCGACAGAAGAAATGGAGCACACTATCGAGCACATTCGGAAATGGAAACGGGAAAACATCAAGTTCGAAAATGCCCGTTCGTGCGCGGTCAGCACGCGCTTCCAGCAGTACATCGACATTTTGCTCAAGGAACTGGGGGTTTCCCCCTATCGCAAACTGCCCAACCCGTTCGCTGAGCTGTTCAGCCGCTACGAGGCTTCCGATTACAGGGGAGTGTATGAGGAATATGAACGCGCCAGGGCAAAACGGACTGCGCCGTTGAACGTTCTGCCATTGGATACTTGAGTACATTGTCAAGGGATAAATTGTGAAAAACTGTCAGGCTGCAAGCCTGACCTACTACACCGTTCTCCACCAGACCCCTGTGCATTCAGGCAGGATCACACTTCCACTTGCGCGTACCTGTTCGGCCAGCTCCTCACCGAAGAAGAATCCTGCCAGTTCGATGGCTTCTTCCAGCGACTCGAAGCGGTAGTCGGTGCGGATCCATTTGCTATCGAAGCCATTGGCATCCAGCCAGTGATATGCGGATTCCACGTGTTCGAGGCGGCGAGGTTCTTCATTGCCCGTCCCCAGCGATTCGAAAAGGATGATCGTTCCATCGCTCCGTAAAACACGCTTCATCTCAGAAAGCCACCTGTCAAGCTCGACCTGTCCCCGTTCCGGGTTCCAGACGGCGAGATAGCTCACGCTCCAACCGGAGACGGCCAGGTCGGCCGAGTGATCCTCCACGGGCAGCTGCCGGTGATCGGCCACCTGGACCTGCCAGTTGGAAAGTCCGGTGGCAATCAGCCGCTCGCGGCACACTCGCAGCATCTCGGCCGAAATATCGAAGGCACGCAGGGACCGGGCCCGCGGCGCCAGCAGCAGGCTAAGGCGTCCCGTCCCGGCGCCGAGATCGAGGACATCCAAACTGTCCACATTGAGAATTTCGTCGATCGCCCGCAGGATATTTCCCTGGTGGTCCTCACGGGCGATCAGCGCATCGTAGCGATCCCCGTCAGTCTGGTAGATCTGCCTGTGTTTATCGTCTGTCATGATCCTCCAATTCGGTTCTCAAGAGTGGTCTCAAGCCCGCCTTGAATGGGTAGATTATAAGGGATGCCGACTGGTACCTGCCCGGAGCTGGCGAATATGAAAGCCAGCCGGCAAATTCTTCCGGAACATCAAAAAGAGGAGACTCGCATGGATCAACAACCTGAATCGCAATTTGACTTTTGGCTCGGCCACTGGGATGCCCGGTGGGCTGAAGATGGGCAGGGGACGAACACTGTCACTCGCATCCTGGAGGGCAGGATCGTCCAGGAGGATTTCGTCGCCCCCGACCTGCATGGAATGAGCTTCTCGTCATATGATCCCGAGCGCCGGCTCTGGTGCCAGACCTGGGTCGACAGCAACGGCACCTACCTCGACTTTACAGGATCCTTTGAAAACGGCAAGATGATCCTCAGCCGCGATGCGATCGTCCGCGGGGAGGCATGCAGACAGCGGATGGTCTGGTATGACATTCAGCAGGATCGGTTCGAATGGAATTGGGAGCGCTCCGACGATGGCGGGCAGACCTGGCGGGTGCTCTGGCAAATCCACTACTCACGCAGATAATCTGGATGCATCCTGATATAATCAGCGCCAATTAGCAGCTGGCATTACGATATAGGTACATTTGAAGAGCTGAGAGAAACCTGTTCGTCATTGACCTTTATCCATCCTATTCCATTTCCATAGAAAATCAGCCATGTCTACACTGTCACCCTCCGCACAAAAGATACAGGACCAGCTCAAAGAGTTAGGTTTCAATTACACGGTGATCGAACATGCCGAGTCGACGCGCACGGCTCAGGAAGCCGCGGACCGGGCCGGATGTGAGCTGGGACAGATCGTCAAGTCACTGATCTTCAAAGGCCAGGAGTCGGGCAAGCCGATCCTGGTGCTGACCAGTGGAGCGAACCGCGTCGACGAGAAGCGGATCAGCGGATACGCCGGAGAACCCATCGGCCGGGCCGACGCCGACTTCGTGCGGGCCGTGACCGGCTTTGCCATCGGAGGCGTGCCTCCCTTCGGTCACCTGCTGATCATGGATACCTACCTGGATGAGGATTTCATGCGCTACGAGACCATCTGGGCTGCGGCCGGGACCCCGAATGCCATCTTCGAATTGAAGACCGAGGATCTGCAAAAGATGACGAACGGAAAAGTGGTACGAGTGAAGTGAAGGGGATTTATCACTACCTGGAGTTGACTGAAAACCTGTTGACCAGCGGGATGCCGACCGCCGAACAAATGAAGGAAGCGGCGGAGGCGGGAGTTCAGGTCGTCGTCAACCTGGCGCTGGCGACCTCCCAGGGAGCACTGCCCGAGGAAGAGAAGCTCGTCCAGTCGCTTGGCATGAAGTACATCCATATCCCGGTCGAGTGGAACAATCCCACCCGGCAGAATCTGGATGACTTCTTTACCACGCTAGAGTCGCATCCGGACGAAAAGATGCTGGTCCACTGCCAGGCGAACTACCGGGTGACATGCTTTGTAACGCTGTACCGCATTCTCCGGCAGGGCTGGGACAAGGATGAGGCGTTTGCCGTGATGAACAAAATGTGGAATCCTGAGGATTTTCCGGTCTGGCAGCAATTTATCGATGAAAATCTGGCCCGCGGTTCCTGAACAACTGCTACCCGCTTAATATCGACCTCTTTGCTCATCCTGAACTTAAGATCAGGATGAGTTTGTTTAAGATTCATTTGCAAGGGGACATTCTTTGTCGTAAAATCCTTATAGACCAATCGAAGGAGGCTAAATGGCTACGACTGTATCCAAACCCGAGTCCCGCCCAATGACCGAGGAGGCGGATTTCCTGCAGATCAAATCCATTGACCACATTCACTTCTATGTGGGCAATGCCAAACATGCCATGTACTACTGGTGGAAGGCATTCGGTTTTAAGCCCATTGCCTACTCCGGGCTTGAAACAGGCAACCGCGCATTTGCTTCGTATGTTCTTGAATCGGGGCAGGCGCGGTTTGTTGTTTCCGCTGCCTACTCACCCACCAGCGAGATCGCTGCCCATCACATGATCCACGGTGACGGGGTCAAGGTCATCGCCCTGGAAGTGGACGATGTCGAAAAAGCCTGGCAGGCGACCACGTCTCGCGGAGGCAAATCGGCCTGGAGCCCGCGTGAAGAGAAGGATGACTTTGGCATTTTCCGTACCGCGGCGATCTACACCTATGGTGAAACCCAGCATGTTTTCGTGGACCGCGGCGATTACAAAGGCGTCTTTGCTCCGACCTATAGACCGATCCAGTACGAAGCCGAGTCGACCGGCCTGGCCGCCATCGATCACATTGTGGGCAACGTCCAGCTCGGCAAGATGGACCACTGGGTCAACTTCTACCACCAGGTGATGGGCTTCCGCCAGCTGCTGCATTTCGACGACAAGGATATTTCGACCGAGTACTCGGCGTTGATGTCCAAGGTGATGCAGAACGGCAACGGGCGGGTCAAGTTCCCGATCAACGAGCCGGCCGAGGGGCG
>DASUOS010000343.1:0-4141 GCA_036276515.1 Anaerolineales bacterium | reverse complement strand
TAAAATCATTCCCAAATGACTGAGTGGATATGTGTCAGCGGTGTACTGGTCCGGGGCTATCGCGTCGCTTCGGGCCCGTCGAAGGATTATCCCTATGGCGCACTGGACCGCCAGCGGCCGTTCTTTGAGTCAGGCGGACTCGATCTCAGCAATTATTTCAACGGCACCCTCAATATCGACATCCGCCCGTTCGAATTCCAGATGCAGAAACCGGAGTTCACGTTCCGCAATGTCGAATGGACGGACCTGCATCCCCCCGAACATTTCTCCTTTTCGCACTGCAAAGTCATCCATCGAGAAACAGAATACGACGGCTGGGTGTACTATCCACATCCTGAGACCAAGCTGCGCCACTTTCAAAACCCGTCCCTGCTGGAGGTGATCGCCATGCCCATCGAGGCTATTCAATATGGCGGTTGCCTGCAAGCGCTCCTAAATCCGCAGGAAATCCAGGTCATAAAAACGGGTTAGGAATCGGAAGAACATCCTGATAGAGTGATTACATTACCGCCTGACCCCCGTAGTACAATTCAGCCTGCAATTTTTAAGAATTTGGAGTTCAACGAGCACGCATGTTAATGAAACGAATAGCAATACTCACCAGCGGGGGCGACGCTCAGGGTATGAATGCCGCGGTCCGTGCAGTGGTCCGCACGGCTTTGGACAGGGGTGCTGAGATCTATGCAATCTACGAAGGCTATAAGGGACTGGTGGATGGCGGTGAACAGATCCACAAGATGGACTGGGATTCGGTCGGCGGCATTTTGCACCAGGGTGGCACCATTATTGGTACAGCCCGCTGTGATGAATTCCGTACGCGTGAGGGCCGCCGGCAGGCCGCTTTGCACTTGATGGAGCATGGCATAGACGGCCTGATCGTCATCGGTGGAGACGGCTCGCTGACCGGTGCCGACATCTTCCGCCGTGAATGGCCATCCCTGCTTTCCGAGCTGGTCCAGAGCGGGGAGCTTCCCCAGGAGAAGGCTGACGCTCATCAGAACCTTTTGGTCGTGGGCATTGTCGGCTCGATTGACAACGACTTCTCCGGCACCGAGATGACCATCGGCGCGGACAGTGCCCTGCACCGCATCACCGACGCCGTGGACGCCATCACCAGCACCGCCGCCAGCCACCAGCGCACCTTCATCGTCAAGGTGATGGGGCGCAATTGCGGCTACCTGGCCCTCTACGGCGCTCTTGCCACCGGAGCAGACTGGGTGCTGATCCCCGAGGCTCCGCCGGACGTAGACAACTGGCAGGAGGTGATGCTGGAGCGTCTTAAAGCCGGGACGCGGGCAGGCCGCCGTGACCACATCGTCATCATGGCCGAGGGCGCCCAGGACCGCTATGGAAACTATATCGGCTCTTCGGATGTGCAGCGGGTCCTGGAGGAGGGACTGGGTGAAGAGGTCCGCACAACCGTGCTCGGACACGTCCAGCGCGGCGGACGTCCCAGCGCCTATGACCGCAACCTGGCAACCCTGCTCGGCCACGAAGCGGTGATTGCCATCCTCGAAGCCCGGCCGGACGATGAGCCGGTTGTGATCGGCACGCGCGCCAACCGGATCATCCGCATCCCGCTCATGGAAAGTGTGCATAAGACACGCCAGGTGGCGGAGGCGATCAAGGCTCACGATTATGAACGCGCCATGGCGCTGCGCAGCTCCAGTTTCAATGATGCGTTCCGCACTCTGAAGACCATGGTCAGGGCTCTGCCCCATCCGCAGGCCGAGGGACAAAAGCGGTTCCGTATCGCTGTCTTCAACGCCGGTGCGCCCGCCCCGGGCATGAACACTGCCGCCCGTGTAGCGGTCCGCCTGGGGCTCGACAACGGCCATACCATGCTGGGTATCAACAACGGATTTGAGGGACTGGCGGAAGGCGAGGTCCGCGAGATGGAATGGACCAGTGTCAGCGGCTGGGCATCGCAGGGCGGCTCGGTGCTTGGGACAAGCCGCAAGGTTCCCAAAGGCAAGGACATGTACGCCATCGCCCGCACGATCGAGAACCACAAGATCGACGCCATGC
Organism: Anaerolineales bacterium; assembly: GCA_036276515.1. Lineage (GTDB taxonomy): Bacteria > Chloroflexota > Anaerolineae > Anaerolineales > Villigracilaceae > Defluviilinea. The sequence continues at coordinate 2,113 of DASUOS010000343.1, read as the reverse complement.
TGGTCATCGGCGGGTGGAATGCCTATGAGGGCGTGTACGCCATGCTCAACGAACGACAGAACTACCCGGCGTTCAACATACCAATCGTCTGCCTGCCGGCTTCGATCAATAACAACCTGCCCGGCTCCGAGTTCAGCATAGGCGCGGATACGGCCCTGAACAATATCGTCGATGCAGTCGATAAAATCAAACAGTCAGCGGTGGCGACCCGGCGCTGCTTTGTGGTCGAAGTGATGGGACACTGGTGCGGCTATCTCGCTCTAATGAGCGGCCTGGCCACCGGCGCCGAGCATTTCTACCTGCCGGAGGACGGGATCACACTCAACGAGCTGCAGGCAGATGTCGAGTCCCTCAAGCTCGGCTTCAACATGGGCAAGCGGCTCGGCCTGGTCATCCGCAATGAGTACGCTAACACGATCTATTCGACGAGCTTTATCTGCTCGCTGTTCGAGGAGGAAGGGAAGGATGTGTTCGATGTCCGACCGGCCATCCTCGGCCACTTGCAACAGGGCGGCGACCCATCGCCATTTGACCGCATCCAGGCTTCGCGGCTGGCGAGACTGTGTATCGAGCGTCTGATCCAGCAGTGCAGCCAGGGAGATACCACAGGCTGTTTCATCGGCCTGCAGGATGGGAAATTCATCTTCCACGACATGCGCGACTTCGACCGCATGGGTGATCTGCAATTCCAGCGGCCGCGCCAGCAATGGTGGCTGAGCCTGAAACCGATCGCCCATACGATGGCGAAATTATCGAACGAGGAATAAACCATTTTCTGTAGAGACGTTGCAATGTGTAAAGACGTTGCAATGCAACGTCTTTACACATCAAAATACAGGCTCATTTCGTACGGGTGCGGGCGATTGCGAACGGCGAAATATTCCATCTGGCGCTTGTAATCTATCCATTGCTGGAGCATCTCATCGCTGAAAACGCCACCTTCGGTCAGGAAGGCATGATCATGCTCGAGGGCAGACAAGGCCTCATTGAGGGAGGAGGGCAGCGGCTTGATCTTCGAGCGCTGTTGCTCATCCCAGGCGAAGATGTTAGCGTCGATCGGACCAAACCCAGCTTCCGTCGGATCGATCCGATTGCGGATTCCATCCAATCCTGCCATTAGCTGTGCGGCGAGCATGAGATAGACATTCCCCGTCGCATCCGGTGGGCGGAATTCCATGCGCGCTGTCTCAGGCTGGGTGGCGTATTTCGGAATGCGCACGGCTGAGCTGCGGTTGCCGAGAGAGAAAAAAGCATTGACGGGGGCCTCATAACCCGGCACCAGCCGCCGGTACGAATTTGTGGACGGGTTGGTGATGGCCAGCAATGCCGGGCCATGGGCCAGCAGACCGCCGATGTACCACAGCGCCTCCTTGCTCAAACATCCATAGCCATTGGGATCATAAAAGACATTCTTCCCGTTTTTGAACAAATGCTGGTGGAAATGCATACCGCTGCCCGCCTCGCCGAACAAGGGCTTGGGCATGAACGTGGCGGTCTGCCCGTTCTCGTGAGCGGTCATCTTGGTGACATACTTGATGATCATGGTCGCATCGCCCGCCTGGACCAGGCCCATCATCAGCGTCTCGATCTCACACTGGCCGGGCCCGCCCACTTCGTGGTGGTGGTACTTGACCGGCACACCCATCCGTTCCATGTGCTGCATCATGCGCGTGCGAACCTTGTAGAGCTGGTCCTTGGGCGGGATGGCGTGGTAGCCGCCATGGAGTGGGATGTAATGCCCGTGCCCGCCGCCGTGACTGTTCCAATCGGCTTCGCAGCTTTCGATGGTGTAGCCCGAGCGGTTGACGCCGTTCTCGAAGCTGACACTGTCGAAGATGTAGAACTCGAATTCCGGTCCCCAGCGGCTCTCATCGGCGATATCCGTGGACTTCATATACTCTTCGGCGCGAATGGCGATATTGCGCGGGTCGTTGGTAAAGATCTCGTGCGTATCCGCCTCCAGCGTGCGGCAGATAAAGCTCATCGTCGGCGATTCCCAGAACGGATCGAGGAAGGCCGTGGCGAGATCGGGCACGAGGACCATGTCGCCGGCCTTGACCGATTTCAGTCCCACCGAGGAGCCGTCGAAGCCAATACCCTCCTCCATCAATCT
>DASUOS010000342.1:0-2724 GCA_036276515.1 Anaerolineales bacterium | reverse complement strand
AAGGCGGAAGATGTGCGCACGGCGAATGCCCTTGACCTGCCATTCGAAGACAATACCTTCGACGCGGTCTGGTCCAACGGCGTGCTGCATGCCACGGGCGATACGCGCCGGGCCATCGCCGAGGCGAGACGTGTCCTCAAGCCCGGCGGCCGCGCCATCATCTCCCACTTCTACCGCAAGCCGTCCTGGATGTATACGATCAACCGTCTGGGCCGTGAGAATATCGAATACAAGGAAGAGGATCCCCCTGTCAACGAGTTTTACACGGATGAGGAGGTCCTGGATTTCTTCCAGGGGTACCAGGTGATCGAAGCCGTGCACGAGCACGAAAGACTCCTGCCTGCCCGTCGTGACGGATGGAAGGCTTTCCTGTACCATAAGGTTCTTATGCCCACCTACAACCTTCTGCCGTCCTCGGTTGCATTGAAGTACGCCTACAAGATCTCTGTCACGGCGAACAAGATCTAAATTCCATGTGCGGTATTTGCGGCAAGTACAGTCCTCAGGGCGTCCAGCCCGAAGAAGTCGATCGGATGATGGATACGATCGCACACCGCGGTCCCGATGATTCAGGCTGCTATCTGCGCAGCAATATCGGGCTCGGCAGCCGCCGCTTGAGCATCATCGACCTGCACAGCGGCAAGCAGCCCATCTCGAATGAGGACGGCACGATCTGGATCGTCTACAACGGCGAAATGTACAACTTTCCCCGGCTTCGGCGTGAGCTGGAGTCCAGAGGCCATACCTTCCGCACAAACTCGGATACAGAAGCCATCGTCCACTTATATGAAGAGATGGGAGAGCGCTGTGTCGAGAAACTGAGCGGCATGTTTGCCTTCGCTCTCTGGGACGAAAACCACCAGAAACTGCTGCTGGCCCGTGACCGGATCGGGCAGAAACCGCTCTTCTACTCACAGGACGGCGGGGATTTTCTCTTTGGATCTGAGATCAAGGCCATCCTTGCGGTCCACCACCAGAACCCGGAGATGGATCCGCTGGCGATGCACGACTATCTGTCCCTGCGTTTTATCGCGCCGCCCCGGACGATCTTCAAGCATATCCAGAAACTTCCGCCAGCCCATACCCTGGTCTATCAACATGGGAAGATCACCCTGCGGCGTTACTGGCAGTTGTCGTTCCGTGAGAAGCTGACGTTATCCGAAGCGGAAATTCTCGACGAGCTGCGTGAACGCCTCAAGCGGACCGTGGATTCGCACATGCTCAGCGATGTGCCTGTGGGCGCCTTCCTGAGCGGCGGGCTGGATTCCAGCATGGTGGTCGCTGTGCTGGGGCGCGAGCTGGGGCTCAAGCCCCAGACGTTCTCCATCGGTGTCGCCGAAAGCGATTTCGATGAAACCCCGTACGCCCGGATGGTAGCCGAGCAATATGGGACAATCCATACGGAGGAACGCGTCCAGGCCAACCTGATCAATTCCCTGCCGAAGATGATCTGGCACATGGACGAGCCATCCGACCCGATCGCGGCCTGCATGTTCCAGGCGGCGCGGCTGGCCTCGAAACATGTCAAGGTGGTCCTGGGCGGCGATGGCGGTGACGAACTCTTTGCCGGGTTCGACCGCTATGTGGGCAGCCGCTACATCGACATGTACAGCCGGATGCCGCGTGTCCTGCGCCGCGGTCTCATGGGTCCCATGCTCGACCGCCTGCCGGATAGTTTCACCTACAAGAGCATGACCCAGAAACTACGCTGGGTCCATCACCTGTCCATGCAGTCGAGCGCCGCCGAGCAGTACGCCGAAGCGACCTGTTTCTTCCGCTTTACGCACGATGAAAAGCGTGACCTGTATGGCCATTCCCTTTGGAAGGAGCTCGGCGGCTTGAATTCTACGGCTTCGATTATCGAGCCCTTTAACAATGCCGAAGCAGATGAACAACTCGACCGCATGCTCTATACCGATTTCGTCACCCGCCTTCCCGAGCATTCCCTGGTGCTGACCGACCGCATGACCATGGCTCACGGCCTGGAAGCGCGCTCCCCCTTCCTGGATCATGAGCTCGTGGAATTCCTGGCGAAAGTACCGGCAAATATCAAGGTGCAGAACAGCCAGCCCAAACACCTGATGCGCAAGCTGGCCAAGGATTATCTCCCCGCTCCGATTATCGAACGCGACAAGCAGGGCTTCATGTTCCCGATCGCCTACTGGTTCCGGACTGACTTGTTCCCGCTCATCAGCAACACCCTGACCCAGTCACATTTTGTCAGGGAAGGACTCTTCAAAAAAGAGAGCATCGAGAACCTGCTGTATGAACATCGTGCCAACCGCCATGATCATCACGTCCGGTTGTGGATGCTGCTGAACCTGGAGCTCTGGCACCAGCTTTACATCGAAGGCGTGGAGCAGGACGCCCTTACCGAGAAACTTCAGGAACTATGCCTTCCCCAATAGCGCATCTCGGGGCGGGGTATGCCATTTACCGTTATTACAAAAACCGGCTGCCGGAAGCGCAAAGGCAGGTTTGGAAAGTGCCGCTGCATATGTTCCTCATCGCGGGTCTTTCCATGCTGCCGGACCTGGATATCATCCCCGCCATTTTGTTTCGGGACATGCGGGCCTATCACAATAATATTTCCCACAGTCTGCTGTTCGGCGTACCGGTCGCCCTGGTGATCGCAGGCCTCTTCCAGCGGATTTACCGAACGAGTTTCTGGCTGTGGTTCGTGATCAGCCTTGTTTCATACGATCTACATGTGATCATGGATGC
>DASUOS010000341.1:0-3072 GCA_036276515.1 Anaerolineales bacterium | reverse complement strand
TTTTGATCTATCTGGACGGACGATTAATCGGTTCGATGGATTACCAGATCGATCCCCGGCACCTCTATAAAAAGGAGCCTGGTACCGCCTGGATCGGCATTGTCATCGGGGAAGAATCAGGCCGAGGCAAAGGGGTTGGCGCTCCCGCCATCGAATACCTGGAGCAGCAGATCAAGGCACAGGGTCTAAAGCGGATCGAGCTGGGTGTGTTCGAATTCAATACAAACGCCATCCGTTTGTATCAAAAGCTGGGGTATCAGGAATTTGCCCGGATTAAGGATTTCACCTATTGGGATGGCAAAATGTGGCAGGATATCCGCATGGAGAAATATTTATAGCCATGGATACCCACGTCCTCCTCACCCGTCTCGACGAAATCGGACAGTCCCTGGCACGGAGCGGGCATGGCCTGACCCTGATCGGTCTCGGCTCAGTCGGCCTGGAGCTGGACCGCATCGACGAATATTCCGATCTGGATTTCTTTGCCATCGTGGAAGAGGGATACAAACAATCCTACCTGGACTCCCTGCAATGGCTGGGTGATGTCCACCCGATCGCTTATTCGTTTCTCAATACGGAGGATGGCTATAAGCTGCTCTTCGCAGATGGGATATTTTGTGAATTTGCTGTCTTCGAGCCTGCCGAGCTAAAGAACATCCCCTTTGCGCCGGGCCGCATCGTCTGGAAACGAGCGGACCTTCCTGACTCACTGGGTCAGCCATTGCTCAAACTGTCGGCACCCTCAAAACGGGACAGGGAGTGGCTCATCGGCGAGGCAGTCACAAATATCTACATTGGCTTGCAGCGAGATGCACGCGGCGAGAAACTGTCTGGCATGCGTTTCATTCAGGGTTACGCCGTGGATCGCCTGCTAGAGCTGGTGGAAGTCATCGAAGATGGAAAAGAGGTCCATCGCGATCCATTTGTCAACGAGCGGCGGTTCGAGCAGCGCCACCCGGACGTCGTTCCCCACCTGCGGACCTGGGCGCAGGGTTATGCCAACAACCGTGACTCCGCGCGGTCCTTGCTGCAGTTCCTTGAGGAGCACTTCAGCGTCAATGAAGCGATGGCCGAAGAGATACGGAAATTGATAATTGAGTAAGACCTGGCACTCAATACTTCCTCAACCCGACCACGAGTCTCGTCAATCCCAGAGCAGCAAGAAGCAAGAGACCGACAGCCACCTCGAATGCCAGGCGCTCGAAGCGCAGGAACACGCTGAGCAGCGCCAGCCCAAGTCCCAGGGCGGCCACGATGCCTACACGCTCCAGGTGGCGGATCTCCATAGTTCGAGTGTCATCCATCGGAGAGGCAGCGCTCAGTCGCCGCGAGAAGTCGGATAGGTCCCAGCCCAGCAGGCCGCCGACCGCCCCCAGCAGCATCCATGCGGCAGGATATTCCAGCCAGACCCCATACGCCGCGGCGGCGATCACCAGAATTAAAGCTATCGACGAGAACCCGTACCATTTACGGAAGTGGGCAAAGGTCCAGACCCCGGCGAGAAGCAAAAACCAGCGCGCATACTCCATGGCTCCCGCCTGCCCATAACCGATGGCAAGTGAAGCGGTTCCGAGAAGGATGCTGAGGATAAGTGCAACTGTGGTCATGCTAGTAGCCTGGCAATGATTGATAACATAAAATTTGGCGGGGTGCAAACCTGCCCTGCAAAATCATCTCCTCATCGATCTCATCCACACCGGTGTGCGTCCCAATCTCCTTTTCACCAGCAGATCGAAGGGTTCCTTCACATCCCAGTCCAGGACGTGGATGTTGGCGCGCTGCAGTCGCTGCAAAAGCAGGATGCGCTCCATGTGCAAGACACGGCCTGCCAGGTCCACATTGGGATTTGAGCCTGGCAAATACGACAGCTCGAAGTGTACAGGGTTCGGACTGACGACCAGTACATCGTAGCCTGTGGCGCGCAGCTGGATCAGAGGCTTGAGATCCTCTTCGACCAGCGGCGAGACGAACACGATCTGCGACTCGGGCGGAAACAGGCGCGTGGGGATATGCTCCAGATCGCCGAACACCTGGCTGTCGCCTGTTTTGGCATTCGCCAGGGCATGCAGAATTTTCTCGCGCTGGATCCGGCCGTAACCCGGAAGGGTCCAGCCGAGGTAGGTGGAATACAGCAGCAGTCCCACCCGGTTGCCCTGGTTCAACAGCGCGTCTGCAATGGATGCCGCGGCCTGTACCGAATAATCGAATATGGAATGCCCGCGGGCAAATTCGTTCGTCCTCTGGCGGCCGTCGAGCACGATGCCCACGTCGGCGACACGTTCCTGCTGGTATTCATTGGCATACAGCTTGTCGGCGTGCCGTGCGCTGGCATGCCAGTTGATGGAATGCGGCGAGTCCCCCGGCTGGTACTCGCGCACACCGAAGAATTCGGTCCCTGGCCCACCGGCGCGGGCGGGAATGGTCCCGGCATAGACGCGGGTACGGCGCGGGCGGATGGCGATCTGGCGGACGCGGGTCAGGGGTGGGAGGATGAACAGCCAGCCCTTTACTTCCACTCTAACCATGGCGCTGCGCACCGCCAGATGCTCGTTGACCTGCGCCTCGAGCGCTTCAAAAGCATAACCGCCACGCGGGCCGGAAACAGTATAGGTAAAGGTGTAGGATTCTCCGCTTGGAAGCCTCACCAGGTGCCGGTTATGACCGGAACGGATGGTTAATCCATGGGGAACCTGGTCTTCGAGCAGGACCTCCTCGAGGCCAGAGCCGTGATTCGTAACAGTCACCGTCACATCCACATCCTGCCCGGGGATTGCGCGCTCGATGCTGAGCTGGCGCCTCGCCTCCAGCCGCACCTCATCTGCGGACTGCAAAAAGCCGAGGAGCAGGTAGGTTACGAGCGGCAGCGCCAGCGCGAGGAAACCGCCATGGACCGTGGCGATCCCTGCCAGGAGCAGCACGTATGTGAGCAGGCTGAGAAGCAGTGAACGGGACATCGTTTCAACCCCTAACCCTTATCCCCTGAAATCATTTCACCACCGGCACGGGCGTCTTTTCCAGGGTGTCACGGATGACATCATCCACCACCTGGCGCGACATCCAGTACTCGGGCTG
>DASUOS010000340.1:0-10633 GCA_036276515.1 Anaerolineales bacterium | reverse complement strand
GAAGGCAGCGCCTTCCCCTCCTGGAAGGGCAACAGCGTGCTCACCAGCCACGTCTACCTGGCCAACGGCCTGCCGGGACCGTTCGTCAACCTGAACAAGCTGACGTACGGCGACCGGGTGATCGTGCATGCCTTTGGGCAGACGTACACCTTTGCGGTGCAGACGAACATGGTCGTCGAGCCTACCGACTCGTCGGTGATGAAGCATGAGGACAAGCCGGTGCTGACGCTGGTGACCTGCAAGGATTACGATGAGAAGACCAACAGCTACCTCAAGCGTGTCGTCGTGCGGGCCGTGCTTGTCAGTGTGGAATAGGATCAGATAACATTAAGGACAAAAAAGCGCCTCCGGAAATGGAGGCGCTTTTTTTCTTCGGGGTAAATCTATCGCAAGCCTTGTTCCTGTTCGGCCATCGTGATCACGTGCTCGAAGATCTGCAGGCCTTCGTCCACTTCCTGCTTGGTGATGCACAGGGGCGGGGCGAGACGGATGACCGATTTTCCGCATCCGAGCAGGAGCAGTCCGTGTTCAAAGCCGGCCGTTTCGATACAGTTGCGGATCTCTTCGTTCGGCTCCTTGGTGCCTTTGTCCTTGACGAATTCCACGCCGATCATCAGGCCCTTGCCGCGCACCTCGCCCATCGACGTATGCCGCGCCTGGATCTCGGCCAGGCAGTCCATCATATACTGGCCGACTTCGGCGGCATTGGCCAGATATCCTTCTTCCAACAGCTCGATCGTAGCAAGAGAGGCCGCGCAGGAGATCGGGTTGCCGCCGTAGGTGTTGCCGTGGGTGCCCTTGGGCCAGGTCATGACCGATTCGCGGGCGATGCAGGCTCCGAGCGGCAGGCCGGAAGCGATGCCCTTGGCCGAAGTGATGATATCCGGCTCGACGCCAAAATGCTCGATCGCCCACCACTTGCCGGTCCGGCCCATCCCGCTCTGGACTTCGTCGGCGATCAGCAGGATGCCATACTTGTCGCAGAGCTTGCGCAGTGCAGGGAAAAAACCATCCGGTGGAACGAGGTACCCGCCTTCGCCCTGGATCGGCTCGACCAGTATGCCGGCGATCTCGTCACCGGGTACATTGTGATCGAAGATCTCCTCCTCGATAAAGCGCACCACGGTCTCGCCGTAGTCCTCACCCAGCTTGCGGTGCAGGATCGGGCGATAGGGATCGGGGAAGGGGACATGAGTGACGCCCGGCATGAGAGGATAAAAGCCGCGGTGGTAATGCGGCTTACTCGCCGTAAAGGCCACCGAGCCCATTGTTCGGCCGTGGAAGGCGCCGAAAAAGCCGATAAAGTTATGCCGCTTGGTGTGGAACTTGGCCAGCTTGATCGCGGTTTCCACTGCCTCCGTTCCCGAATTGGTCAGGAACGTTTTGGCATTCTCCTGGAAGGGCGCGATCTCGTTCATTTTCTCACTGAGCCGGATCCAGCCTTCATGATAGAAATCAGAGGAGATGTGCAGGAACTTGTCCGCCGCTTCCTGGACCGCCTTCACCACGCGCGGGTTGGCGTGCCCGGTGGAAAGCACGGCGATGCCCGACATAAAATCGATGAACCGGTTGCCATCCGGATCCCAGACCTCCACACCTTTGCCGTGGTCCATCACAAAGGGATAGCCGCGCGGGTACGAGGATGAGATCACTTTCTTATCACGGTCGATAAGCGCCCGGGCTTTGGGACCCGGTACATTTAATTTTTGCATGTTGAACTCCTGTCATTGGTTGCAGAGATAGGGACGTTTCGTGGCGCCTGCCGGACTTGCAGGTGTGATAACAAGTGCCACGCCGCTTAACAAGCCGGAATTAACTCTTTCAGATAGAGTTAATGGGTGCCCGTTCTGCTGTCCACCATTTTGTTGCCAGCCAGATCGGCAGCGGGAGTACCAACACTTTCTTCATTGCCTCTTAGCCTTCCACCCTGCTTGCGGCCAGCCGTGCCAGAGCCAGGGCGCCGAGCAGGCCCGCGTCATCGCCCAGTGCGGCTCTTGTAATGATCAGATCATCCAGGTAGTGCGGATGGAATACATGTTTTTCCAGGCTTTCACGGAACGGTTTGAATAACAGTTCTCCCGCCTGGGAAACTCCACCGCCAAAGATCAGAATGGACGGATCGAAGATGGCCAGATAGTTCGCCACACCGATGCCCAGGTAATGGCCGGCCCGCTCAAAGGCGGAGATCGCAAGAGCGTCCCCTTCCCTGGCAGCTTCCGCTACGTGTGCGGCGGTCAGCTTTGGCTGGGACTGAAGCGAGGACTCGTGCCCTGCCTGGATCTGCTCGCTGACATAACGGGCTATGGCCGGACCGGAGGAGAAGGACTCCACATGTCCATAGCGGCCGCACCCACACTGTGGTCCGGCCGGATCGACGATCATGTGCCCCAGCTCGGCGCCCATGCCGCGAAACCCCTGCAGCAGCCTTCCCTGGCTGATCACGCCTCCACCGATCCCTGTGCTGATCGTCAAATAGACAAGGTGCGAATGACCAACACCCGCGCCATATTGCCATTCGGCCAGCCCGGCCATGTTGGCATCGTTGTCAAGGTAGACGGGTACGCCAAAATGCTCGCACAGCTTTGGGCCAACAGGGAAATTCACCCACTCCGGAATGTTGGGAGTATCCAGGATCGTTCCAGTATGTGGATCCAGCGGGCCTGGGGATGCCATTCCGATGGCCTCCACGTTCCCATCCTGCCACACCGACTCGATGGCGCTGACCAGGCGATCGAACACACCCGGTTCGGTTGCTTTTGAACGTGTCCGCTGGTGAGCGATGGGTTGGATACTGTTGGGTTCATAGGCCGCGGCACGGATATGCGTGCCGCCGATGTCTACGGCTACAATGAGGCTCATACGTCCCATTATAACCGACCCCATGCGGGAAAGCTGGCTGCATAGGAAACGATGGATCGGTAGATTGACTCTTATCTTTCTCCCTGCTACACTCGTTTTATGAGCATGCCAGCCTTTAAGGATCGCTTTATCCAGAACCTGCGTGAGCTGGCCCGCTGGTCCGTGCCGGGCCTGGGGGTCAAGCGCTGGTTCACACTGGTTTTACTGGGCATTACCATGCTGGGAGTGGGCCTGGCTCTCCTGCTTCTCGAAATTTATCGGACACAGTCCACCAACAACATTGTATTGACGATCCTGTACTATGTCTCACTGAGCTTTTTGCCGCGCATAGTGCGGGTGCTGCTCTTTGCCGGGCTCGGGGTGGGGCTGGTTGCCTATGGCATCCTGCGTCTTAACCGTTCGCTTCTACGTCCTTTTATCCGGCCGGGGCGGGCGGTGGTGGATGAGCTGTCATCCTTCCGCCTGCTCGAGCGTGGACCGCGCATCGTGGCGATCGGCGGTGGACACGGACTCTCCACCCTGCTGCGCGGGCTGAAGATCTACACCCGCAGGCTGACGGCCATCGTCACCGTGGCAGACGATGGCGGCTCCTCGGGACGCCTGCGCGAGAGCCTTGGGATCCTGCCGCCGGGAGACATCCGTAATTGTCTGGCGGCCCTCTCGAACGATGAGCAGATGATCACGCAGCTGTTCAAATACCGGTTCAGCGGCGCGGGCGGGCTGGATGGTCATTCCTTTGGTAACCTGTTCATCACAGCTCTAGCCGACATCACCGGCAGTTTCGAATCGGCCATTGCCGAATCCGGCAAGGTGCTTTCGGTCAGCGGGCGCGTGCTGCCTTCCACCCTGCACGATGTGAAGCTGGTCGCAGACATGGTGCTGCCCAACTCGCTGAACCAGGTCCGGGTGCAGGGGGAGAGCCGCATCCCGAAGATGGCCGGCCGGGTCCGGCGGGTCTGGCTGGAGCCGAACGATGCGCCAGCCTTCCCTCCCACGCTGAAAGCCATCCTCAACGCCGACATGATCGTTGTCGGCCCCGGTAGTTTGTATACGAGTCTTCTGCCGAACCTGCTCGTCCAGGACCTGCTGGGCGCCATCCGCGCCAGCCGGGCATTGAAGGTGTATATATGCAATATTGCCACCCAGTCAGGTGAAACGGACGTGTATACCTGTTATGACCACGTCCATGCTCTGGAGGAGCATGTGGGCGAAGACGTATTCAACGTGATCCTGTGCAATGACAACTATGAAGGACAGCTCGATGAGGGCTCTCAATTCGTCCAGGCCGACGAGCGGACCCTCTCCGACCCGCGAACGCACTGCGCCGACCTCTCGGATATCAATTATCCCTGGCGCCATGATTCGAATAAACTGGCGAAGACCTTAATCGAGATCCTGGATGAATTTACGGGTCCACTGGATTGAGGTTACATTCGTCATTTTTTTCTCTAAAGCCTCTGTGATAAAATCGTTTTGTATTCTTCATCACAAAGTAAACCAAATGTTGGAGGTTAGAAATGACAGTGAAAGTCGGAATTAATGGCTTTGGCCGGATTGGACGTCTGGTCTTTCGCACGATCAAGGAACGACATGCGGATGAGATCGAAGTTGTCGCAGTGAATGACCTGTTCGACGCGGCCACCAATGCCCACCTGTTGAAATACGACACCACCTACGGGACCTATCCCGGCCCTGTGGAAGTCCAGGATGGGCATCTTGTTGTCGACGGTACGAAGATCACCGTCTCAGCGGAGAAAGATCCGGGAGCGATCAAGTGGAAGGATATGGGCGTCGAGATCGTTCTCGAGTGCACCGGTTTCTTCCGCGACAAGGCCAAGGCGATGGCTCACATCGACTCGGGCGGCGCAAAGAAGGTCATCATCTCGGCGCCCGGCAAGAACGAAGATATCACCATTGTGCTCGGGGTCAACCAGGATAAATACGATCCTGCCAAGCATCATGTGATCTCGAACGCTTCCTGCACGACCAACGGTCTCGCGCCGGTGGCAAAGGTGTTGAACGACGCCTTTGGTATTGAAAAAGGTCTGCTGACCACCGTTCATGCGTATACCAATTCGCAGAAGCTTCTCGATGTTGGCGCCAGCGACCTGCGCGATGCCCGCGCCGCGGCCGAGAACATCATCCCGTCCGAGACGGGCGCGGCCAAGGCAGTCGGCCTGGTCATTCCTGAGCTCAAGGGCAAATTTGGCGGCATGGCTTTCCGTGTCCCAGTCCCCACCGTCTCTGTGGTCGACTTTACCGCCATCCTGAACAAGGAAGCCACCAAGGAAGAGATCCGCGATGCCATGCTGGAATATGCCGAAGGGCCCATGAAGGGTATCCTGGGCGTGACCGATGAGCCGCTGGTTTCCAGCGACATGCGCGGCACCACCTTTTCGAGCGTGTTCAGCTCGATGGATACACTTGTCATCGGCAACATGGTCAAGGTTGTGGCCTGGTATGACAACGAGTGGGGGTACGCGGTCCGCACGGCTGACCTCACGGCGATGGTAGCAAAGAGCCTGTAAAAGGTAAACAAGTAGACAGGTACACAAGGAAGTACGAACGCACTTGTGTACCTGTTTTCATGTCTACGTGTTTCCTTCCACCTGGAGTCATGATGAATAAAAAGACAGTCAAGGATATCGATCTAAAAGGCAAGCGCGTTTTCATGCGCGTGGACTTCAACGTTCCAATGGCCGATGGCAAAGTTACCGACGACAAGCGCATCAAGGCTTCCCTGCCAACGATCCAATACGTGCTGGAGCAGGGCGCGTCCCTGATCCTGGCCAGTCACCTGGGGCGACCCAAGGGCGGTCCGGATCCGGAGTTCAGCCTGCGCGCCGCGGCGGAGGTTTTGTCTTCGCATCTGGGTATTCCGGTCAGGATGGCGCCCGATACGATCGGACCCGAAGTTGAGGCCATGGCCAAAGAGCTCAAGCCCGGAGACGTGCTCATGCTGGAGAACACCCGCTTCCACAAAGGTGAAGAGAAGAACGATCTTGAGCTGGCCAAACAGATGGCCGCGCTGGCGGATGTCTACGTCAACGATGCGTTCGGTTCTGCTCACCGCGCCCATTCCTCGACCGAGGGGATTGCCCGTTTCCTGCCGGCCGTTTCCGGTTTCCTCATGGAACAGGAGCTGGAATACCTCGGACGTGCAGTCGGGAATCCCGAGCATCCCTATATCGCCATTCTCGGCGGGGCCAAGATCAGTGACAAGATCCAGGTGGTCGAGACCCTGCTTTCGAAGGCCGACAAGCTGATCATCGGCGGCGGGATGGCAAACACGTTCCTCGCTGCAAAGGGCCTGAAGATGCAGGACAGCCTCGTCGAAGAGGATGCCCTGGAGCCAGCCAGGTCTATTTTGGAAAAATCGGGTGACAAGCTGATCCTTCCGGTCGACGCGGTCATTGCGGACAAATTCGATGCAGAGGCCAATACCCAGGTGGTGGACGTAGACAAGATCCCCGCCGGCTGGCGTATGTTGGATGTAGGCCCGAAAACGATCGAGCTGTACAAGCGCGAGCTGGAAGGCGCGAAGCTGATCGTCTGGAATGGCCCGGTGGGTGTCTTTGAGATGCCGAAGTTTGCCGAAGGGACGTTTGCCCTCGCCCGTCTGCTGGCGGAATCCGGCGCGACGACCGTGATCGGTGGCGGCGATTCGGCCAGCGCCGTCAAAAAGGCGGGCGTCGCCAAACAGATGACGCACGTCTCCACGGGGGGCGGTGCATCGCTGGAATTCCTGGAAGGCAAGGAATTACCCGGTGTGGCGGCCTTGATGGATAAGTAAAATCACATGTTTAACGGTGCGGAGCAGGAAAAGGGTTTCCTGCTCCGTTTGCTTTTATAATCGGCTACAACGTATTTCAAAAAAATCTCCCCCGCAGGCCTAAAACTCCCCGCCTCACGGCATGAGTGACGCTCCTCCCACTGCCCCGCTGCCTTTTTCGGGCACAAAGGCGCCACTTAATCAAGTGAGGAACCGGCTCAACTAAAAGAGGAAGCGACTTAATCAAGGGAGGAGACGACTCAACAAAGAGAGGAAGCTACTTAATCAAGTGAGGAGACGACTCAACAAAGAGAGGAAGCTACTTAATCAAGTGAGGAACCGGCTTAACTAAAAGAGGAAGCTACTTAACTAAGTGAGGAGCCGGCTCAACTAAAAGAGGAAGCCACTTAACTAAGTGAGGAGCCGGCTCAACTAAAAGAGGAAGCTACTTAACGAAGTGCGAAGGGTCTCTACCCTGGAGAGTCCGAGACTCTCCCCATTCGGGGATAGGGTTTTAAGGTGATTTGTACTAAAAGGATAACAGAAGAGGAGTGAATGGAAACACAAACGATAAGCGAAGCCCCGGCGAAAAAGAATCAAACCATTTTATGGATCGCTGCGGCAGTCATTCTATTGTGCTGCTGCTGTGCTGCGATCGCCGTTATCGGTTTTTATAGTTTTTCGACGATCCGAAGCGTCGAGACACAGGAACTCCCGCCTTTTGAGAGTACCGTTCCTGCATTTCCGGATGACCAGGATTCCATCCCTGATAGTTCGGATTTTGAGGACGGAGCTGGCGAGGCCCCGGAAGGCGGGCTGGGGAATGATATCCTGCGCCATGACACGTGGCAGTCTGTGGCGGCTGCCGCCAGCGGTCAGGGATGCGACCGCCCCATCGCTGCAAATTCCACCATCGAAGTGCTGCAGGAGCCGGATGCCGCCGGGATCTGGCTGGAAAAGTGGACCGTGGTCTGCCGCTCGGGGGATGAATATGCGTATGAAGTGGAATACATCCTGGATGAGACGGGCGCAACATTCGATATCACATCGCTGCCCGAATAAAAGGATGGGCGCTGGAGACACCGGCGCCCATTTTTAAAGTCATGATTTAATTCACCTGACGATGGCGGGTGTTGTCATGTAAAATACAGAGTGCCGCATAATCATTTAAACTCAGGATTTGAATTTCAGCCTACAAACGCACTGGAAAAGTTTAATTACTTATGAGACAAGCGGTAAATCTACAAAACACTATGAAATGAGGGAACCTGTCATGCGAACACCCCTGGTTGCTGGAAACTGGAAGATGAACAAGACCGCCGCCGAAGCACGCGACCTGGTCGCGACGATGAGCGGCCCGCTGCGCGAGATCGCCGGAGTCGAAAAGGTTTTATGTCCGCCGTTTATTTCGCTGATGGCGGTCGCCCCCTTGCTCGAGGGCACAGGCATCGGCCTGGGCGCCCAGGATATGCACTGGGAGGAGAAGGGCGCCTTCACCGGACAGGTGGCGCCGAATATGGTAAAGGAATTCTGCAGTTATGTCATCCTCGGTCATTCGGAGCGCCGCACCTACTTTGGCGAGACGGATGAAACGGTGAACAAAAAGGTCACGGCGGCGCTTCGGCATGGACTCATCCCGATCGTGTGTGTGGGTGAGACTCTCGAACAGTATGAGTCCGGTCAGACGGCCGAAGTGGTCATCCGCCAGATCAAGGCAGGGCTGGCCGCGGTCAATTCTGCAGACGCGTCCCGGCTCGTGATCGCCTACGAGCCGGTCTGGGCGATCGGGACGGGGAAGGCCTCCAGCGGGGAGAATGCCAATACCGTGCACCAGAAGGTCATCCGTCCCGCGCTGAGCGAGCAGTTCGGCGCGGAGGCTGCCGACCGGATCCGCATCCTGTACGGAGGGTCGGTGACCGCTTCCAATGCCTCCGAATTCTTCACCTTTCCCGACATCGACGGCGCCCTGGTGGGAGGCGCAAGCCTGAAGCCCGACGAATTTGTGGCAATCACAAAAGCCATCTCTGGACGATAGACCGTAGACAATGGACCAGGGTCTATGGTCCATTGTCCATCGTCTACACCATGGCTCAGCTTTCGGGTCTGTTCTGGTTCATCTTGATGCTGGTGCCGCTGATCTTGCTTCAGCGGCTTTTGCATCGCGAGATCCAGGCTGTGTTCCTGATCGCCTCGCGTGACCCGCGCATCACCATGGGGACCTTTTCGATTATTTTCCTGCCGGGTGTGTTCCTGCATGAGCTGAGCCACTTCCTCATGGCGAAGATCCTGCAGGTCCCGACGGGACGGTTTTCCATCCTGCCGCGGTCCCTGTCGAATGGACGACTCCAGCTCGGCTATGTCGAGACCGCCCGCTCAGACATTGTGCGCGACTCCCTGATCGGCGCCGCGCCGTTGATCGTAGGCACCCTTTTCGTTGCTTACGTAGCCATCGAGCGCTTCGAGATGCGCATTCTCTGGGAGGTCCTGCGCAACGGGCAGTTCAACCTGTTCTGGATGGGGATGCGTGCCCTGCCGAACGTCAGGGATTTTTATTTGTGGTTCTATCTGGTATTCGCAGTCAGCAGCACCATGATGCCGTCCGAATCGGACCGCCATGGCTGGCTGGAGCTGCTTATTTCGGTGGGGGTATTGTTCGGCCTGACTCTGTTATTCGGCGCAGGCCCATGGATGTTGAGCAACGTTGCCCCCCGCCTGAGCAACTTCCTGGGGTTTGTCGCTGTCATTTTCGGTTTGAGCAGCTTTGTGCATATCCTGTTGATCCTTCCCACGGCTCTGCTTCATAAACTGCTGGCGCGTATGACCGGCCTGGATGTCCAATAAGGGCAGTTCCCTCTTCTCCACGGTACATCCCCATAGAAAAATTTTGACTCCCTGGCTGGAATGATTGCCAGTCGTGATCGCCATTTCATGAGACAGTTGCGTCTACTCACGGCAGCAGCCTCCGGTCAGCCGGGCTCACCTGGCCAAGGCCGTTCATGACTATTGGCAGAGTTGAGAGAGCCTGCCTTCAACAGGTTTGATCACACAAGAGTTGCGTGTGCTGGAGCTTATTCCGATTTTTTTCCCCTGCCCTTTTTTTGCGCCCTTTCCCGGTTTTCCTTGACCCGGAACTTTACAATTTTTGTGATCAGCTCATACGGAATGGGTTGATCCAGCGGAAACTGGACCGAACCTTTGGCCATCGGGTATGTCGATAGCTCGTCCTTGAACTGTTCAATGCCTGTTGGGGTGGGATAAAACCCAATGTGTTTCTTGAAGGCAGCAAAATGCACCAAATTGCCTTCGAGAATAAAGGTCGGAATCCCATAATTAATGGTTTCTTCTGCGTCCGGGGCTGCCTTCCAGATTGTAGACCGTATCTTTGCCATGATGGCCCCGGCCTCGGGAGGCAGGCTTGCTATATACTGGTCTATTTTGGGGGAGGTCTTTTTTTCAGCCATGGGTCGATTCCTTTCAGAAATTAAGGGTCTGATGTGAACATGGTCAGGCAGGCCGCCAGATCAAGCTTTCCTTCCATAATTCTGCCAGCTCGATCCGCCAGGGTGTAAATCTTAGCAGGCCAAACAGCTTGTGTTCGATCGTTCCATAATGCGGAGTGAGATCGAATCCGAGCGGGATCGTTTTATACAGCTCCCAGACGCGCAGCTGTTCCTCGGTCTGCGTGATCCACTCGGCGGTGGTTTCTATATAAACCGGTTTCATCGGGTCGCTGAGGTAAGCCACAGATACATGCGGATTGGTCGCCAGGTGCTTTGTCTTGTATGAAGCCGGATCGGTAACGACCCAGCCGGTCGATCCCTCCCAGACCAGATGCATGACCCGGGAACGCGGCCGGTCCCTGGAGTCTACAGTGGCAACATTGCAGTACACCGCTTTTTGGACGCGCTCCATGAATTGAGCCTGGATATCTTCAAAGTTTGTAGTTTCCATTGAATTTTCCGGCAAATGGGTCTAAATGTGATGGCACCATAACGGAAGAAA
>DASUOS010000339.1:0-3234 GCA_036276515.1 Anaerolineales bacterium | reverse complement strand
AGGCGTATGTGGACGCGGTCAAATACTATGGGATGGATGGCTGGTATATCTACGGCTCGATGCGAGAGATCTCGCCCGAAGACCGCCCACACTGGCAAACCCGGCTGGAGCATCTGCCCGAAGGCGGGCAGATGAAATATCAGGTTGCTCAGACGCCCTATGGTGAACTGACCCAAAAGATTCTCTACCCCATTGGCGAGCCGCCCTGGGAAGAGGAGAAACCGGTCAAGGACCTGCACCGCGATTGGCCGAGGCTGCGCGCCATGATGGGCGAAGACGGGTCCTGGTGCTGGGAGAAGACCTTCGAGGACCGGAGTCGCATCGGCGAGCTGGGTGTGTACTCGGTGGCGATCGGCATCCCGCAGGACTGGTGGTTCTTCCAGCGAGACGGCGGCTACAACGTGATGTTCTATGATTATGCCGATGACCCGGCCTATATCGACGAGATCTTCGAGTTCTACGGGCGCTATGCACTGGCCCGCGTCGAGGCCGCCTGCCAGGCCGGCGCGGACGAGATCATGCTCGGCGGCTCAGCCTCCAGCCTGAGCGTCAGCAGCCCGCGCAACTTCCGCAAGTATGACCTGCCATTCATCCAAAAGGCGGCGGAGGTCTGCAAAAAGTATGGGGTGTATTCGCACCTGCATGTCTGTGGCCGCTCGCGCAAAGTGGTGGAAATGATCTGCGAGGAGACGGATGTCGACGTGATGGAACCGCTCGAGGAACCACCCGGAGGTGATGTGGACATTGCCGAGATCAAGAAGCGCTACGGCGGCAAGATCTGCATGAAGGGCAACATCAACACATTCGAGTTCATGCTGCGCGCCACGCCGGAACAGGTGGAGGAAAAAGCCAAGCGCCTGATCGACGATTGTGCCGCGGACGGCGGATTCATCCTGTCCACTGGCGATCAGTGCGGGCGCGATACACCCGATGCCAACCTGTTCAAGCTCGTGGAAGTGGCCCGCACGTATGGGCAATACCATTGATGTAGCGCGAGATTTATCTCGCTAATTGCTTATATATCCGACAGGCGACAAGAATGTCGCACTACGTTTAGGAGACTTCATGGAACGAGGCGTTTACTTCGATGCATGGTTCCCCAACCAGCATTGTTACCACCCCAGCCTGCCCGGCCGCCGGCTGCGGATGATCGATCATCTGGTGGACTACCGCGCCACAACATTGGTCTGGGCGGCGATGGGCGGCGGATCGATCTCATTGCCTTATCTGGAGGAGGAAGCGTTCGGCAAAATCGACTCGCGCTTCCGCTTCTATGGTTTCATCAATGACAGCGAGTTCGTGAAGGAGTGCCAGAAGAAAGGTATCAAGGTCTTCGGCATCGTCTTCGAGGTGCAGGGCTGGGAAATACCCGCCGAACTTAATGAGGACGAGAGCCAGATCCTTTCTTTCAACGAATTACGCGGCGAGGGCAAACGGGTCTGGATGGGCCTGCGCGAGTTCGGGCAGAACCGCTATCCCAAGCTCTGGCCGCCGTTCGAAAAATACTTCCCCAACGGATTGGTTGACAGTGACGGCAACCCGGTCACCGACCTGATCGAGAACTGCGTCTCGCGCGATATCCACGGCGTGGCCTGCCACGCACGCTGGGTGGAATGTACGGACCGGGAGCATGAGTGCTACCTGATGGACCGCAATAACCCAGTCTGGCGCGAGTACCTGAAAGCGATCATTCGCATCCAGATCGACGCCGGTGTGGACGGCATCCAGCTCGACGAGGCGGAACTGCCCATTACCAGTTTCCAGTACGGCGGCTGTTTCTGCAAGGACTGCATGAAAGGCTTCCGCCAGTATTTGAAGGAAATGCCTGAGGGACAGCGCCCCGCCGAACTTGCCGGCGTGGACCTGGACAACTTCCATTACGGCGAATGGCTGCTGGCCCAGGGCATTGACCTCAAGGATCAACGCAATGGTGCTCCTCTCTTCTGGGTATACCATCGCTACCAGACCCGCCAGATTGCCCGCTACTTCGCTGAGCTTGCAGACTATGCTCGCTCCTACGCCGCCGAAAAGGGACGCAAGGTCCTGGTCTCGGGTAACTTTTTTAATCTCATCGCCCACTGGTATTACGCCATGGAGCCCAAGGTCGATCTGATCATCACCGAGATGCGCAACACGCGCTACCGCCAGCCGGCCTGGTACCGCTACGTGGCCGGGTTTGCGCCCGGCAAGCCGGTCATCGTGGCGGAGAACCCGTACGGCGGCGTGGTCCCCGATCTTGTCCAGATGCTCAAGGTGGGCAAAGGCTATGATCTCTTCCGCATGTCGCTGTACGAGGCGGCGGCACTGGGCGCTAATATGAGCGTACCCTATGGCGCCTGGATGGGAAGTGTCATCCAGGATTCGTTCCATCCGCCCCATGAGTTGTGCGTTGAAATCCAAACATTCATCGCCGACCACGAAGCACTGTACAGTCATAAAACAGCCTCAGAGACGGCAGTCGTCTACAGCGTCGAGACCGAGTTCCAGCGCGAGAGCGGACAGGGCATCTTTGCCGACAACCGCTCCAATACCGGCTCGAGTGAGGTCGGTCCCTTCTGGCAGGCATGCGAAGCGTTGAGTGACGCAATCCAGCCCTATGATGTGCTATTCTTCCCCGACGGCGACCTGAGAGCTGACACCTTAACACTTGAAACTCTTGCCCAATATCGCACGTTGATTTTGCCGGATAGCCGCTATCTCACCCCGGCTCAAGATCAATTGCTGAGTCAGTATTTGGAAAACGATGGACGCCTGCTCGTCATGGGCGAGCTGGGAACAAACCTGACTGAGGAAGACCGGGAGACGATCTTGGACCATCCGGGCACGCGGCAGGTGGAGGTCGGTGCACAGTTCGACCTGACCTGGCTGCCCTTTGGCCAGCAGGTGCAGCTTTCTGTGCCTGCCGATATCGCCGTCAATCTGCAGCGCGTCGATGGCGGCCTGGCGGTGCACATCCTGCGCTATGACTACAATTCCCAGCAGGACCAGGTCCAAATCCTGGACGAGTTGACCCTCGATCTGCATCTGCCTGGCAATTTCAGCACCGCCGAAGTCTTCGCACCAGGGGTGCTGCCGGGGGCAAGTGTGGACGCGTCGGATGGCTTGCACCGGCTGGTATTGAAGAACGTCCCGCTTTACAGCATTGTTTTGCTCAAAGAGTAACAGGAGGTACGCATGATCAGTAAAGAACAATTTGATTGGGCCCAGCAGCAGGCGCGGGAGTATCTGTCCCGG
>DASUOS010000338.1:0-23156 GCA_036276515.1 Anaerolineales bacterium | reverse complement strand
GCGCAAGCGCATCACCTCCCCGCTGATGAAGAAGGACGGCAAGCTGGAACCCGTTACCTGGGAAGAAGCGCTGATGGCCGTGGCAGATACGTTGAAGCCGCTCGCCCACCAGAAGGACGGTGTGGCCGCGATCGCATCCACCCGCCTCCCCGCTGAAACCTTGAATGCGTTCAAGAGCCTGTTCGCCGATAAATTTGAGAGCGACCTGGTCACCAGCGTCGAAGAGGGCATGCCCACGGCTGCTACGTCTCAATTTGCAGTAAAACAGGGCGCCTTCGAAGGCAAGCTGGATATGCTGAAGTCTGCCGATACCGTTCTGTGCATCGGCGCCAACGTCAGCCGCACCCACATGGTGGCCGGTTTCCTGTTCAAGCGCAACCTGCCAAAAGGAACACGCCTGATCAACGTCGACCCGGAAGAGACCGCGCTCGACGACCTGGCCAGCCTCCGCCTCAAGAACCAACCCGGCTCAGACCTGGCTCTCATCACCGGACTACAGGCGATCATCGTCAAGGAAGGCCTGGGACGCTCACCGCTCGCGATCACGAATGCAGATGCAGCGATCGAACAGGCCGTTCGCCAAACCGGGGTCTCCCTGGAACAGCTCGGCCAGGCCGCACGCATCCTGGCGAACTCGATCACGCCGGTTATCCTGTTTGGCAAGGGCATCACCGCCCAGCGTGATGAATGCCTGGTCGAGGAACTCTATAAGCTGGCCGTCCTGGTCGGCGCTGTGGATAGTGAGCGGTCTGGACTTCTATCCATCAAAGGTGAAGCAAACAGCCTGGCTGCCGCCCTGCTCGGCATGGACGCCGTCTTTGAGCTTAACGGACATAAGGCCGTGTATGTGGCTCTGGGCGATGACTACATCTCCAAGTCACTGGTGGAACGGGCTTCCAAAGCTCCTTATCTCGTGGTCCAGGCCAGCTACGAATCCAAACTGACAGAGCAGGCGGACGTTGTCCTGCCGGTGACCGTCTGGGCGGAACAGCAGGGTCACTATCTCAACCTCGACGGCCGCCTGCAGAAGTCTGAACAGGCACTCTCGGCTCCCGAGCTTGTCCGTGACAACCAGGCTGTCTTACATGAGCTGGCCATGCGCATGAATATGTCCCTGGATACAAATTGGCAGCAGGCCATTCGCAGCGGCTGCTCCAGTGTTAGCTTGAATTGAGGATGTTATGACCAAACCGAAAATTGCTTCCGATTGGATCTGCGGCTGCGCAGGCTGCCACATGTCCCTGCTCGATATGGACGAGCGCATCCTGAAGATCGTCGAGCTCGCCGACCTGCGATCCACTCCGATTACCGATTTGAAGGAACCCGATGAAGCCGGCGTCGATGTAGGCGTGCTGGAAGGCGGCATCAACAACAGCGCCAATGAAGAGGTGGCCCACAAGATGCGCAAGCGCGCTAAGATTTTGGTAGCCCTCGGAGACTGCGCGGTGTTCGGCGGTGTGCCGGCGATGCGTAACTTATGCGGCGTCGAAGCAGCGCTTAAACGGGCCTATGTGGAAGCCGAGAGTAACGAACCCGGCAGCCAGATCCCGGATGATCCGGAGCTGGCGACCATGACTCAGGCGCGCGCCATCCATGAAGTGGTACCGGTCGACTTCAACGTTCCCGGCTGTCCGCCGGATGCGGATACGATCTTCTACGTCCTCTCCGAGCTGGCACAGGGACGCAAGCCCGAAATCAAGGATGAATACCTGCACTGGCATTAATTCAGGATGTCATCGCGAGGAGGGCGGCAGCCCGACGTGGCGATCTCCCGTAACGATGAGGAGATTGCTTCGCCGCAAAAAGCGCGGCTCGCAATGACACTAAGAATGGAGAACCGAATGACACAAAAAATTACGATCGAACCCGTTACCCGTATCGAAGGCCACGCCAAGGTAACCATCCACATGCTGGAGGATGGCAGTGTGGGGCGGGCGTATATGCACGTCAACGAATTCCGCGGCTTCGAAAAATTCTGCGAAGGGCGCCTGTATTTCGAAATGCCGCAGATCACACCGCGCATCTGCGGGATCTGTCCCGTCAGCCATCACCTGGCGGCCGCCAAGGCCAGCGACGCGCTCACCGGCCAGACCCCGCCGCGGCCCGCCAGCCTGCTCCGTGAGCTGATGCACATGGGACAGATTGTCCAGAGTCACGGCATGCACTTCTTCGAGCTGGCCGGACCCGACCTGCTGCTCGGCTTCGACGCCGCGCCCGAGATCCGCAACGTGGTCGGACTGATCGGCGCCAATCCTGACCTGACAGTGAAAGCTGTCCAGCTGCGAAAGTTCGGCCAGAACGTCATCAAGATCCTGGGCGGGCGGCGCATCCATCCCGTCTTTGCAGTGCCAGGCGGCGTGAATAAGGCCCTGACCCAGGCCGAGCGCGACTCCATCCGGGAGGGCATCGATGCTGCCATCGAGACCACCCAGGTCGGTCTGCAGATCATGAAGGACTGGGCGGCCAAGAATGCCGAAGACATCGACAAATTTGCCGTCTTCCCCACCGGTTATTTTGGCCTGACCACAGCCGATAATGCTCTCGAGCTGTATGATGGCAATATCCGCCTGATCAGCCGCGAGGGCGCCGAGCTGGAACGCTTTCCGGTGGGAGATTATCTGGAATACATCCAGGAACATGTGGAGCCGTGGTCGTATCTGAAGTTCCCGTTCTACAAGAAAATGGGCTATCCGGACGGCGTGTACCGCGTCGGCCCGCTGGGACGGCTGAACCTGGCCGAGAAGATCGGTACGCCGCTGGCCAATGAAGAGCTAAAGATTTTCAAGAGCTTGAATAATGGCAAGCCGGTCGAGAATACACTGTACTATCACTATGCCCGTCTGATCGAGATCCTGTTTGCCATCGAAAGAATCCGCGTGCTGTGCGAAGACCCAGACATCCTGAGCACAGATATCCTCAACACCCGCAAGGACTACAAGGGACACGGCGTAGGTGTGATCGAAGCGCCGCGCGGAACGTTAATCCACGATTACACGGCCGATGAAGACGGCAAGCTGACGAAGGTCAACCTGATTGTCTCCACCGGGCACAACAACTGGGCGATGAGCAACGCTGTGGACAGCGTCGCCAAGACCTACGTCAATGGACCGGACGTCCATGAAGGGATGCTGAACCGGGTCGAGGCCGCCATCCGTGCCTATGACCCGTGCCTGTCCTGCTCCACCCACGCGGTCGGCCAGATGCCCATTCAGCTGGATATCGTCGCGCCGGATGGTTCATGGGTCAAGACACTGAAACGCGACTAGTACTCCAACAAGATCAAGTTGGAAGGTGAGCGTACTGAAGAATCGAGCGTTCTGCCCTCCAGTTTTAGATTGTTCGAGTACAGGAGTTTCCTGTTCCCCAAAGGAGATCTGCTATGACGACAGTTCGAAAAATATTGGATGAAAAAGCCGAAGTGAAGATCTACACGATTCCTTCCTCGGCGACCGTCTTCGATGCGCTGCTCGTGATGTGCGAAGGCAATACGGGCGCGGTGCTGGTGACCGAAGACGAGAAAATCGTCGGCATCTTCACCGAGCGCGACTATGCGCGCGAAGGCGAGATCAAAGGCCGTTCCGCCAAGGATACGATCGTTGGCGATGTGATGACCAGCCAGATGGTCCTGATCAAGCCTGAGACCACCCTGGAAGAGTGCGCCGAGCTGATGGGCAAGTACCACGTCCGCCACCTGCCCGTGCTCGACAAGGATCGCGTGGTTGGCGTGGTCTCCATTCGCCGGCTGGCCGAAGGCCTGCTTGCGGAGCAAAAAGGTACAATTGTCAAGCTGGAAAGCTACATTCTGGGAAGCGGCTACGGAGAATAAGTTTAAAAGAGATCTCGGGTCTCTCACTCACTTTCATCTGGCGGACCGGGTGCGGGAGGCGACTGTTGATCCCCGTCCTGAGTCCGCCTGTTTATTGGAATAGAACATTGCAGGTATTCGCATGAAAAAATTACTGTTGATCGGTTACGGGAACCCGGACCGCGAAGATGACGGGGTGGCCTGGCATATCCTGCAGGCGCTGGCGGAAAAACTTGGGCTGGAGCCACCGGCATCCTATGAAGATGAATTCCCCGAGCATCCGCTGCTTGAATTTGCCTTTTATTTGCAGCTGACGCCGGAGATGGCCGAGGACGTCAGTGCGTATGAGCATGTCTGTTTTATCGATGCGCATACAGGCAGCATCCCCGAGCAGGTGAGGCTGATCGAGGTGGAGAGTGAGTTCCAGGCCTCGCCGTTCACCCACCATCTGACCCCTCAGTCCCTGCTTTCGATGTGCGAAACGATCTACCGGAAAAAGCCGGATGCCGCCCTGCTTTCCGTGCTGGGACAACGTTTCCTGTTTACCCGCCAGCTTTCCGAGGAGACCGACGCACTCGTGCCTCAGGCGGTTGAATTGATCTGGGACTGGATGAATGCCCGGGGCATCCCCGGTAATGTACAATAGCAGCCATGCATGAATTATCCGTAACCCAGTCCTTATTGAAAATCGCTCTCGAGCACGCCGAAAAGGCGGAAGCCAGGCGGGTCACGGACCTGAACATCGTTATCGGCGAGCTGGCGAGCATGGTCGACGACTCCATCCAGTTTTACTGGGAGATCATCGCCAAGGATACGATCGCCGAGCGGGCAAAGCTGAACTTCCGCCGTGTGCCCGCCGAGCTGCAGTGCCAGACTTGCTCCGAGAAGTACCACCCCACCGACCGGGAGCTGGCCTGCCCGAAGTGCAACGGCGTGAACACCAGGATCATTGCCGGCGAGGAATTCGCCCTTGAATCCATCGATGTGGAATAATTGTTTATCGGTTGGGAAAACAACCGTTTATCTGTAAGGAGATCAATGACCCAAAATATACCCGTCGTGGAGAACATCCTCAACGCCAACGACCGGATCGCGCAGCAAAACTTCAACCGCCTGGAAGAGGCAGGTGTTTTTTCGATCAATATTCTCGCTTCCCCGGGAGCGGGAAAGACTTCGCTCATCGAGCAAACGCTGCCGCGTCTGAAAGGCAAGCTGCGCGTCGCGGCCATCGATGGGGATATCGCCACCTCGATCGACTCAGACCGGGCCGCAGCGGCCGGCGCGCTGGCCGCCATCCAGATCAACACCGGCGGCGATTGCCACCTGGATGCGGTCATGCTGCACGGTGCACTCGAGAAACTTGACCTGACGCAATTCGATCTTTTGATCGTCGAGAACGTCGGCAACCTGGTCTGCCCGGCTAACTTCAAGCTGGGCACGCATAAGACTGTGCTGGTAGCCTCCGTCCCGGAAGGCGACGACAAGCCCTACAAATATCCCGGTACCTATCGCGGCGTGGACGTGCTGGTCATCAACAAGATCGACCTGCTGCCGTATGTCAACTTCCGGATGGACTATTTCGAGCGCGGGGTGCAGGCTCTGAATCCCGGCGTGACAACCTTCCACACCTCCTGCACGACGGGCGAAGGCCTGGATGCCTGGGCAGACTGGCTGATCGAACAAGCAAAACGTTAATGCAGGGACTGCGTGTCCATATCAGGGGAATTGTCCAGGGGGTCGGTTTCCGGCCCTTTGTCTATAACCTTGCCACGCGCTATGGTTTGAATGGATGGGTGAAGAATACGTCGGCGGGGGTCGAGATCGAGGTGGATGGCGAAAGGGAAGCGCTCGATCGATTCCTTCACGGGCTGCGCGACGAAGCGCCTGCTCTTGCGCGCATCGATGAGTTTTCCGCCTCCTTCCTGGCCCCAAATGGATTCCCATCCTTTGAGATTCTCCACTCGGAAGCGGTGGAAGGCGCCTTCCAGCCGATCTCGCCAGACGTTGCCACCTGCCCGGACTGCCTGGGCGAGATGTTCGACCCGAACGACCGCCGCTACCGCTACCCGTTCATCAACTGCACCAACTGCGGGCCGCGTTTCACGATCATCAAAGACATCCCCTACGACCGTCCAAAAACGACGATGGCCTCCTTCCCGATGTGCCCCGATTGCGAGCGGGAATACAACGATCCCTCCGACCGGCGCTTCCATGCCCAGCCTGTGGCGTGTCCCGTTTGTGGACCAAATGTCACGTTTGAACGTTTGCAGGGTGGAACGTTGGAACGTTCAGCGAAAGCGATTGAAGAGGCGCAAAGGGCGCTGGTAAGCGGTGAGATCGTTGCCATCAAAGGACTCGGCGGATTCCACCTGGCCTGCGATGCGACGAACCCCCGGGCTGTCATAGAGCTGCGAAACCGTAAGCTGCGAGTGGACAAGCCGTTCGCGGTCATGATGCCCAATATAGAAACGGTGGAGGCCCATTGCTTCGTCAGCGACTCGGAGCGGGAGCTGCTTTTATCTACGGCGCGTCCAATCGTTTTGCTGAAGCGAAGACCCGAGTCGAATATCGTCAAAGAGGTCGCCCCCGGCCAGGATTGGGTGGGAGTGATGCTTCCCTATACGCCTCTGCATTTTCTGCTTTTTGCAGATACAGACTTCACAGCCCTCGTGATGACCAGTGGCAATCTCTCCGAAGAACCGATCGCCACGGGAAACGACGAAGCCCGCGAACGGCTTTCAAAATTAGCTGATGCCTTCCTGTATCATGACCGGGAAATTTATATTCGGTGCGATGATTCAGTGGTACGAGTCTTTGACAATCTACAATCCACAATCGAAAATCGAAAATCGATCTACCCCATCCGTCGTTCCCGCGGCTACTCCCCCTTTCCCGTCAAACTGGCGTTCGATGTGCCGCAGATCCTGGCGGCCGGCTCGGAATTGAAAAACACATTCTGCATTACCAATAAAAATTACGCTTTCCTCAGCCATCACATAGGGGATATGGAAAACTATGAAACGCTGCGGTCCTTTGAACAGGGTGTGAAACATTTCGAAAAATTGTTCCGTGTGAAACCGGAAGTGCTCGCCTATGACCTGCACCCAAACTACCTGGCTACACGATACGCTTTAGAACGCTCTGAGAGGGAGGATCTTCCTGCCATCGGGGTTCAACACCATCATGCCCATATAGCTGCTTGCATGGCCGAACATGGACTGGATGGCTCTCGGCCCGTCATCGGCCTGGCTTTCGATGGCACAGGCTATGGCGAGGATGGTGCCATCTGGGGCGGCGAAATTTTGATTGCGGATTACAAAACGTATCAAAGGAAATACCATCTGGAATACTTCCCACTCCCTGGCGGCGATGCAGCCATTAAAAAACCGGCACGCACGGCGCTGGCCCTGCTCTGGGCTTTAGGATTGGAATGGGATGAACGGCTTGCCCCGCTAACTGAATTTTGCGCAGAGGATCAAGTCACCCTGCGCGCCCAATTGGAGAGGAAACTAAACACGCCGATGACCTCGTCCATGGGGCGGCTGTTCGATGCCGCGGCGGCGCTGGCAGGCGGGCGGCAGCAGGTCAACTATGAAGGGCAGGCGGCGATCGAGTTTGAGGCATTGGCGGATCCGGCCGAGGCCGGGAATTACCCCTTCGAGCTGGCTCAGGACCAGGTCCGCGTACGAACCGCTGTCGAAGCGCTGATCCAGGATGTGCTGGTGGGAGTCCATCCTTCGAAAATTTCCACAAAGTTCCACAACGGACTGGCACATGCCGTCCGGGAAATGTGCCTTACCATCAAGGCAGAGACCGGGATCAGTGAAATCGCCCTATCCGGGGGAGTCTGGCAGAATATCACCCTATTACGACGAACTTTGTCACTTTTGGAGGAAGAGGGTTTCAGGGTATACCTGCATCGTGAGGTACCGCCGAACGATGGCGGCCTGTCCCTGGGGCAGGCTGTGATCGCCGCGGCAAGAATGAGAGGCTAATATGTGTCTGGGTGTACCCGGAAAGATCGTTGAGAAATATGAAAAGGGCGGACTGCAGATGGCGAAGGTGGATTTCGGCGGGGTGTTCCGTGAAGCCTGCCTGACGTATGTGCCCGAGGCACAGGTCGGCGAATACTGCATCATCCACGTTGGCTTTGCCATCAGTATCCTGAGTGAATCGGAAGCGCAGGAAACACTGGACCTGCTGAAGCAGATCGGTGACCTGGAGGCAGAGCTCGGGGCAGAGCCATCATGAAATACGTTGACGAATACCGCAGCGCCCCGCTTGTCAAGGGTGTGATCGCCGAGATCCATCGCACGGTGACGCGCCCCTGGACGCTGATGGAGATCTGCGGCGGGCAGACGCATGCCATCGTGCGCCACGGCATCGACCAGCTGCTCCCGCCGGAGATCGAGCTGGTGCATGGACCGGGCTGCCCCGTCTGTGTGACACCGCTGGAACTGATCGACAAGGCACTCGAGATCGCCTCGCAGCCGAACGTGATTTTCTGCTCCTACGGTGATATGCTGCGCGTGCCCGGCTCGGGACGGGACCTGTTCTCGGTCAAGGCCCAGGGCGGCGATGTTCGTGTGGTTTACTCTCCGCTGGATGCGGTCGCTCTGGCCGAGAAGAATCCCGATAAACAGGTCGTCTTCTTCGCGATCGGTTTCGAGACCACCGCCCCGCCCAACGTGATGAGCGTGCTCCAGGCCCAGCGATTGGGATTGACCAATTATTCCATCCTGGTTTCGCATGTGCGGGTACCGCCGGCTATCCGGGCTATTCTGAGCTCGCCAGACAACCGCGTACAGGGATTTCTGCTGGCGGGTCATGTCAATGCAGTGATGGGCTATCACGAATATCCTTCCCTGCTCGAAGAGTTCCAGATCCCGATGGTGGTGACCGGTTTCGAGCCGCTCGACATCGTGCAGGGCATTTTGGAGGCTGTCCAGCTGCTGGAGGCAGGCAAGGTCGAAATTGCGAATGCGTATTCCAGGGCCGTGACCTTTGAAGGCCTGCGCCCCGCCCAGGACAGCATCCACCAGGTCTTCATGGAATGTGACCGGACCTGGCGCGGCATCGGCGTAATTCCGATGAGCGGCTGGTGCCTGCGACCGGAGTTCGACTTGTTCAACGCTGAAAAACGCTTTGACCTGGGTGCGATCAACACCAAAGAATCTCCTCTGTGCATCGCCGGCCAGATCCTGCAAGGTTTGAAGAAGCCGTATGACTGTCCCGCCTTTGGCCGGGAATGCCTGCCGGAAAGCCCGCTCGGGGCAACGATGGTCTCCTCGGAAGGCGCCTGCGCGGCCTATTACAAGTACAAAAGATGACGAAAAGCCGGGAATCCGCAAGTTCAACTTGCGCCACAATAGAATGAACATCTACAAGCCACACAGAAACACACCGCCCCACTGGTTTGTATCCAATGCACACTATATGGTGACAGGCTCCGTGCTGTATGGAAAACCGCTTCTCAACTCTAAAGAGAAGCTTGCTGCTTTTTGTGAAACACTTTTTGAACGGGCAGGAATTTTGGATTGGACGCTGGAGGCCTGGTTCGTGATGTCCACTCATTATCACTTCATTGCCCGAAGCCCGGAGAATGCCCTATCGCTAAAGGAATTGATCCAGGGAGTTCATTCCATCAATGCAAAATTTGTGAACCGAATAGATGGCATTGCCGGACGAAAGGTTTGGTACAACTACTGGGATTCTTGCATTCAAAACGAGACTTCGTATCTCGCCCGGATGCGATATGTCATGATGAATCCGGTAAAGCATGGATTGGTACAGAATGCAGAGGAGTATCCATTTTCCAGTTACAAGTATTTTATGGAGAGTTCGGAGCCAGATTTTCAGAAAAGAGTGTTCGCCAGTCATGAGAACGTAAAGGTGGAAGAGATTGATTAGTTTGAGTTTACTCTCCAGAAGTAGAGCTTCTGGATTCCTGGCGAGATTTGTGAGGCTACATTATGTCTGACGCAGCAGTTAACATCGAAGGTGCCGTCTGCGCGCCGCCGCTGACCCACAACGAGCAGATCGTGATGGGACATGGTGCCGGCGGGCGGATGAGTCACCAGTTGATCCAGAAGACGTTCCAGTCCGCATTTGACAACGCAGCCCTGCGGGCCGGGGACGATGCGGCGCGGCTCGAGTCTGCTCTCCATCAGAACCTGGCTATCAGCACCGACTCTCATGTCGTGTTTCCGCTCTTCTTCCCCGGCGGCGACATTGGCCGCCTGGCCGTGTGCGGGACGGTCAACGATGTGGCGATGCTGGGCGCCCTGCCTCTCTATCTGACTGCCGGCTTTATTCTCGAAGAAGGCCTGCCGATGGAAACCCTTCAGCGTGTGGTTGCTTCGATGAAAGCTGCCGCTGAAGAAGCAGGAGTGCAGATCGTTGCGGGTGATACGAAAGTCGTCCAAAAAGGCAAAGCGGACGGGTTGTACATCACGACCAGTGGAGTGGGCGTCATCCGTCCTCACCTGACCATCGGCGGGGCACATGCAAAAGCAGGCGATGCCGTTATTCTCTCCGGCCCGATCGGGGACCATGGCATGGCGGTCCTGGATGCGCGCGGCGAACTGGGCTTCCATTCTGCGATCAAAAGCGATGTCGCGCCGCTCAACCATTTGATCGAAGCGATGTTGAACGTGAGCAACCAGGTGCATGTTCTGCGCGATCCCACCCGCGGCGGGCTGGCAACTACACTGAATGAGATCGCATCTCAATCCAATTCCGCAATCCTGCTTGATGAAGAAAAAATTCCAGTTCACAGCGAAGTTCGTGCTGCGTGCGAAATGCTCGGATTTGATCCTCTTTACGTGGCGAATGAAGGCAAATTGGTCGCCATCGTGGCCCAGGAGGACGCAGAAAAGATCCTGTACAGCATGCGCGCCACCCGTTATGGAGAAGAGGCTGTTATCATTGGTATAGTCACGTCCGAGCCTCGCGGACGGGTCCTGCTTAAAACTCCGCTCGGCAGCACACGGATTGTGGATATGCTGGCTGGCGAGATGCTGCCTAGAATCTGCTAATACTCTAGCTCCCAAAAGCGTTCTACAGCGGGTGAGGAAGCTCTTTGCCCGCTTTTTAATCGGGAAGAACAAACTCATAACTCCCCCTCATTTCACCTCCTGCTTTGGTAAAATCTTTGGCATGACACGCAAAGGCGCATCTCCATTTACCCTCTTCGCGATCCTTATTGTATTGGTTTCCTCCTGTGCACCTGCCGTCCCCACAGATGCCTACCCGACCTATGATCCGTTTGCACCGGTCAATGGGACCAATGCAGCAGCGGCGCCGGTCCAGGGTGGGGAGATCGTCGACCGTGAAATCCCATCCGGTCCCACGCCGACGCGTGCACCTGTTTCCGTCCTTGCACCCACCCGCGACCCCAACGCGTTCTTTGGCACACCGACTCCCGACTCCCCCCACGCCATCCCATCCCCGCGCCAGCTGGTGGATACCTACACCGTCCAGGCCGGGGATACGCTGGGCAGCATCGCCCGAGGATATGGTATTTCGCTCAATTCGCTGCTGGAAGCCAATGGCTTGAGCGAATCCAGCATCCTGATGATCGGCATGACCCTGGATATTCCTCCGATTGATGCCGGGACAGTGCCCGGCTCATCCTTCAAGATCATCCCCGATTCTGAGCTGGTCTACAGCCCCTCCACGCTGGACTTCGATATCGAGGCGTTCCTTCAGAAATACAACGGTTACCTGGCAAATTACATCCAGGATGTGAACGGCGAATATTTGAGCGGCGCGGAGATCATCCAGATGATCTCGCAGAATTATTCGATCAACCCGCGCCTGTTGATCGCCCTGCTGGAATATAAGAGCCAGTGGGTCACGAACCCGGTGCCGTCCAATGTGGATTACCCGCTTGGTTATTATGATGACTATTACGCCGGACTGTACCGCCAGGCCGCCTGGACAGCGAACAATTTGAACCGCGGCTATTACCTGTGGCGGGTCAATGCACTCTCCTCCCTGCCCCTCTCAGATGGCACATACGTCCCGATGGACCCGACCATCAATGCCGGTACAGCGGGAGTGCAGTACTTCCTTGCGCAATATAACAGCCGTCCCGTCTGGGACCTGGATGTGAGTGAATTCGGGTTCTATCTCACGTATAACCTGCTTTTCGGCTCTCCCTACAACCACCAGGTGGTTGCCCTGCTCCCCCAAAACCTGACACAGCCGGCGATGCAATTACCCATCGAACGCGGGACCGTGTGGTCCTATACTGGTGGCCCGCATGGCGGCTGGGATTCGGGCTCGGCATGGGCCGCCCTGGATTTCGCTCCGCCCGGTGAAGGCGGAGGCTGCGCGCCCGATACTGCCTGGGTCGTTGCCGTGGCAGATGGCGTCATCGTCCGCGCCGAGGATGGCGCGGTCATCCAGGACCTGGACAACGACGGGTACGAGCAGACCGGCTGGACGATCCTGTACATGCACATCGACACCTATGAGCGCGTGGAGGCGGGGACGTATGTCTACGCCGGCCAGGCGATCGGTCATCCTTCCTGCGAAGGAGGCGTGTCGAATGCAACCCACCTGCATCTGGCACGGCGTTATAACGGAGAATGGATTCCCGCCGACGGAAACATCCCCTTTATCATGGACGGCTGGGTTTCGAGCGGGAACGGCGTCGAATACGACGGTTTCCTTACGAAAGGTGCAACCGTCATCGAAGCCTGGGAAGGCGTTCACGAAGGCCTGAACCAAATCTCACGCTGACGTCCGAATACCAGCCGTATGCCAATCGTATCCTTCCCCTGCCCTTCCTGTGAGTCATGTTGAATCATTACAGGTATAATTCTCTCAACGGACGAAATGTGAGACGACTCTCAGGCCTGTTTATCGCTGTCTCTTTATTTACCGCATCATGCGTCGGCAACGCGTCCCTGTGGGGGCAATATACAACGCCGACCCCGCTGGGCGGCTCTGCGCCGACCTCTACTCCTGAGCCGGCGGTCTTCATACCGGAGACCCCAACGCTGGCCCTGCCGCTTGTGATCGGCGAAACGACAACCTTCACACCCGAGCCAACAGCGACCAGTGAAGCATTTGTCACCCAGGAAGTCGCGGCATTCATCGTGGAGAGCCCAACTCCCAATCTGACGGCGGCGCCAATCCTCCTGTACTACGCCCAAAATGGAGACTGGCTGCCTGCTGTCGCAAAACGCTTTGGCGTGGACGTGAGTGAGATCACCTCCCCGAAAGTACTTCCAGCCTCGGGGTTGCTCGATACGGGAACATTGTTGATGATCCCCGATCGCCGGGATCCCGCCGTTGAGTACGCTCCGGCACTGCAGTTGCTCCCGGATAGTGAAGTGGTTTTTTCGGCCGCCGCGCTCGATCTTGATCTGCTGAAATATGTGCAGGATGCCGGCGGCTATCTTTCCACGTACCGTGAATACCTGGGCACCACAGGCTGGACGACGGGCGCCGGCGTGATCGAGCGCATTGCCTATGAGAATTCCGTCAACCCGCGTCTGCTGCTTGCCATTCTGGATTATGAAGCGCGCTGGGTCCGCGGCACCCCCGAAAACAAATTCCGGACCGAGTACGCGCTCGGTTATGAAAGCTTCCGCACGAAAGGCCTGTACCAGCAGTTAGCCTGGGGCATCAACCAGCTCTCCATGGGTTACTATGGCTGGCGCACCGGCACCCTGAAAGATATCGTATTTCGCGATGGGGCCACGCTGCGACTCGATCCCACGCTCAATGCCGGAACCGCAGCGCTCATGTATTACTTTTCCCGCCAGCACAGCCTGAACGAGTGGCTGCGCATTATGGACCAGACCAGCGGGTTTGCCTCCTTTTACCAAAACATGTTCGGCGATCCATGGGCTCGCGCCGACCGGATGGGCGCCCTGTTCCCGCCTGCTTTTAGCCAGCCGGAGATGATCCTGCCCTTTGAATTACGATCCCCGTGGGCCTTCACCGGCGGTCCGCACGCGGCCTGGGAGCATGATGGGCCCATGGCCGCCCTGGATTTTGCCCCGGCAACCGATAAGACCGGCTGCGGCTCCACTCCCACCTGGATCCTGGCCTCCGCACCGGGACTTGTGGTCCGTTCCGGGAATGGCCTGGTTGTCGTGGACCTCGATGGCGATGGATCGGAACAGACCGGCTGGAACATTTTATACCTGCACGTTGCCAACAAGGACCGGGTCGCAAAAGGACAATGGGTCGAGATGAAGGATGCCATTGGACATGCCTCCTGCGAAGGGGGTATGTCAACGGGAACCCATCTTCATATCGCCCGCAAATATAACGGTGAATGGATTATCGCCGATGGCCCCGTGTCGTTTGTGCTCAGCGGCTGGACCGCTGTCGCCGGTGAAAAACCCTATGAAGGCAAGCTGATCAAGGATAACCGGGTCATCACGTCTGACCTGTACGGCCAGCTGCGTGCGGTAATCTATCGTGAAGACGACGGAGAATAAGCTCTAATATATCCGGCCATCGTGGAAGGAAGAAAAAGCTCCCAGATGACCGCTGAAACGAATTATCATCGGTAACAAGAAATACCCAATGAAGAACAAATTTAAGACACAATCACATTCCATGAGCGGAGGGATGTATTTCAACCTGCGTTTGATCACCTGGTGTTTGATCGTTACGCTAATGGCTTCCTGTGCACCGGTCAGCACGAGCCCCAATCTCGGAAATATGATCACGCCCATCCCGCCGACTCCGGTCCCTGCCCCTACCTCCGGCCGGCCCAATTACGCGCCAGGCGAGCTGGTGGACTACATTGCTCAAAGCGGCGATACCCTGCCTGCTCTGGCAAAGCGATTTAACACGACCGAAGAAGAAATCCGAGCGGCCAATTCCATCATCCCCGCCGATGCGACAACCATGCCGCCCGGCTTTCCGATGAAGATCCCCATCTACTACCTTCCTCTCTGGGGAACAGACTTTCAAAGCATCCCGGACGATGCGTTTGTGAACGGTCCCTCCCAGATAGGTTTCAGCACCTCGGCATTTGTCGCCTCCACCAACGGCTGGCTGAAGAATTACCGCGGCTATATCGGAGGAGAGAACCGGACCGGCGCGGAGATGGTGGATTATGTTGCCACCAACTACAGTATCAGCCCGCGCCTGCTCCTGGCCCTCCTCGAATATCAAAGCGGCGCCCTGACCCAGCCGGAAGCGCCCCCTGGAAAGTACATGCTCGGCCTGCGCAGGTCTTTCTATGAAGGCGCCTATCTCCAGCTTGTGCTGGCCGCCAACACACTGAACAACGGCTATTATCTGTACCGCCGCGGCGAGCTGACCGAGCTCGAGCTGCTCGATGAAACTCTCATGCGCCCCGACCCCTGGCAGAATGCGGGATCGGTCGCCATGCAATATTATTTCTCCCGGCTTTACAGTGGAGAACGCTTATTTACGGCGATCGGACCGGACGGCTTCGCCCGGGTCTACCAGAACTTTTTTGGCGATCCCTGGGCAGAGTCGCTGGATATCCTGCCCGGCAGCCTGCAGCAGCCTGCTTTACGGTTCCCCTTTCTGCCCGGCCGAGTCTGGGCGTACACAGGCGGACCACACACCGGCTGGGGGACGGGCGAGCCATTCGCGGCGGTCGATTTTGCCCCCGGCTCTGACACCTCCGGATGTGTCAACGTGCCGATCGAAGAACACGCCACCGCCATGGCTGATGGCCTGGTCGTCCGCGCCGACATCGACGGCGTGGTGATCGACCTCGACAAGGATGGCGACGAACGCACAGGCTGGACGCTCTATTACCTGCATCTGGCAACGAACGCCCGCATCCATGTGGGACGGGAAGTGAAGGCGGGTGACCCGGTCGGCTATCCCTCCTGCGAGGGCGGGCGCGTAACCGGTACACACGTCCATGTGGCACGCAAATACAACGGGGAGTGGATCCTGGCGGATGGTCCCATCGCCTTCAATCTGGAGGGCTGGGTCGTACGCAATGGAACCCAGGCTTATCGCGGCTCGCTGACCCGCGGCCCACTAACCATCATCGCCTGTGAATGTTCGGATGCGGCCAGCCAGGTTGTCTCGCAAATAGAATAACAAAATGTCCCCGGCAATCTCAGCGGGGACATTCTTTATCATCAACTCGGTCTATTCCTGCACCGTTTGCGGCCAGGTTCCGTGATGTGTCAATCGCCTGGCACCCGTTCCGTCTTCCTCATAAATCTCATAGCGCAGCTCGATCGGGAAGGCCTTTTCCAGCATGGCATTCACGGCGCAGTATTTTGTGACAGCCAATTCGATGGAACGCAGGACTGCGGCCTCCTCTATCCCCCGGCCTGTGGCCACAAGGGTGAGCACTGCACTCGTGAACACATTGGGATGATCGGGGGAGCGCGGTGCATCGATATTGA
Organism: Anaerolineales bacterium; assembly: GCA_036276515.1. Lineage (GTDB taxonomy): Bacteria > Chloroflexota > Anaerolineae > Anaerolineales > Villigracilaceae > Defluviilinea. The sequence continues at coordinate 6,977 of DASUOS010000338.1, read as the reverse complement.
CTTCGAAACCTGTGAGCTTTTGCCGCTTTTTTTGCAGGATAGACAGGATGTCCATGGCAGTACAGCCGGCAAGCCCGAGCGCGACCATTTCCATGGGCTGGACCCCGCTGTTCTGGCCGCCTTCCGACAAATCACCATCCATTCGAACGGGGATGACCGATTTTGCCAGGCCTGTAAAAGCCAGGCCCTCATTCCAGGTGACGGTCGCTTTCATGGTTGCTCCTCGATGATCGGAGTAATGTACTTCTCAAGGTTTCTAAGATTGATGCCGCCTACCCAGCTCAAAACGATTTTTCCGTCACGGTCGATCACAAAGGAACTGGGCAGGTTCAGCGTTTTGAATGCCTGTTCGGTAGCAATGTAGGTTGGGTCCAGCCAGACAGGGAACGTCATCCCGTAATCCTCTACAAACTGCAGGACATCCTTTTCTGGATCCCCATCATTTATGGCGACGATCACAAACCCTTTCTCCGCATGCCGGCGATAAAACGTCTCGAATCCGGGCATTTCCTCCTTGCAAGGCGGACACCAGGTCGCCCACAGGTTGACAAGGACCACCTGCCCGCGATAATCAGCCAGGGAGACTGGCTTACCGGCTGTATCGGTCAAAACCAGCTCAGGGGCCGGGTAATCCACTTTGACGGGGACAGCCGACAGGTTCGACTGGACCGGCAGGTCATGCAGGATGAAATAGCCTGATGCCGCGATCAGGATCCCTCCCAATCCGAGGAGGAGGAGAGGCAGATAAGAACGTTTCGCTGGCGGAGAGGGTTGCAGGGATGTCATTCGACTCTATGGACGGTTGAATATCGATAAAGTATACCCTGCCAAAAACGCAAAAATTGAAATCATGATAAATGTCATGCGATTGATGATATTTGCCACTGGCTTGGGGTAGGGCACTCGGGTTACTATGCAGGAAAGGTCAGTGACAGTGAATCAAGTCCCAACATTTAGCGATATGAACGAACAATACGTCAATCTGGTTGAACCCCTGTTCGAGCGATATTCCTGTCGCTCGGGCACCACAGTTGTCCAGCAGGGTCAGCCGGCAAAGTACCTTTATCTTATCCTGGATGGAAAAGTCCAGGTTTCCTACAAGCCCTACGATGCTACAGTGATCACGGTGGCCCATGTTGAGAAGGGTGGGCTGTTCGGCTGGTCGGCTGTTGTAGGCAGTGGCTCCTATACGTCCTCCGTGACCGCCATCGAGGACCTTGACACCTTCCGCATCCACGGGGATGAGCTGCGCAAATTGTGCGGGGAACACCCGGAGGCCGGAAAGGAAATCCTGGAACGGCTGGCAAATGTGGCTTCTTCGAGATGGACAAACTCGCATGAACAGGTAAAGTCCATCCTCGTTAACGCAATGGCGATCTAGCGAATTACTCAAATACTGGTGAGGGCAGGTTCGAAAAACACGGTGACGCTTTTCAGCGTCACCGTGTTTGCTTAACCAGATTAATGGTTCGAAGGGTACGCCCGCTGTAACCGGGCTTTTGGATGGTCAACTTCGCGATTCGTTCCTGAAGAAGCGAATGATAAAGAATCCGCCCAGCACGATCAGGACTGCCGGCCAGAAATACTCGGCCAGGCCGATGAACGGCGTTCCGAGAAGGGCGCCGAACAGGAGCAGGATCGTTCCCGGGATGAATGCCCAGGTGCGGGTTCCGCCACCTGGCAGGAGCGCCACCAGGATGAAGGTGATCCCCAACCCCAGGAAGAAGCTGCCGCCGCTGTCAAACCCGGTCACATCTTCAAGAACGGAGACGACGCCCAGCGTAAGCAGCACACCGGCCGGGATGATCGCCCACCAGCGCTGGCGGTCGGAGAAATAAACCCACCAGAAGGCCATACTCAGCCCAGCAAAAAAGACAAGTCCATCATAGGCTTCCAGAGAATCCGGCAGGAGGGCAGACGCGGCAAGGCCAAGCAAGGTAAAGCCCGGGAAGGCAGCCCACCAGTTGTTGGTCCGGTCATTGACAAGCAGATAGAGAAAAGCCGCTGCCCCCGCACCGAACACGAGTCCCCAGAAGATCCCGCCTGCGTCCGAAATGATGCCCTGGACATCGAGAAGAGATAAAACACCGCCCACGATGAGCAGAAGACCAACCAGAAGACGCGGATCGATTCGTTTCATGTCCATCTCCTTTCTGCTACGCTACTGACACTTTGCCGAGGCCAGACTCGATGTTGATCTCCGTCCGGTCGCTGGAGGTATCGTAATTGGAGGATTGATAAAATCCCGAATCCAGGCGGGCAAAGCGGGCTGTATCCACATCGACAGCGGTTACGCCTTCCCGGACGCGAATGCGCGCCGCCGTTGGTTCAGGGATGCGGATGTTGATCGAAGCCGCGCCTGCTTCCACATCCAGGATGGAAGCGCCTCGGGCAGGCATGGTCACATTGGCGCTGCTGGCACCCGTCTTCAGGACAAAGCGGGTAACAAGCAGATCTTTCAAATCGATGTTAAGGAAGCTCGCTCCCGACTCCACCGTTAAAAGGGATGGGGTACCCTGGGCAAGCTGGTATCGCCAGACGCCCTCTCCCGGACCGATGAACGGGACGAATGAAGGACCCGCCTCCACCCGGACATCGAGCCGGTCACCGCGTAGATGGCTGCTCCGGTTCATGCCGGCCGCGTAGGTACCGAAGATAGCCGCTCCAGCCGGCGCCCCGCTGCCGATTTCGAGCTGGCCCGCGCCGTGGGAAAAATGGTAGCTCACGCTCTGCGCCGAGCCGAGCGGGATCGAAAACGTCTCGCCGGCCGAGGGTGCGGGCTTCCAATACACGCCAAGAATGATCCAGGCGCCCAGCAAAATCAACGCTACGGGCCAGAAATACTGGAAGACATTGCGCACAATGCCCTGCGCCTGCAGGTACAGGAGCACACCGACAATGATGAGCACCACGCCCCAGAAAATACTATCGCGCTTCATTCGAGCCTCGATTCGTGTTGCGCAGCAGACCGCGCAGAAGGATATACAAGCCCAGGGCAATGAGCAGGATCGCCGGTCCGTTTGGGCCGAGGATCGACAAGCCGCCAAAGAGCGCGCCAAAGATGAGGAACATCACCGCGCTGACAACCAGCAGGTTCAGCCCGCGGGATATGTTAAGACGCGTAAACTCGCCCAAAAGGCCGGCCAGGATCGTTCCCACCCCTACAAAACCGGGGATCAACGTCCACATGTAGGACCAGGAAGCGTAATTATCGGTAGCGTTCTGGTAGTAGAGAATTCCGCCGATCCCCGCCACGATCGCCGCCGGGACGGACATTCCCGGTGCGCCGGTGATCAGACCGATGAGAAAGATCAATAGCCCTGCACCGATGACCCACATCGGCCAGGCAAAATTAACATCCAGCCATTCCCGCACAGCAGGGACCTGGCGGCTGACCACCAGCCAGGCGCCGATCAGGATCAGCAGGAGTCCTAGAAAAAGAGTCGAACGGTTTTGTCGCATGGTGCTTCTCCTTGTGAAAAATACCTCTTTAGTATTGTACGACAAAAGCGTCCGGAAGTTTCTACTCTTCTTTCCACGTCGGGCAGCCGCCCCTCAGGGGCTATAGAATACCCTTTGACAGCACTTCCATGCTCTCCAGATCGTCCAGGTCCAGCCATTGGAGCATGATGCGCTGGAGACCGGCCTGTTCCAGAACATGGAGCTGCTCCCGGATGGCAGGCAGACTGCCCGCGATGATCCCGCGCTGCTGGATCTGCTCCAGGGATTGGCCGTAGAAGCCGATCTTTTTTGCCAAGGCGGCATTATCCTTACCGAATACGCAGCCGGTCATCATCGAACGCCGCACCGACCCGGGATCCCGGCCTGCTTCTGTAAGCATTTCGCTCAGGCGCGAGTTCAGCCGGGCAAACTCCTCGGGCAGCAGCGTGCCACAATTCCACTCGCTCGCATAACGCACGACATAACTTAATGTCCGTTTCGCTCCCTTACCACCGATCAAAATGCGGGGTCCGCCTTGCCGCTCCGGGCGAGGCAGCAGCGTCGCGCCGCGCAGCTGGTAATACCGCCCTTCGAAGGTCACCGGTGCATCACTTTGAAGCAGGCGCGTGACGACTTCCATCCCCTCCTGATACCGATCAAAGCGGGCGTCCGGTTCCAGCAAATCGAAGCCAAACAGGTAATGCTCGCGCTCATTCCAGCCTGCACCCAGACCCAGGATCAGGCGTCCTTGCGAAAGGTCATCCACAGCAGCCGCCATCCGTGCCGTGTGAACCGGGTGGCGAAAAGAGAACGGGGTCACCAGTGGCCCGAATTCGATCCGCCGGGTATGGGACGCCAGCCAGGTGAGAGATGGCCATAAGTCGAGCGACTCCATATCCGGCACACTGTCATTCGTAAAATGGTCCGAGCGGAATAAGCCAACAAATCCAGCCTCTTCTACCAGGTGGGCGATGTCCTGCCAGCGTCTCCAGGTCAGCCCGTTCTGACCTTCGATCATGACTGCGATTTCAAGCATGTTTATCTCCTTGCCACAAGATCAGGTAAAGCGAACCAATCCCCTTTTTCACCCGGATGTTCGCTCTGTGTCAGACTGCCCTTTTCAACCAGACGGGCGATCGTACGGGAGATCAGCTCTTTTCGCCAGCCGAACAATTTTGCCGCATCTGACTCGCGGGCCGTCCCGACCGATTGAAAATACAGTTCCATCAGCGTCGAACGCGCTTCTCCTTCCCCAATCGGACGGGCACGCTCCGGCAGATCGGGGAAATGACGCGGAACTACATCATAGATGAAGGCATATTTCCATGCGCCGGCTTTTGCTACCCCAACGGGCAGGATCTTGAAATCCGCCTGCAGGACTTCCAGCGCCTTGTTGAATTCGGAATCACGGGCATTCGTCAATTTCGCGGCGCTGCGCAGGTCAATGGTATGGAGCGGTCCCTCCTTGAGCAGGGTCTCGTACACCTGCTTCGCCGCCTGAGACAAGCGCCCCTCCTCATAAGCCAGCAGATAATCCTCTTCCGGTGAGCCGTAATTTTCAGACAGGGCATAAAAATAGGGCGCGACCTCCAGCGAGATCATGGTCGCCTTTTTGCGCAGGATCTTGGCGTAATACCAGATCTTCCTTCCAAGGGCGTTGTCCTTCCAGCGCCAGGTGATATGACCAGGATCATCGTGTTTGTCCGAAACAACATACGTTCCGGCAGTGGCGGTCCACAGGCTGGGAAAGTCTATGCCTTTGATGGGCCAGAAGAAAACAAAACCGCGCTCGTTGACAAAATCCCGCGCGGCCCGGGGGGTTCGCAGGCGCGAAATCGGGGACAGGCGATAGGTGCGGGTGCGATGCGCTTTTAATCTTTTCAGATCCAGTGTGGGCATGAAGTGATTATAATCGTCCGGTATGCGCGTACTCTTTCTCTTTCTCGACGGCATCGGCCTGGGCGATGACAATCTCGAGACCAATCCCTTCACCCGGGCAGACATGCCCAACCTGCAGCGGCTGCTGGATGGGCGGTCACTGTTAAAAAAGTCTGCGCCTTTTCATGGAGAACGTGCCAGCCTGGTGGCAGTCGATCCGTCTGTAGGCGTGAGCGGGCTGCCGCAGTCCGCGACCGGGCAGGCGATGTTGATGACCGGTAAAAATATTCCTGCCGAGCTGGGATATCACTATGGGCCAAAGCCCAATCCTGCAGTGGCGGCGTATTTGAAGGATGAGACGCTTTTTTCAGAATTTAGGAAGGCGGGAAAGAAAGCAGTCCTGCTCAATGCCTATCCCCCGCGCTATTTCGATGGCGTCAATTCAGGGAAACGGCTGTATTCGTCCATTCCGCTGTCCGTGACCAGCGCCGGCATCCCGCTGTTCAAGCATGAAGATTTATTTGAAGGGCGGGCCATGTCTGCCGACTTTACCGGCGAGGGCTGGCGGACCATGCTCGGGTTTATCGACGCGCCGGTCATGGAACCGCCTCAGGCTGGGCGGATGCTGGGCGCGCTGGCAAAGGAGTATGACTTCTCCCTGTTCGAGTACTGGGCCAGCGATTACGCCGGGCACGGCCAGGAGATGGACACCGCCGTCCGATTGATGGAAACATTCGACGAGGTGCTGGGTGGATTGGTAGAAATATGGGAGGATGGCCTGATCCTGGTCACCTCTGACCATGGGAATATGGAGGACCTCTCCACCCGCAAGCACACCGCCGCCGATGTGCCGGCGCTCGTCATTGGCAACAAGTTTGCACGAAATGAATTTACCAGCGAGCTTAAGGACCTAACCCATATTGCCCCTGCGATCCGTAAGGCCGTGCTTGGATAAGCATATTTTTCATTCAAACCCGGATTACACAAAACGCATAAAAACCTGGTTGCCCAGTAACCGACCCCGTTGGGTAAGACGCAATTTCGCTGGAACACCAGGCCATGGGCAGTTCTCGACCAATCCCAATTTCAACAGTTCATCTATTTCCCTGGGATAGACATCAAGCATGGATCGACCAAACCGGGCTTGAAATTCCTCAGCGCTTACCCCTTCCCGGGTGAGTCGTAAGCCGGTCATCATATATTCGGAACAATCGTCCTGAGCTGTTTGTTTATGACAGTTGACAGTTGCCGGGGAAAGTGGAAACGCAGGATTCAGGGTGCTGGGGTCCGCGTTCAGTCTCTCGATATAGGTTTTGATACGCAGCACATTGGAATAGCGATAGCCATTGGCGTAACCGTGTGCGCCTGCACCGAAAGCGAGATAGGGAAGGCCGCGCCAGTATTGCAGGTTGTGGCGGCAGGCAAATGATGGGGTCGACGGTCGAACGTTGAAAGTCGCAAGTTGAGATTCAGTCGTTTGATGTCCGGCCTCAGGCCTTTGATGATCTGCGGCCCAGTTGGATATTTCATATTGAACAAAACAATTTGATTCCAGAAATTCGCACAACCATTCGTACATTTCCGCGGCAAGGTCGGGGTCGGGTAACGGGAGCAGACCCTTGGCGGACCATCGTCCGAACGGTGTGCCGTGCTCGAGA
>DASUOS010000337.1:0-6872 GCA_036276515.1 Anaerolineales bacterium | reverse complement strand
GTTGTCGAAGGTCTGGGAATCGATCAGGATCTCGACCCGGTAGGCATGCGCAATGGCATTGTTGGGGTCAAGCTCCAGGGCCTTATCGATCGCTTCCTGAGCTTTGCCGTTCTGCCCATCCTGAAAATCCAGCGCCCAGGCACGCACGGCATGCGCCATGGAATTGTTCGGGCTTAACAGGATGGCGTTCTCGGCATTGGCCTGGGCTTCACGCGGCAAGCCCGCAAAGACCTGGACGCGCGCCAGGGCAATATACAGGCTGGGGTCCTGGGGCGAGGATTTGATCGCCTCCTCGTAGGCTTCCATGGACTGGGCCAGTTTCCCATCCAGGAAGAGCGCCTGGGCTTCGTTCGCCAGCGATTCAGGGGAGCGTGTAGGTGTAGGGGTCGCCTCGAATGGATTGGGTTGTTCTGGCAAATAGATCCAATTAACGTAATATCCAAAGAGCAGAACCAGCCCAAAAACGGCCCAGCCAAAGAGACTGGGGCGCTTTCGACGGCGGGTCATACTCCATCGGCTGCTGCGGGGTAGGTACATGGTAGAAATGATATTACCATTCGCGCTGTAGCCATGCAAGCCGCCTGCTAATTTGTCTCTTAACTAGTGCTTTATGCTACAATCCTGTCATGCAATTTGAGGTGTTCACCCTTCTTCCCGAAGTGTTTCCCCCTTACCTCGAATCCAGCATCCTGCAGCGCGCCCGCCAGCGGGGATTGATCGACGTGCGCGTGCATAATATCCGGGACTATACCCATGACAAACACCACACCACCGACGATACTCCCTATGGAGGTGGAGGTGGGATGGTCATGAAACCCGAGCCTGTGTTCGAGGCGGTCGAGTCTGTTTTGGGACGGACTACGCCTCCAGCCCAGCCGGCTGCGGTTCCCGTTATCTTATTGACTCCCCAGGGACGCGTCTTCACCCAGCGCCTGGCCGAGGAGCTGGCTCGCCAGGAACGCATCGCTCTGCTGTGCGGCCGCTACGAGGGCGTGGACGAGCGCATCCGTGAGCATCTGGTCAGCGATGAGATCTCAGTCGGCGATTATGTGCTGACCGGCGGCGAGCTGCCGGCGCTGATCGTCATCGATGCAGTTGCGCGCCTGCTGCCCGGGGTTCTCGGCGACCCGACCGGCGCGCAGGATGACTCGCACTCCATGGGCCTGCTGGAATATCCCCATTACACCAAGCCGCCGGAGTACCGCGGCTGGAAGGTGCCGGAAATCCTGCAAAGCGGCAATCATGCCCGGATCGACCAGTGGCGCAGAGAACAGGCCCTGGCGCGCACATTCCACCGGCGGCCAGATATGCTCGAAAAAGCAGAATTGACAGAGAAAGATCGGAAATTTGTTGAAGGTTTAAAGAAAGCCGACGACATCTGACCTGCTACCTTCAACCTGCAACCGCCATCATGGAGGCAACATGAAATTCAGATACAGCAAGATCTTTCTGCTCGGGTTCGGTTTCTTCGGTGTCAGTGTGATCTGGGGGGTGTACAATGCGTTCGTCCCCATTTTTCTGGCAAACAAATTCAACCTGGCGCCGGCGTTAATCGGGTTCTTTATGACGCTCGACAACATCGCGGCCCTGTTCATCCAGCCGCCGGTGGGAGCGTGGTCCGACCGCCTGCGGACTCCTCTGGGGCGGCGCATTCCGTTCATTCTTGTCGGCGCGCCGCTTAGTGCGCTGGCATTCGGCCTCATCCCGTTAGCAGCAGTACTTCCGTTATTCGTCGCCTGCACGAGTACATTGCTGTTGAGCGCGGCGCTGTGGCGCACACCTGTGGTTGCGCTCATGCCGGATATCACTCCCTCTGAGAAGCGCTCCCAGGCGAATGGCATCATCAACTTCATGGGCGGCATCGGGACCATCGTCGCACTGCAGACCGGGGGCATGCTCTACAATTTAAGTCCTGCGTTCCCATTCTGGCTGGGCTCGGTGCTGGTGGTGGTCGCGGCGCTGATCGTGTTCCTGTTCATCAAGGAACCGAAGGAATACGCCGAGAACCATGAAGCGCAGCCCAGCATGATCGCAAGCCTGCGGGAGGTGCTGAGCAGCGAGGAAAAAAGCGGGGCGCGCATCCTGTTCGCTATCTTCTTCTGGTTCCTCGGCTATTCGGCGGTGGAAACATTTTTCACGCTGTACGCTCAGGAACATCTGGGCATCGCTGCGGGGGATGGCGCGACCCTCCTGTCGGTCTTTCCCCTGTTCTTTGTCCTGTTTGCCATCCCCTCAGGGTTCATCGCTGCCCGTATTGGAAGACGCGTGGCGATCTCGCTTGGCCTGATCGTCGTCACGGTGATCCTGGCGCTTTTCTATATTCTTTCTGCCTCGACACTCCTCACGCCCCTGACCCCTTTACCCCTGGTGGGCATTCCGTTAACCGAAGGCGGACCGCGCATGCTGACGATGGCCGGCCTGCTGCTGATCTTCGGCGGGATCGGCTGGGCCTTTGTTAATATAAATAGCCTGCCGATGGTTGTGGAGTTAACCACGGCTGCACGGCTTGGAACTTTCACTGGACTTTACTATTTATTCTCAACTTTTTCGGCAATTGTGGGTCCAAATATCAACGGCTGGGCAATTCAGTTGACGGGGAACAATTACAATGTCATCATGCTGATCGCGCCGTTCTTCCTGCTGACCGCGCTGGTGTTGATGCTGGGGGTCCGGCGCGGGGAGGCAGAAACCGGTTTAAGGGTCCCTACCATCGGTCGGGAAGGAGGCGTCCCATCCGGTGATTAACGTTCGTCTTGTCGGATGGTTGAAGTAAATGTATACTTGAATTGAAAAAGGGTTTGCGATAACCCTATCATTAATTTTTCAAAGAGGAGAAGAAATATGAAGAAGCTGTACGTTTTGCTTGCGGCGCTTTTGGTTGCCGCCATGATTCTGCCGGCGTGTGCTCCCGCCCAGGCGGACTGCACGGACGAAGAAGTCTTCTGCGTGGGCCTGGTCACGGACGTCGGTAAAATCAACGACAAGTCCTTCAACCAGTCCGCATGGGAAGGCGTCCAGCGCGCTGAATCGGAACTGGGCGCGACCGTTCAGTACATCGAGACCACCGATGCCAAGGATTACGCCAAGAATATCGGCACTTTCGGCGATGCGGGCTATGATGTGATCGTAACCGTTGGTTTCGCTCTGGGCGAGGCCACTGCGGCTGCGGCTGCCACCTATCCCGAGGTCGATTTCATCGGCGTGGACCAGTTCCAGGCCGAGACCGTGGATGGGGTTGCGGGTTTGAACTTCCCCGAAGACCAGGCTGGCTTCCTCGTGGGCGCCCTGGCAGCCATGATGAGCGAGAGCAACAAGATCGGCGCCGTGTGCGGTACCGATGCGGTTCCTCCCGTCTGGCGTTTTGGTGAAGGCTACAAGGCCGGTGCCGCTTACGCTGACGGCATGTCCGGCGATACGACGGAAGTCTTCGTTGTGTATCACAGCGACGTCGGCTTCGACAAGACCTTCACCGATCCCGAGTGGGGCGCCTCGACCGCCAAATCCATGATGGACCAGGGCGCGGATGCGATCTTCGGCTGCGGCGGCATCACCGGTAACGGTGCGATCACGGCCGCTGCCCAGGCCGGCGCCTACGCCATCGGCGTCGACACCGACCAGTACCTGACCCTGCCCGAAGCGGCTCCCCGCATGCTTTCGAGCGCGATGAAGCTCATCACCCCGGGCGTGTTCGACCTGATCAAACTTTCCCAGGAAGGCAACTTCCCGAGCGGCAACTACTTCGGCCAGGCCGGATATGCTCCGTTCCACGACCTGGAGAGCGAAGTTCCCGATGATGTGAAGGCCACCATGGAACAGATCAATGCCGGTCTGCTCGACGGCTCGATCACAACCGACGTTCCTCCGGTAAAGCCCCAGTAATCGCTGGTACAACGTTCAAAAAGAGGAAAGAGGCAGCGCCTCTTTCCTCTTTTTTCTTTCAGCATGCTTTTGTTGATATAATCCAGCAACGACAATCCAATTAATTGGAGATTCTATGCAGTCAGAAACACAGTCCGGCTCACCCACGCAGGGGTTTTGGAAGTCAGCCCTCGATGCTTTGCTCATTCCCTTTCTGGCAATTCTGACTGCCGTGATCCTCGGGGGAATCATCATTGCACTCGTACGGGGAAATCCCTTTCTTGCCTATTATGGATTAATCCAGGGATCGTTTGGCTCCACGCGGGCATTGAGTGAGACGGCGGTCTGGGCCACTCCCTATATCTTTGCCGGGCTGGCCGTGGCGCTGGCATTCAAAGGCGGGTTGTTCAACATCGGCGCCGAGGGCCAGCTGGCACTGGGCGCGACCTTTTCGGCGCTGATCGGGTATGCACTGCCGGGGTGGCTGGGTTATGACATCCCTGCCATTATCCATCTGCCCCTGGCGGTGATCGTCGGCATGGCGATGGGGGCGTTCTGGGCAGCCATCCCGGGCTTTCTCAAAGCCTACACGGGCGGACATGAAGTGATCAACACGATCATGATGAACTACATTGCACTGAATACCATCTCCTTCCTGCTCAACGGTCCGATGAAGGATCGGGATCCGAATAATGTGATCGCCCGCACACCGCTGATCGCCGACAGTGCGCGCATGCCGACGATCTTCGAAGGCCTTCGCATTCACTGGGGCTTTATCCTCGCTCTGCTGGTTGCCTACCTGGTCTGGTGGATGCTGAACAAGACCACGCTTGGGTTCGAGATCCGCACGGTGGGCGCCAACCCGGATGCCGCCAAATACGCCGGCATCAATGTGAAGCGTACCATCATTCTAACCATGGCTCTCTCAGGCATGCTGGCCGGCCTGGCCGGGACAATTGAAGTTACCGGTTTGAACTATCGTCACGAGCTCGGCTTTTCCATCGGGTATGGCTTCGACGCGATCGCCATCGCCCTGCTGGGAAAATCGCATCCGCTTGGCGTGGTGCTTGCCTCGATCCTGTTTGCCGCCATGCGCAATGGGGCGACGAGAATGCAGTTCCTGACCCAGATGCCGGTGGATCTGATATCGATGCTCCAGGCGCTCATCCTTTTATTCGTGGCAGCCGATGCCATCATCCGCTACATCTACCGGATCAAAGCCAAGGGTGAACGCGTCGTTCTCACACGCGGCTGGGGAGGCTAGGAGACAACATGGACTGGAGACGATTTGGCTTTATCGCCCTCATTATCATTGTTTTGTTCGGTGTGGTGGTCCTGGTGGGCATGCAGCAGCGGCCCCCCATCCTGATCATTACCAGCATGCTGGCCACGACCATCGCCGTGGCAACACCGCTTACGCTGGGAGCCCTGTCCGGCGTGTATTGTGAGCGGGCCGGAGTGGTGAACATCGGCATCGAAGGCATGATGCTCGCCGGGGCGTTCTTTGGATGGCTTGCCGCCATTTACATGTACCATGTGTTCAATTTTCCGGTGGGTGTCAGCATTACGATAGGCGCCTTCTTCGCGGTCCTGACCGGCGGACTGATGGCGCTGCTGCTGGCCGTGTTGTCCATCACCTATAAAGTGGACCAGATCATCGGCGGGACGGTGGTCAATATCCTTGCGGTGGGGCTGACAGGTTTTCTGAACCGCCAGATGTTCTTTGGACAGAGCAGTGTCTTCGGCGGTGCGATCCCCAATTCGCCGGGCGTCCTGCCGACCCTCCACATTCCCATCCGGGAAATCTTTTCCCCGCTGTGCGGCGCCTCTGAGAGCTGCCTGCAGACCGTCCAGGCGATCAACAGGGTCTTCGATCAGAAGCCGATCGCCATCAGTGCCATCCTGCTGGTCTTCATCACGCATTATGTGCTTTTCTATACACGCTGGGGACTGCGCACCCGCGCCGTGGGCGAACACCCCAAAGCTGCCGATACGGTCGGGATCGACGTCATCAAGATGCGCTATGCCAACGTGTTCATCGGCGGGCTGATGGCCGGGCTGGCCGGCGCCTATTTCACCATCGAGTCGGTCCCCTCCTTCGAGCCGCTGCTAACAAACGGACGCGGCTTCATCTCCCTGGCAGCCATGATCTTTGGCAACTGGACGCCGATTGGTTCGTGGGCTGCCGCGCTGGTCTTCGGCGCCTCGCAGGCTCTGCAGATCAACCTGCAATTATTTCGGGAGCTGATCCCGCCACAATGGGCGTTTCTGCGGCAGTCCTACGTGGTTGGGCTGGCCCCTTACATCCTGACCATGATCATCCTGACCGGCGTCATCGGCCGCACCACTCCTCCTGCCGCAGACGGCGTGCCGTACGAGAAGTAGGCGAAGCATGGCAACAGAATCCCCGATTGTCCTCGATGCAAAAGGCATCACCAAACGGTTCCCCGGCGTCCTGGCGAACGACCGTGTGGATTTCGACCTGCGCCAGGGCGAGATTCATGCCCTGCTGGGTGAGAACGGCGCCGGCAAGTCCACGCTGATGAACGTCCTGTATGGCTTATACAAGGCGGAGGAGGGCGAAGTTTTTGTGGATGGCCGGGTCATGGAGCTCCACTCGCCCAAGGATGCCATCCACCATGGCGTTGGCATGGTGCACCAGCATTTCATGCTTATCCCGGTTTTTACAGTCACGGAAAACATCATGCTCGGCGCGGAGACCGACCACCGGGCCACGACGAACGAAGCCCCGCTCGTCAAGCTGGACCGTAAAGAGGTCGCGCAGCGAGTGCGGGACCTCTCGCACCAGTACGGACTGGAAGTGGACCCGGAAGCGATCGTCGGTGACCTGCCTGTGGGCGTCCAGCAGCGCGTCGAGATCGTCAAAGCGCTTTATCGCAAGGCGAACATCCTGATCCTCGATGAGCCCACGGCCGTGCTGACCCCGCAGGAAGCGGAAGATCTCTTCCACATTATGCGCCAGCTGACAGACAAAGGCGTTTCCATTATCTTTA
>DASUOS010000336.1:0-8147 GCA_036276515.1 Anaerolineales bacterium | reverse complement strand
GATCGCCTCCTCCGACTGTTTGCGATCGGTGATGTCGATGGTCACGACCACCACCTCCACGTCCGCCACCTGGACCGGCGCTGCATTCACACTCGTCCATTTGATCTCGCCGTTCGGCTGGACGATGCCGGTTTCAACGTTGTAGATCGTCTTATTTTCGGTGATGGCCCGCCGGCTGGCGAACTCCTTCGGTGACATGGGCATGCCATCGGAGCGAATGTAGCGCCGGGCTTTGAAGGCGCCCTTGAGCAGATCCTCTTTCGACATGCCGAGGATCTCGGTCAGCGCCGGGTTCATGTCCACGATGCGGCCTTCCTTGCCCAGGAACGAAATGCCCACCGGCAGGATCTCGAACAGGGTGCGCAGCTTTTCCTCGTTGACGCGCAGTGCTTCCTGGGCCTCTCTCTGTTTGGTATTGTCGCGGATCGAGACCATGACGTCCCAGCTGGTATTGTTGTTGATGGGTGAGAGCATCACGTCGACCGGGAATTCACTTTCATCCTTGCGCTGCCCGAACAGGTCAAAACCCAAACCCATAATGCGCCGGGTTCGCTGGCCGGAATACATGTCCCGGTTCTTCAAGTGCTGGTTGCGGAAGCGCTCGGGGATCAGCATCTCCACCGATTTTCCGAGAACGTCATTTGGGGTATATCCAAAGAGGGTCTCCACCTGGGTGTTGGCGTGAACGATCCGCCCATCCCGATCGGTGATCACGATGGCGTCTGGCATGGATTCGAGGATCAAGCGGGAGGTGGCCTCACTTTCCCGCAGGAATTCGTAAGCTGCCTGCAGCTCTGCGGTGCGGTTGAGCACGCGTTCTTCCAGCTGGAGGTTTAACTGGTGCAGCTCCTCCTCGGTGCGCTTGCGCTCGCTAATATCCAGCATGGCTGCAATGGCGCCGCGCGACCGGCCCTTCGCGTCGAAGAGTGGTTTGGCAAAGGCATAGATGTATTTCCGGGTGCCATTCTCAAAACGCAGCTCCAGCGCATCTTCCTTCAGCTCGATCCCATAGCGGGCGGCTGCCTGCATCGGCATATCCTCGGCTGCCACTTCGATACCGTCACGGAAAACGCGGTAGCCGGGCTGCTCTGTCATCGGGGCCGACTTGGAGATGTTCAACTGCGAGGTGTCGGGCATTTCCAGGAGACGATAGCCGGCCGGGTTGGCGCTGATGAATCTGCACTCCGGATCGTTTGCCACGAAGATACCGATCGGGCTTACGTTCATAAGCGTTTCGATCTCCTCGGTCCGGGCGCGGAGCGCTTCCTCTTCCCGTTTGCGCTCGGTAATATCCTGGCAGATGGCGATCAGGTGCAGCGGATTTTCATCCGGGTCGCGTACCAGCGAAATGCTGTTCTGGACCCAGACCTCGGCTCCATCGCCGCGGATGTACAACTTTTCAATGGTGAATGAGGAGACCTGTCCATCGAGAAGCCTCGAGATATGGTCCTGGGTGCTCCTGATGAAATCGGGATGGATCAGTGTGTCGAGCGTCATCGTCAGCAGTTCTTCGCGGGTGTAGCCGACGATCTGGCACAGGGCATCGTTCACATCCTCAAATCGGGTGTCCGGGGTAAGCAGTGCAAAGCCGACTGCCGTTGTGTTGAAGGTGACCCGCAGGCGTTCCTCCGAATCACGCAGGGCCCGGTCGACGCGTATCTTTTCTGCGGCCGTCCAGGTGCGCTCGGCGATCGCTTCGAGCAGGTAGACATCATCCCTGTCCCACTGGCGCGGCTGGTCGTCGCTGATCCACAGGGAAGCCACCCATTGGTCGTCGTGCATGAGCGGCACGGCCACATAGGCGCGTTCGCCATAGGGTACGTAAGTCCGCTCATATTCCTGGGCTGTGCGGGGATCGATCCTGGAGTCATTGTTGACGACCGTTTTCCCGGCCATCATCTCGACCGACGTAACACTGCTATAGTCGGAGATCTTGTGAACACCCGCCACAGACTCGGCATCCCGGCAGTAATCGCGGTGGACAACCTCCCGGTCATTCTCCACGTCGATCTCGTTGAACAGCGCCCGGCGGACCTGGAAGTAGTCGCCTACCTCGCGGGTCACGGCGTATAAGAGCTCATCCGGTTCCTCATACTGGCGGGTGAGCTCACTGACCCGGGCCAGCAGCATCAACCGGTTCTCCGCATGTTTCCGGCGGGAAATATCGGCGTAGACAGATACGGCCGAGTGCGGCTTGCCTGATTCACCTATGACCGGTGAGACACTGACATTGACCCACAGGGTCGAGCCGTCCATGCGGATGAGACGTTTCTCGAGCTGGAAAGGAGTGCCTTCCTCCATCAGACGGTTGTACAACCGCTCGTTCTCCTCTTTGTCTTCCTCATGGGTCAGATCCCACATCGTTCTTCCGATCAACTCCCCGGCGGTCATACCCAGCATATTGCAGAAGGCCTGGTTGACGAAGAGCAGCCTGCCGCTGGCATCCTTGCGGACGATGCCGGCCGTGGCCTGGCTGATGGTGGCGCGATAGCGCTCCTCGGAGTCGCGCAATGCCTCCTCGGCACGTGCCCTGCCCAGTGACTGGGCACCCTGGCGTGCCAGGGTCAAAATGTATTCCTGGTCCTCCTCGGAGTGCGGCAGGACATGATCGAAACTCAGCGTGAGCACACCCAGGGTGCGTCCCTTGTGTTTCATTGGGACGGCCAGGGCCGCTTCAAACCCCCAGCGCTCGATTTGCCCGGCCAGGTGTGGGTAGCGCTCCAGGTACTGCTGCCGCGACTCGATCCAGACCGGCTGCCCGGAACGGACTGCATCGGCCGCCGGGACCTGCATGGATATGGGGAAGCTCTGATAGGGCTGGATCAATTGTTTTTGAGCGTTGGAGTAAACGATTTCCAGATTCTGCCCGTCGTCTGTAAGAAGCAGGACCGTGCTGGTTACGGCAGCCAGGGATGGCGCACCCTGGTCTACAACCACCTGGAGAACCTGCTGCGGGGTCAGAACATCCGACAGAGATGCCGTCACTTTCTGGAGGCGCTTCATGCGGCTGGCCGTTCGCTCGGCATGCTCACGAGCGGTTTGCAGGGCCTCCTCCATGTGAATGCGTTCGGTGATATCGAATGCAGTTCCGCCAATCAAGGCAGGACTGCCATCCGGACCCGGGATAGGGAATTTGTTGACCAGGGAATAGTGCAGAACCTGATCCTCATGCTCCAGCGTCTCTACCACCTGGATTCCCTTCTCATCCAGCAGCGCCTGCTCATCATTTTTCTTGAATTGGGTAGCAAAATAGGGTGGGAAAATATCCTCGTCGCTTTTTCCAAACAGGTCCTGGCCGAAGATGCCGAACGCCTTTTGGGCAGCGGCGTTGGCGTAGACATAATGACCTTCCACATCCTTGATCCAGGCCAGTCCGGGCAGGTGCTGCATAAAACGGGCAAAGCGCTGTTCACTGGCCCGCAGTGCCTCCTCCGCCTGTCTGCGCTCGATCAGGTCGCTGGCCTGGCGGGCGAGCAGGTCGATGTAGCGCAGTTCCTGTTCCGTGGGCCGGTGGTGCGAGCGCCAGTGGGTGGAGATCATCCCGATCGGTTCGCCTGACCGGGAAATCAACGGAGTGGACTGGGCCGAGAGCAAACCGGCGTCCACATGCCTGCGCAGGGATCCATCGGGATCCTGGGCGGCGGGGTCGTCATAATCAACAAAGACCCGTTCGCGTCTGGCGAGCGCGATGCCGCAGGATGTCCCGGAACCCGACTTTACCCTGTGGAAATGATCGATCATGCCCTGGTCCATGCCCTGTGTGGCCAGTAGGATTAGCTCGTCGGCCCCCTCGTCCAGGATCTGGAACGTACCGGCATCGGCATGGGTAATAGCGACGGCCGCCTGGACGAACTCCTGGTAAATCACATCGAGATCGCCCTCCGTGACCAGCCGGGCCCCGAGGTCGCGCAAAATCTGCATGTTCGCCAGATCGGCGGCCAAGGCCTCTTCAGCCCGTTTACGTTCGGTAATATCCAGGGTCAGGATGAGGACCTGGCCCATCGAGTCGAGCAGCGGCGCCTGCTGGGTCCAATACACGCGCCCGTTGAACCGGGTCTCGAAGCGGACGATTTCGCCGGCAAAATTACGGCGCAGTCGTTCCTCCATCCTCTGGCCGCGCTCATCGGGGAAGGCCTCCATGACCGTGCGGCCTTCGAGCATGTCGCGTGTCAGGCCAAAGGCCTCGGTCACCGGTCCTTCGGCCACCTTGTAGCGGAAGTCCCGGTCTACAACATACACCCCGCCCTCTGGAATGCTGCGGGCGATCGCCCGGTAGAGGGCATCGCTGGCGCGCACTGCTTCCTCGGCCCGCTTGCGCTCAATGGTGGATGCCAGCTGGCGTGCGATCGTCAGACCGAGCTCCAGCTCATCCTCTTCGAAGGCGTGCGGCGCATTGAAGTAGACCATGAACTTGCCGATCAGTTTTCCATTGGAAACCAGCGGGATGAAGGCGAGTGCGCCGATGCCCTCGGCGCGGATCAGCGAGCGGAGTGCATCATCGAGCTCAGCCGTCTCCGTATCCTGCATGGCGATAGGCTGTGGGTCGACCGCGTCCGGCTTCCATGGCGAATGTCCATCGGTGGCCTGTCGGTAGTCATCGGACAGCCCGCGCCAGGCAACGAAGCGCATAACATCTGCCTCGTCGTATAGCAGGATCGAGGCCCGGTCGCACTGTAAGGCATTCAGGATCGCGTCCAGTGCCGGGTCGTATACATCCTCCGGGGACTCGGTGCCGTTCAACCGCTCGGCCAGCTGGTAAAGTGCTTCCTGCTGGCGGGCAAACTCGGCCAGCTCCTGTTCGGCACGCTTGCGCTCGGTGACATCCGTGATCACACCTGCCAGGCGGCTGATCCGTCCTTCGGCATTGGTCAGGGCGGCAGCGCGTTCCTCCATCCAGACCGTGCGGCCGTCCACAGGGCGGGTGATGCGGAATTCCGAAATGTATTCCCCGCCCTGGCGCATCACGCGCTCCACTTTCTCACGGTGTGCCGGCAGATCGTCGGGCCAGATCAGAGCAAAGCCCTCGGCCTCCTTGTTTACTTCGCTGAGGCCGTACACTTCAGGTAGATTTCCAATCGTGGTGACGCGATCGAGAGCCGGGTTCCACTCCCAGGCCACCATCCGGTTGGCCTCGATCGCCAGGCGCATGCGCTCCTCACTGCTGCGCAGGGACTCCTCCGCCTGTTTGCGCTGGTCGATATCGATGATCACGCCCACACCGCCCCGGGGCTGGCCCTGTAGGTCATAAATGGTGGTTACACTGACGCTGACCCACAGCAGGGAGCCATCCCTGCGGACTGAGCGTTTTTCGAATTGGTAGGGTTCGCCCTCCTGGACCATGCGCTCGAACAAGCGCTTGTTCTCGCCCCTGTCATCGCGATAAGTGAGCTCGAAGATCGTTTTCCCGAGCAGCTCCTGTTCCGAATACCCGAGCATCTCGCAGAATCGGGGATTGACGAATGTGAAACGGCCTTCCAGGCTGCTTTCGGCAATGCCGGCGGTCGTCTGGCTGACCAGCGCCCGGAAGCGCTCCTCCGATTCGCGAACCGCATTCTCCATCCGTTTGCGTTCGGTGATATCAATCACCGTCCCGATCAGGCGCTGGCTGTCGTCTGCCCCCCCCCGGACCACCATCCGATTATCCTGAATGGTAATCCAGCGGCCACTCTGGTGCCGGATCTGGTATTCGAAGACATCTGTGCCGCCGGCGGCCAGCAGCTTCTCCAGCCGGGCCAGATAAACGGGCAGGTCGTCGGGATGGATCAGAGAATTCCACCACGCGCTGGACATCGGCGTCTCCTGCGGATCATAGCCTGTCAGGCTCTGCATGCCCTGGACGATCGCCACGGCACCCGAGAGCATATCTACTTCGTAGACCAGCGCTCCGGCGGCGCTGGCGGCCTGCTGGAAGCGGCGTTCCGATTCGCGCAGCCTTCGTTCGGCGTGGGCGCGCTCGATCTCGGCCTGCAGCCGCTCGGCGGTCTCCTCCACCAGCGAGATCTCCTCGTTGCGCCAGGTGCGCGGCTGGTTCTGCTGGATACACAGCACCCCGATCAACTCGCCGTTGCTCAGGAAGGGGACCACCACCTGGGCGCGGACAGCCAGCGCCTCGTGAGCGGACATTTGTGCCTCGTCGAAGCGGGTGTCGTTCCGGATATCGGTCGCGCTTACCGTGCGGCCCGCCAGGAACCTGGACATCTGCTCCGCCGGGATGCAGGCCTCAATCGGGAACTGTCCGATGATGCCGGGGATATTGTCCACATAGTTGTCACGGACAACGGCACTGCCATCCGGCTCGATCTCCACGTAGGCCACCCGGCTGGCTCTGAGACTGGCGCCGAGCAGGCGGGCCGCCTCGCTCTGGATCTGCGACGGGTCGGACAGGGAGTGCATTGCATCGCTCAGCGACGACAGGTAGAGCGTGCGCCGTGCGCTTTCGAGCAGCGACTCCTCCGCCCGTTTGCGGCGGGTGATATCGACGATGATCGAGGTGGCAGCCTGGATCCGGCCGCTGGAATCCCGCAGCGGCGAGGAGCCAACGTTGATCCACAGGAACGAGCCGTTACGGCGCAGGACGCGCTTTTCGAGCTGGTAGGACTCGCCTTCCTGCACCAGGCTTTCGAACATTGTCCGGTTGCGGGCGATATCGTCTGGGTGGCTGATCTCCCAGATGGTCCTGCCAACCAGCTCGGATTCGGAATAGCCCAGCATGTCGCAGAAAGCCTGGTTGACAAAGGTCAGGCGGCCTTCGAGATCGATGCGGGTGATGCCGGCATTTGTCTGATGGATGTGGGCGCGCAGCGTCTCCTCTGCCTGCTTGCGCTCGCTGATGTCGCCCAGGTAGAGGTTGATGTAGCCCTCCTCCCGCACCGGGACCAGCAGGCCCATATAAGAGGTGCGGTCGCTGGCAACTTCGATCTCCCGGTTCGAGCTGCTCTCCATAAGCGAAGGCAGCAGGTCGCGGATCTGTTGCAGGGGTGTTGTATGAGGCTCGTGACTCTCCCAGGCACGCAGCAGCGGCGCAGAGGCCGGGTTGGCGTAGAGTATCTCTCCGGCAGGCGTAAAGCGAATGATGGGGTGGGGATTCTCGCCGGGGAATTTGGACACATCCCGCAGCTTACCCTCGGCTTCTTTTTGCTCGCTGATATCTGTGACCAGGCTGGCAAACTGGCCGGCCCGGGGAGAGAAAACGTGGGCGCGCAGCCAGCAGTCAGCCGCGCTCTCGTATCTCTCGAGGAAGAAGGGCTCCAACTCGCCCCGGGCCACCTGGCAGGCGCGTTCCAGAACCCCATGGTCCTCTTCGTCGAGCTGGAACACTTCGCGGACCGTTTTCCCGACCAGCTCGTCGCGGGACTTATTCAGGAAGCGGAACATGGAGGCGTTGACCTCCAGCAAGCGGGCGTCTGCCGCTCCGTCTTCGCCCTGGACCAGCTCGGCCAGCAGGAATCCCTCCTGCATGGTGTCGAACAGGATGCGGTAGCGCTCTTCACGGCGCCGGTTCTCCTCCTGACTTTGCCGGGCGTCCTCCGAGAAGAGCACCGACAGTCCGTCTTCGGAAGGGTAGACCCGCCCTTCGAGCCAGCGGTCGGAAGCGGGGAAGTAGCCATCGAGCAGGACCACGCTGCGGGTCTCCAGGGCGCGGCGGCATGCCTCCGCAAAGGGAGTATTCTCGACGTCGGGATGGGCCTGCCACAGGTTCTTGCCGATCAGATCGCCCGGGGTACAGCCTAGTAATTCACCCGCCCGCTCGTTTAAGTATTCGTAGTTCAGCCCGGCGTCCAGGGCCAGGACACCGTCGCTGATCCGTTCCAGGACGGCCGATTTGACTCCGTTGTTTTTCTTCGCTGCTGTGCGTGATGCCCGCGCTTTCTCCCCGCTGTCCTTCTTTTTCGATTGCGCTGCGATGATGGGAGTCTTCGGCTTACCGTTAATTTTCATGCGCCACCATCCCTTCCAAAAGACAGTTGTACACTCTCGATGTATTCAGTTGTATCTCCCGGTATCGTTGGAACATTATAATAGGATTCACCTGATTTGTAGCTTGGGGAATGCACGCATAAGGTTACAGGGATCGTTCTTATTAAGTTGCCGGATGCAGGGCTGCGTTGCCTGCATATTATGCAACTGGCCTGGTTTGATGAAGTGAA
>DASUOS010000335.1:0-14799 GCA_036276515.1 Anaerolineales bacterium | reverse complement strand
CGTGAATGGGGCGCAATTGTAATTTCCTATTCCGCCGCGCTTCCTCCAGGATAGGCGCCCAGGCGCGCCGCTCCGCGATGAACTCCATTCCAAAACGGACCTCGGGACTCGATATGTGTCCGTTGTGAGAAAAGGACTGATCATACTGCTGAAGATAGCGGGGCATGATGTGAAAACCTTCCAGCGTATCTGCCAGCAATTCGACCGGCAGGTCGCTGATCAGGCGCTGGAAGGTACCCAGAGCATGTCCCACTTCGCGAGCGTGGTGGAGATCGTTGATGATGTCGAACGAGCGCGCTCCGTGCACGTAGCTGATGGCGCGCCAGAAGTTGTCCTCCCCGTCGATGAAAAAATCCTGTTCCTGCTTCGTTTTGAGGACATGCGGTATTTCCCAGAGATGCGTCTCTTCACGGGCGCGCCGGCGCATGTGCTCCGTAAACAGGCGCATATTCTGCATGATCAGCCTGGGCTGTTTAAAGACCTGGGTATTGATGCGCTGTAATACGAAATGGGTTTCCTCGTTAGAGTCGGTAGTGACGAGATAAGTGTCGTTGATGTTGCCGTTCCCAAACTCACGCACATCCAGAACCCGGACCCGGGGCGTGAATTGTTCGGCGATCGAGGTATAGTGATGCAAAGTACTCTCCAGACGAGCAAAGAATAACCGGATTATATCCCCGATGGGCCGATGGTAAAATGGAAGCATCTCATTCAGGCAGGATTTCTATGACAGACGACCTTCAGCTTCGCGCAATTAACACCCTCCGCTTCCTTTCTGCGGATGCCGTTCAACAGGCAAATTCGGGCCATCCCGGGCTTCCCATGGGAGCTGCGGCAATGGCATACACACTCTGGACGCGCCACCTGCGTCATAATCCCCGTAACCCCAATTGGGCGGGCCGTGACCGCTTTATTCTCTCTGGCGGGCATGGCTCCATGCTGCTCTACTCGCTTCTTCACCTGACGGGCTACGAGCTGCCGCTCGACGAGATCCGCAATTTTCGCCAGTTCGAAAGCAAAACCCCGGGACATCCGGAATATGGTCTTACTCCCGGCGTGGAAACCACAACCGGTCCGCTCGGGCAGGGATTCGCCACTGGCGTGGGCATGGCGATCGCAGCCACGCACCTGGCCGCGACATTCAACCAGCCGGGACACGAGATCATCCAGTCCTGCATCTACGGGATCGTGACCGATGGCGACTTAATGGAAGGCGTGTCCTCCGAAGCTGCCTCGCTGGCGGGACATTTACAGCTCGGCCGGATCATCTACCTGTACGATGACAACCACATCTCGATCGACGGCTCCACCGACCTGGCCTTCACCGAAGATCGCTGTGCCCGTTTCGAAGCCTACCACTGGCATGTACAGCAGGTGGAGGATGGAAATGACGTGGAAGCGATCGACGCTGCGATCCGCGCCGCCAAAGCGGACCCGCGTCCCTCGCTGATCGCAGTGCGCACGACCATTGGGTTTGGCTCTCCCAAACGGCAGGGAACTGCCAAGGCACACGGCGAGCCGCTTGGCGAGGAAGAATTGAAAGCCGCCAAGGAAAACCTGGGCTGGCCTGTCGAGCCGCGCTTCCTGATCCCCGGCGACGTGCTGGAGTTCTATCGCGAGGCGGTCGAGCGCGGCCGCGAACGCGAAGCCGACTGGCGGATGCGTTCGGAAGCTTATACCCGGATGCATCCTGCAATGGGCGCGGAACTGGAGCGGCGTTTGAGCGGCCAATTACCGGAAAACTGGGATGTCGACCTGCCCACGTTTCCGGTCGATGCGAAAGGGATGGCCACCCGTGCCTCCTCCGGAAAAGTGCTGGACGCCATATCCAAACAGCTTCCCGAGCTCGTCGGCGGTTCGGCAGACCTGACGCCATCCAACAATACGAAGTTCGATGAAGCTGGCGATTTCCAGAAGGATAATCCCGCAGGACGCTACCTGCGCTTTGGGGTGCGCGAGCATGCCATGGGCGCCGCGTTGAATGGCTTGAACCTGTACGGCGGGATGATCGCCTATGGCGGCACCTTTCTGATCTTTTCGGATTACATGAAGCCGGCCATCCGCATCGCGGCGATCTCGCATATCCCGTCGATCTTTGTGTTCACGCATGACAGTGTGGGACTCGGTGAGGATGGTCCTACGCATCAGCCGATCGAGCATCTTGCCGCCCTGCGCGCTGTTCCGTATTTGTCATTGATCCGTCCGGCGGACGCAAATGAGGTGGCACAGGCATGGAAAATGGCCATCTCAAACCGAGGTGGACCGACTGCCCTTGCGCTGACGCGCCAGGCTGTCCCTACCCTGGAAGGAACCGATGCCGGAAAGCTGAAAAAAGGCGCATACGTACTCAAGGATTTTGGCGAGCCTGAGGTGATATTGATGGCATCAGGTTCTGAAGTGCATCTTATTCTGGAAGCTGCCAAACAGCTGTCCGCCGAGGGACTCGGCGTGCGGGTGGTCTCCTTCCCCAGCTGGGACTTGTTCGAAGCGCAGGACGAAGCCTATCGCGAATCGGTCCTGCCAAAAGCCCTACCGGTGCGGCTGGCTGTCGAAGCCGGCGCCACACTCGGCTGGGAGCGATACGCATCGTCCACACTGGGGATCGATCATTACGGCGCATCTGCTCCGTACCAGGTCATCTTCGAGCGATTTGGGTTCACTGTCCAGAATATCGTAAGCCGTGCGAAAGGATTGTTGGAAACGTCATGAGCCCAACGCTCACCGGCTTAATTTTCGTTGCGATGGGAGTGCTGATCATGGTGGGAGCCGCTTTGAACTGGGGCATTGTCAGCCGCCCGGGCAAACTGGTCAATCGTATCTTTGGCGACACGGTGGCCCGCATTATTTATTTCGCGGCCGGGATTTTCCTGTTCTTTGTCGGCGTTGGACGGGTGATCGGTGCGAACTGGTTCTAGATTGTGAGGCGATATGAGAATCGTTGTCGGATTTGACCATGCGGGGTTTCCACTCAAGCAAATAGTGCTGGATGCAGTCCGTATGGCGGGACATGAGCCGATCGATGTGGGGACGCACAGCGCCGACCCGGTCGATTACCCCGATTACTCGGAAAAAGTGGGACGCGCTGTCCAGAATGGGGAAGCGGAGCGCGGCATCCTGGTTTGCGGCTCAGGCGTTGGGGCGTGTATCGCTGCGAACAAAATGAAGGGCGTCTATGCATCCATTTGCCACGATACGTATTCGGCGGCCCAGGGCGTGCTGCACGACGATATGAACGTGCTCTGTCTCGGTGGGCGGGTGGTAGGGCCTGAGCTGGCATCGGCACTCGTCAAGGCATTTCTGGGTGCAGACTACCAGGGCAACCAGACGGGCGGCGAGAGGCTCGCCCGGCGTGTTGCAAAGATACATAAACTTGAAGCAGATGGAAAATTAGAAGGCTAAACGGATGAGAGGGAAAATCTCCAGCCTTCAAACTACGAAATGGAAAAGACCATGAACCCAATCACAAAATTAACCCAACTCGGACAATCCCTCTGGTATGACAACATCCAGCGCAAGCTGCTGGACAGCGGCGAGCTGACGGCGATGATCCAGCGCGGCGATATCCGCGGTGTAACCTCTAACCCGTCGATTTTCAATGCGGCCATTGCCAAGTCGACCGATTACGACCCGGCGTTGAAATCTTTGGCATGGGCCGGCTGGGACGCGGAGAAGATCTTCTGGCAGCTGGCGATCGAAGATATCCGCAGCGCCTGCGAGGCATTCATGCCTCTGTATGAGGAGACGAACGGCGGCGATGGGTATGTGAGCCTGGAGGTCAGCCCCTTCATTGCCCACGATACCGATAGAACGGTGGCCCAGGCCGAGCAGTTGTGGGTGCGGGTGGTGCGGCCTAACCTGATGGTCAAGATCCCCGCCACGAAGGCAGGCATTCCGGCCATCCGCAGGGCGACCGCGGCCGGGTTGAACATCAATGTCACCTTGATCTTTTCCCTGGCGCGCTATGCTGAAGTCATGCATGCCTATCTCAGCGGACTGGAGGACCGTGCTGCGACGGGGCAGCCCATCGATCACATTGCCTCTGTAGCTTCGTTCTTCGTTTCGCGCGTGGATTCGAAGATCGATCCCAAGCTGGCCGAAGACTCGGATTTACGGGGCAAGGCGGCGATCGCCAATGCAAAGCTCGCCTACGATGAATACCAAAAGACATTCGCAGGGCGGCGCTGGGAGAATTTGAAAGTCAAAGGTGCGCGGGTCCAGCGTCCGTTGTGGGCGAGCACCAGCACCAAAAATCCTGCGTATCCTGACACGATCTATGTAGATCACCTGATCGGGCCGGAGACGGTCAACACGGTCCCGCCGCAAACGCTCGAGGCGTTCAAAGATCACGGCAAGGCAGAAGTGACGATCACCCGTGGGCTGGACGAGGCCCGGGAAGCACTTGAGAAATTAAAGGCGGCCGGCATTGTAATGGACATTGTCACCCAGGAGCTGGAAGAGGAAGGCGTCAAGTCGTTTGCCGATGCGTTCACACAGCTGCTCGGGACGATCGAGGAACGCCGGAATACTGCCGTCGCCTCGCTTGGACCCCTGGCTTCGGCCGTTTCGAAGCGGATCAACCAGCTGGAATCTGATTCCGTGCATACGCGGCTGTGGGCCCAGGACCCCACCCTGTGGGCGTCTGACCCTGCGGGACAGGCTGAAGTCAAGATCCGTATGGGCTGGCTGGATTCGCCGTTGAAAGCAAGAAAATTAATCCCGGCATACAAGGCCTTTGCCGAGGAAATCCACAAGGAGGGCATCCATCGCGTCCTGGTGCTCGGCATGGGCGGCTCTTCCCTGACAGCGGAAGTGTTCAGCTCCCTGCAGGCGGCGGCGAACATCGAGTCGCCTGTGTCGCTGGCCATCCTGGATTCGACCGACCCTGAACAGGTCTCCCTGGCAAGCGGACATTTCCCACCCGGCAAGAGCCTGTATATTGTGGCCAGCAAATCGGGGGGTACTGCGGAGGTCATGGCGGCGTTTGAATACTTCTGGAAGCTAAGCGACCAGGATGGCTCACGCTTTATCGCCATCACCGATCCGGGTACCTCGCTGGATGCACTGGCCCGAAAGAACAACTTCAGAAAAATATTCTCGTCGGATGAATTCGTAGGCGGGCGTTTTTCAGCGCTGACGGATTTCGGCCTTGTCCCGGCCGCGCTGCTGGGCCTGGACCTCGAGCGCCTCATCGGCCGCGCCGAGTGGATGCGGGCCCAGTGCTACGCGGCCAGCGGCGGGTTGGATTCTGACCGGGGAGAAGCGGTCCAGACCCAGGGACGCTCTGTCCCCGCCGCCCGCAATCCGGGGCTTGCGTTGGGAGCCGTGCTGGGCGAGGCAGCGCTTCAAGGACGCGACAAGCTGACAATCCTGGCCGACGCGCCATTAACGGCGTTTGCCGGCTGGATCGAGCAGATCATTGCCGAGTCCAGCGGCAAGGAGGGGAAAGGAATCCTGCCGGTACCACTCGAGCCGCTGGGGGGTGCCGGTGTGTACGGGAATGACCGGCTCTTCGTCTATCTGAACCAGACAGGTGAGCTGTCAGATAGAGTGAAATCCTTGCAGGCAGCGGGACATCCGGCCATCGAATTCCCGATCCCGGATGTGTATGAGATCGGCGCGGAGATATATCGCTGGGAGGTCGCCACGGCGATTGCCTGTTCCATTCTTGGCGTGAACGCATTCGATCAGCCCAATGTTGAGTCAAGTAAAAAGATCACCAGGGCCAGGATCACGGATTATCAAAAAAGCGGCATGCTGGAGGAAGGCAGGCCGGCCTGGCAGAATGAGGGCATTCTGGTGTATTCCCCCGCAGGTGTAGCGGGAAGCTCACTGGCCGATGTATTAAAGGAATTCCTGTCCAACACCAGGCCGAATGGATATGTAGCTATCAATGCCTACCTGCCGCGCGGTGAAGAAATGATCGATGCTCTGCAGAAGCTGCGAGTTGCCATTCGCGCCATGACGGGCAATGCAGTCACCGCCGGATTCGGTCCGCGCTTCCAGCATTCGACCGGCCAATTTCATAAAGGGGGGCCGGACAAGGCAGTATTCCTGGTCATTACAGCCGAGCCGGAAGCCGATTTCGATATCCCCAACCAGGGACTGACGTTTGGCACCCTGATCCGGGCCCAGGCTCTTGGAGATTATGAAGCCTTAATCCAATCGGGACGAAAGGTATTGCGCCTTCACCTGCTCTCTCCCAGAGACATTGAACAGGTTATTGCTGCCCTTAACTAAAGCCCTACTCGTCAACTTAACGACCGTGCCAGTCGGCGGAATCCCAGATACCGCCGACTTTTGTTTTCCCTGACGAAGCTGTCTGACGAATAGGCCGATCCCTGATAACTACTGGCAAAGAAATAGGAGGAATAGGTGTAACCTTATTGAAGTGGACTTGTCTTAATATATAGATATACCTTGTCAAATATTATCCCATTTCCTCAAATTACCCGCACCGTGGGGTAATTTTTTATAAACATTTATCGTCTTTGTGTAATAGCATATGGGCTACATCCTACATTTTTCAGGTAAGGGCAGGCAGTTTTTGGTGGCGGATCAAAAAGGTCCATTTCCGGGTTCAAAAACTTAATAGAGAAAAGGAAAACATTCATGATTGCCGAAGCTCTTTTTAATTTCAATCTATTCTCTGTGCTCCTTCACTCTGGAACCGATGGGGGCATCTTTGCCGGGCTGCTTCATCCGATCCTTGGTATTGATCATCTTTTAGCAATGGTAACTGTAGGCTTGCTCAGTGCACAATTGGGCGGAAAAGCCATCTGGACCATCCCGGCCACGTTCGTCTCGGTCATGGCCGTAGGTGGGATCCTGGGGATTCTGGGCCTGCCACTGCCGTTCGTGGAGTATGGCATTGCCCTGTCTGTTGTGGTACTTGGTGTTGCGCTGGTGGCACGTAGAAAGCTGCCGATCGCCGCGGCGATGGCTTTCGTAGGTCTGTTTGCCTTATTTCACGGTCATGCCCATGGTACCGAGCTGCCTGAGCTGTCTGAAACCGTGCTCGATGTGATCGCCTATGTGTTTGGCTTTCTTATGGCAACTGCCAGCCTGCATCTGATTGGCGCATTGATCGGCCAGATGGCGATCAGTACGCCCCGCGGGGCTGCTGTGCTCCGTGTTTCCGGCGCGATCATCGCTGCAGCAGGCGTATTCCTGGTGATAGGCATTTAGCCGGGGGAATCACAATTTCCCATGAAGGAGTAGCGCCTTATGGTAGTTGAAAACGTCAATGGCACGGAATTAAGATTCAAAAACCCCGGCAGTCTTTTGCTGATCGTGTTCGCTTTCGTATTCTGGGGAGTGGGGTTTCTGGATTTATTGGGGCACAAAAGCGCCGAGCCCGATCTGTTCGGCCTATATTCGTTTCCCCTGTTCATTCTCGTCCTCATCTACGGCTGTAGTATTGTTATCTGGTTCGCCCTATTTTTTAATGCCAATCTCCTGAGCTGGGTGGCCGGTCGAATCAGGGTTTTGCAGAATAACACACGCTTAGCGACTCTTGCGTTTATTGGAATTGGGATTGCTCTCTGGGTCATCTTCGAGTGGGACAGGTGGGCGCGCCTGCCGGGGCTGCAGTTCGCGGCCTTCGGACTGGTAATCCTGGCATTCCTGATCCTCCTGTTCGCCAACTGGCAGCAAGATAGTGCCCTACAGCCTTGGAGGCGAATCATCGCCTATCCGCTTTTCGCGCTTGTAGCGCTGGAGGTCGTCGTCCAGGCGGCAGCGTGGATGGGCATCCTTCCGGGCAGGTATACGATTGGTGGAGATTTCTACCCGTATGAGCGTATCTATTCCAGCGAGTTAGGACTGCACAATCGCTTTACCAATCGCTATGGCTGGAATTTCCCCGACGCCATCCTCGACGATGAAAAGAAACGCATCTTGATCCTGGGAGGAAGCTATGTGCAGGCGTTACCCATCCTGCCGGAACAGCATGCCAGTGTGCTTCTTATGGAACGCCTAAATCAAGATGTAGTAGATGGGGAGACGATGGTCGAGATTGTACCTATAGGCATGCCGGGCTTCGGGCTCAGCCCATTCCTCTATGATGATAGCATCACTGAGTTTCCGACTACAATCAAACTAGACGAAATTGTCGTTTTTTTTCACCTAGGTGACGATTTTCAAAGCCCGTCCCCCCAACATAACGCGATCAGCTATACCGTGGATGATGAAGGTCAAGTACAGGTGGATCCGAAGGACGCGAAGCTCCGCCACGATCTAACCCATTACTTCCTGCGCAGTTATTTATCCTTCCAGCTCGTTGAAACCATACGCAGCAACTATTTGACTCCAAAGGTGCTCACAGGAATAATGCGTGGCGGGGAGGAGCAGGCTTCCACCAGAGACGATGCTCCACTGGTAGCTGGTGTTGACTTTCCCCGCAACGTGGGTTTTGTCACAGACACGTACGATGTCACGGAACCGGGCAATGCTGCCATCAAAGCGACAGACCTGGAAATCATACCTGAGGGAAACAACTTTCTTTTCAAAAAAGGCGGAACTGTGGAAATGCGCCAGGCGATGGTGATTGTAGACAGCATCCTGGGAACTGCCCAGGAAATTGCCCAGACAAAAAACATTACTCTCCGCGTAGTCACCATACCCATGTTCCCCGAAGCTTTTTACGAAACCTCATCCAAAGGGACATGGGAGCCACAGATGGGTGAATATGATCTTTTGCTTCCCGAACAGGCGCTTGTGGAAATAGCGAGGCGTCATGAGATTCCAATCCTGCCACTGGCGCAGTATATGCTCGACGACCAGTTGACTGTGGAGGAGATCAGGATGCTTTATATGTCGAACAGTCCGGGTTCCTTCACTCCACAAGGTCACGATTATCTTGCCGAGGCGATCTATCTTTGTTTTTATTCAAAAGAAACCCAGCATGAATGCTCCAATTGAATCAAGGCTTTACGTATGAAAACTATGGATATCAGTACGCTGGCGTATGTAGACAAACAATCAAAGGCTGCATCAATACATTTGAATCTGCCAACCGATTTCCCAAGATCGTCTGCCCAATCTTTTCAAAGAGAAACAAGATCGTTTAGCCTTTCCCGAGCCCTGACTGCGGAACTTGTAACCTTGGGTCAGCGCATGGACGTCAATCTTCATATATTGCTCTTGACGGCGTTCAAAATCTTGATCTATCGCTATACAAATCAGGAGGACATTGTTGTTGCCCAGCTTATTCCCTCAGGCAATAAGAAAATTACGGGAGACTCGAATGATATCTTTCAGAATGTAATTTTGTTGTCGACCGAGCTTGCAGGCCAGTTGACTTACAGAGAATTGGTGGAACATGTTCGCGAAGTACTTTCGGATGTACAAACATATTGGAATTTACCTTTAGGGGAACTTGTCAAAAAATTCCCAGTAAAGTTTCCCCCCAGCGAAAGCATCACGCTTCAAGTTCTTTTTGGTTTTCAAGGTTTATCAAATAAGTCGCCCGATTATGATTATGTCTATAGCCTTTCTCGTAGCTGTGAATTGACCTTGTTCGTTGAGGAAGGCTACGAAAACTTAACAGGATTTATTGCTTATAACTCTTCTCTGTACGAATCATCTACTATTGATCGTTTTATTGGTCACTTCGAGACCCTATTAGCTTCCATTGTTGCGCAGCCTGAAAAGCCGATTTTGTCATTGCCTATCCTAACAACACGAGAACAATATCAACTTCTTGTGGAATGGAACAAGACTGATACCAGCTACCCAAACGGTTTACACATAATGCAATCGTTTGAAGTTCAAGTTGAAAAAACTCCTAACGCCATAGCAGTCATTGATGGTGATCGAAAACTAACTTACGGGGATTTGAACCGAAGATCCAACAAATTAGCTCGTTATCTGCGAATACAAGGCCTGAAAGCGGACGTTCCAGTGGGTATCTGTATGGAGCGTTCGTTGGAGATGGTCATCGGGCTTTTGGGTATTCTCAAAGCAGGTGGGGCGTACATCCCGCTGGACCCAAACTACCCGGCAGATCGATTGGCTATTATGATTAAGGATGCCGCCCCACCTTTACTTATAACTCAGGCAAAATTCATTGAGAAATTACGGCACCTTGAGAGTCAGATCATCGCCTTAGATAGTCAATGGAGAATAATCTCTGATGAGGGAATGGAAAATCTTGGAAACCAAGTGTCTTCCGAAAATTTGGCATATGTTATTTTTACTTCCGGTTCGACTGGAAAACCCAAGGGGGTAATAATTCCACATCGCGCCATTAGCAACCATATGTTTTGGCTACAATCAGAATTTCATATAGATCAATCAGATCGTATTCTGCAAAAAACACCCTTTAGCTTCGATGCGGCTGTCTGGGAGTTTTATGCTCCACTACTAACAGGCGGACAACTTGTCATGGCTACGCCCGGGGGACATCGCGATAGCCATTACCTAATCCAAACGATTATCCGATATGGAATAACTATTCTGCAGGTAGTACCTACTCAACTTCAGATGCTTCTTGACAATCCGGATGTTATTCAATGTACTAGCTTGCGAATTGTTTTTTGCGGCGGCGAGCAATTACCTGCTAGACTGATTACTCTGTTCTTCGAGAAATTACCTGCTGCAAAACTCTATAATCTTTATGGCCCTTCCGAGGCCACTATTGACACGACAGTCTGGCAGTGTAAACCTCTGATCCCTCAAGCTCCAGTTCTCATAGGACGACCCATAGCCAATGTTCAAACCTACATACTTGATCGTACCATGCAGCCTGTACCGATCGGTATCGCAGGTGAGTTATACATTGGTGGAGCCGGGGTGGGAAGTGGATATCTTAACCGGCCGGAACTAACGACGGAAAAATTCCTCCAAAACCCATTCAAAGACGATCCGGAAGCACGATTATATAAAACCGGCGACATGGTCCGTTACCGGGCTGACGGAAACATAGAATTTCTGGGCCGTATTGATGACCAAGTTAAGATCCGTGGGTTTCGGATCGAACTAGGTGAAGTTGAGGTTGCACTGCAAGAGCACCCATCTGTGAGGAAAGTTGTTGTCAGTGCGTGTGAAGACGTACTTGGTAATAAACAGTTGATCGCTTACATCGTTTTAGAAAAAAATAATCCGCCAACTCAGAGTGAATGGCGTCAATTTTTAAGCCATAAATTACCTGAATATATGATCCCCTCTGCCTTCATTTTCCTTGAAGAGTTACCTCTGCAGCCGAATGGGAAAGTTGATCGCACGTCACTGCCTAAGCCCGAACTTCGTCGCTCGGTTATCGGGAGTGAAGTAGTGCAGCCCAGAACAGTAGTCGAGCAAATTCTGGTTGATATTTGGACCAAAACCCTTGCAATCGAGCAAGTAAGTGTTTATGACAACTATTTTGATTTGGGCGGGGATTCAATTCGCAGCATTCAAATCTCCGCCTTAGCCAATCAATCTGGCCTTCAGCTAACTTCCGGCCAGGTTTTACAGCACCAAACGATCGCGGACCTGGCTGCCGTTGTAAGTACAACAGGTCCGGTCGTGCGTTCGGAACAAGGCCCGGTCACCGGGGTGCTGCCTTTGACCCCGATCCAGAAGCGGTTCTTCGAACAGGAATTAACAGAACCTGGACGCTTGAGCCAAACATTCGTCCTCGAACTTACCCGGATCGTCGATACCCGCCTACTGGAGAAAGCTGTCCAACATCTGTTGCTCCATCATGATGCCCTCCGTCTACGCTATACCTGGGATGGTCGGAATTGGCATCAGAATCTTGCAGCCCCGGATGGAGCCAGTCCCTTCTTGATAATGAAACTGTCCGGGTTAAAAACAATAGATGAACAAATGGCAGCCCTGCATTCAACCGTGCTGGAACAACAAAACAGCTTGAGGCTCGAGGAAGGCCCCTTGATTCGGGCTGCCCTGGTCGATTTCGGATCTTTTGCGCCAAGCTATTTAGTTTTGGTTATCCATACCCTGTTAGTAGACAGTATTTCCTGGCGGATCCTGCTAGAACACCTCGAGTTGATTTACGAGCATCTCAGCCAGAGTCGGCCCGTCCAACTTCCGCCCAAAACCACCTCCTTCAAATATTGGGCACACCAATTATCCGAATATGTGGAAACAAATACCCTACGAAAGGAATTACCGTTCTGGTTATCCATGCATGCAATCCATGCTGCCCACCTGCCCGTTGAATTTTTATCAGAAAGTACGCCTCAAAGCGAACGGGATAGCGTATCCATTTCCCTCAGCGCTGAAGACACCCGCGCCTTCATGACTGAAACATCCCATGCTTACCGAACCCTGGTTACGGACTTGTTGATCGCTGCCCTGGCGGATGCCTTCTCGCGTTGGACAGGCAGGAACTCCCTGCAGGTCGATCTCGAGGGCCATGGCCGCGAAACAATTTTCCCTGATGTCGACCTTTCCCTCACCTTGGGAAATTTCTCTGCAGTCTATCCGGTTTTACTGGATGTTGAAATGAGCTCAGAACCCGGCGAACGATTAGTGACAGTCAAAGAGCAGCTTCGGAAAGTGCCTCATGGGGGAGTGGGTTACGGGGTATTACGCTACCTGAGCACGACTCAGACGGTGAACCAAACAATCGAGGCTTTGCCTCAATCCAAGGTGCTTTTTCAGTATTTGGGGCAGCTCGATCGGCTCCTTGGCCGAGCCTCCTTTTTCAGGCCTGTGGAAGATTTTCCCTATCCACAACGCGATCTCCTGGGAAATCGACACTACCGTATGGAAATAACAGCAGGCATCGTACAGGGTCGATTATTAATTGTGTTTTCATACAACACGAACACCTTCCGGCGAAGCACAGTCGAGAATTTGGCAAGCGGTTATCAGGATGCACTTTTGATGTTGATTGCTCATTGCAAGTCGATGAACGCAGGCCGGTATACGCCGTCTGACTTCCCGGAGGCGAATTTGAGCCAGCAGGAGCTTGATGATTTGCTACATGAAATCAACGAATTGGATGGCTAAGACTTATGTCTGAAGAAACAATTGAAGCAATCTATCCCCTTTCGCCTGTTCAACTGGGTATCTTATTCCATTCGAATTACGATCAGAGATCGAGTGTCTATGCTGAGTCGATAACGTTCAGCCTTCACGGACATCTGGATAGGCAAGCTTTCAAAGCTGCATGGCACAAGGTGTTCGAGCGCCATTCTGTTTTACGAACTTTTTTCGTATGGAAGAACCGAGAGACTCCGCTTCAAATCGTACGCAGAGATGGGAACTTGCCCTGGCAGGAGCTTGACTGGCGTCATATGACCGGGGAAGAGCAGCACGAGAATCTGCACCTATTATTGAAGTCTGACCAGGAACAGGGGTTTGATCTCTCAAAGGCTCCGGCAGTGCGCCTGATATTGATCCGGCTCTCAGAAGAGAGCCACCAGTTCATTTGGAGCTATCACCACATCCTGCTGGACGGGTGGTCGCTGTCTATCGCCCTGGATGAGGTATTTGCTCTCTACCGCTCCTTGTGTGAAGGATGGACTCTGAGTCTGGCTCACACGCAGCCTTACAAGGCATACGTCACCTGGCTTTCGCAGAGAGATTTGGCAGATTCCGAGACGTTCTGGAAGGGAAAATTACAGGGATTTACAAAACCGACATCGATCGATGCGGACGGATTTTTTGCGAAATCGGTCCAGAATCCTTCCGGTTACGAGAGCCGGCAGCTGCGCCTTACACAGGATGTATCGGCAGCCCTTCGGTCGATGGCGAGGGAACATCAATTAACCCTCAACACCCTTTTCCAGGGGGCCTGGGCTTTGCTTTTGAGTCGTTACAGCGGCGAATCGGATGTTGTATTCGGCGTGGCTGTTTCTGGCCGTTCCGTTCCCCTGACGGGCATCGAATCAATGGTGGGGCTATTTATCGGTTCCATGCCGGTCCGCGCCCGATTATCTCCTCAAATGCCTTTAATCGACTGGCTGGTGGAATTCCAGAACGAACAGATTCAAGCGCGCCAGTTCGAGTACAGCTCCTTGAGGGATATACAGGCATGGAGTGCGATCGACCGTTTCCAGCGAAAACCCCTGTTCGATACGATCCTGAGTTTTAACAATTATGATTTTGACAGGGTTTTCAGGGAAAAAGCAGGTGGGCTCGATATACGAGATGTGAGCTTCCGGGAGGGGTCCCACTATCCGCTCACCGTGTTGATCGACCCAGGAGAGGAGATCCAGATCCGGACCCATTATGATCGCAGCCGGTTTGACGGTGGAATCATCCAGCGCATCCTGGCTCATCTTGAAGTTCTGCTTCAGCAAATGGCTGCACGACCCTCGGGTTCTCTTTCCTCGCTCTCGCTGTTAACCGCCGCGGAAAACCAAAAGCTATTGGTAGATTACAACCACACTGTCACATTGGCTTCGACTGAAAAGAGCGTTTTGCAGTTGTTCGAGGAACAGGTCAGGCTGAATCCAGATGTGGTCGCCGTACAGTTTGGTGACCGAGCGTTTACCTTTGGACAGTTGAACATGCAGGTAAATCAGCTGGCCCATCATCTCAAAAAGCTGGGTATTGGTCCTGAAAAGGTTGTCGCGCTCTGCATGGATCGATCCCCCCTGGTCATCGTGGCCATTCTGGGAATCCTTAAGGCCGGAGGCGGTTACCTGCCTTTGGATGGGACGCTGCCTTCCCAGCGACTGGCTCTGATGCTCGAAGAGACCCGCTCTCCCTTGATCCTGACCACGGAGCGCCTGGCTCATAAACTCCCACCATCGGAGGCCGCCATAATCCGGCTGGATATCGATTGGGCGAGCATCGAAGCTGAATCGGTTGACAATCTGCCTCTGATCGCTGAGCCGGAGGACC
>DASUOS010000334.1:0-4572 GCA_036276515.1 Anaerolineales bacterium | reverse complement strand
ATGGGTGTTGAGCCCGGCCTGTACTTCTCGCGTCGTCCCGCCAGCAAGCTCATGCAGGGTAATTCGAGGCGTCATTTCCTCGAACGCGTTGGTCTGCTCCATCACCAGCCAGGCGCTGTCTGGCGAGAAGAACTGGTCGTGCGGCAGGGCCTTCCCGGCCAGCCTCAGCGGCTCGCCACTGGCGCACCGGGCGAGCCAGTTGGTGGTCTGGCCGTCGGCGAAGTCGCTGATCCAGGCCCACTGTCCGTCGGGTGAGAACCAGGCGTCGACACCTGGCATCGCCGCCCCGGGTGTATCGGTGTGGACCACATCCATCAGCGGCAGATAGCTGTTCGTGGCCGTCTCCAGGCAGCCGAGGGACATGCTTTCCTGTCCACTACTTCCCACAAGCAGCCGGCTGCCGTCCCGCGTCGCATCGAACAGGATCTCGGCCAAAGGAGCTGCGGCCAGCACATCCGCCTGGAAGCGATGCCTGCCGACGAGGTATCCGTCGCTTTGCTCGATCCAGGTCCGGTTGCCGTACCCCTCGCCGTTGAACTCTTCGACCAGCAGCTCCTGCCCGGTCTGCGGGTCGATGGCCGAGATCGAGAACCCGAAATTGCTGGCGCCCATCCAGGTGATGCGCTGGACACTGATCAGTCTGCCATCCGGCGACCAGCCCACCCCGCTGACGTTCTGCGCCACTTCCCGCGTCCGCCCGCTGATCGGGTCGTATAAAAACGCCCTGCCGTCGGCATTGTTCTCGAACGAATGCGGCGGGTGGGTGGAATAGGCCAGGATGGACTGCGTCGGCGACCAGCTCACATAACAGCGGTCGCGCTGGATGATCCAGTCGGCGGGCTTGCCCTGCTCGGCGATCCACAGCTTTCCGGTCTTATCGCAATAGGCCATCCAGCGCCCGTCGAATGACCATTCCGGAGGCGCCTCGCCTTCAGGCAGCTCGGTCCGCTTGCCGAGGATGTCCATTATCCAGGCTGGGCCGTCGTTCTCAACATAGCCATACTTGCGGCTGTCGGGTGACCAGTTGAGCTGCTGAAACTGCCTGGGATGGGCCGACTCGATCCCCGAAGCAGTCACGGTGCCATCGGCCTGGCTTGTCAGAGTCAGGATCTGGTTGCCGAACAGGATGGTCTTGCCATCCGGCGAGACGCTCAAATCCTGGCCGGAGAATGGAGCGGTCAACTTCTGGACCTGTCCTGAGACCGGTTCGTAGAAGGCCAGCGCGTACTCGCTGCTGACGAACAGCATCCCTTCCTTCCCCGCCACCGGAGCCGCAGCCTGGCTCTCTTCCAGGGCCGGGAGCGGCGCCCAGTCCGCTGTAATTGTTCCAAATGAATCGACATCCCACAGCGGCTGGCCGGTTTCCACATCCAGCAGGACGAGCTGCTGCTTCGAGAGCGGGTCCTGCATCACGGTCAGCGGCTGGACGAACAACAGGTACCGGCCGTCCGGCGACCAGGCCTGCGGAAATACTTCAAATGAAGAGGAATACAGCGTCCGGACCTTTGAGCCGTCCGCTGCAACGGTCATCAGGTCGCCGCGCCGGTTGAGGTACGTCCCGATGGTGAAGCTTTCGAAGGAGGCAAAGGCGATCTGCTCCCCGTCCGGCGACCAGAGGGGGAAGTAGGCAGCACGCCCGGCCTGGGAATGGATCTCAGTCCGCGTCTGCCCATCCCGGCTGGAAACGCTCAATCCATGGGTTTCGTTTTCATCCGCATAGACCCAGATCGCCTTATCGAAGGCCAGTGACTGGCCATCCGGCGACCAGTCCACGTCCGGGCCGATAAAGCGCTCGCTGTCCTCCTCAGACCATTCGCTGGTTTCAGCCGTGTCGAGGTTGTAGGTATGGAACCGGCCGACACACTCAAAGCAGAAATCGAAGTAGCTGATCGTCTTCCCATCCGGCGACCAGCGCGGATCGATGACCGGGCTCTCGCTCGGGATTAATAATTTGCTTTCTTTATTTGCGAGTGAATAAGACCAGACCCCATATTCCGCCACCGGCTCGGGTTCCATGAACCCGCCTGTGGAATAGATCAGGGTCCCGCCATCCGGGGACCAGTCATACTCGCAGGAGCCCTGCTCGGCGACCGGGTATTTCTCGAGTGTCAGCATATCCAGGTACTGGATCGCCCCCGCGCCCATCGACTGGGGATCCTGGATGCAGTAGGCCAGGGTACGCCCATCCGGCGAGAAATGCGGGTTTGAGAGTCTGGCATCCTGCGGCGCCTGCAGCAGCAGGAGCGGCTCTTCTACGTCTCCCCTCACCAGGAACAGGCGGCTGCCGTCCTCCACATACACAAACTGCCCCGGCAGAGAGAGGGGCTCCTGCGCCAAAGCATCCCCACCGGGCGCGAAACCCAGGAGAATCACCATCGGCAGCAGCCAAGAATGAAGTAACTTTACTGGAAGCATGCTTTCCTGTCTGGAACTATGAGTAGAATGATTGAATGAGCACTATGATTTAGGCAGCCGGTTCCGAAGGGGTTTCATGACTCGTTTGTATTGCAGGCTTCGGTTTCCGAAGTTCAGCAGAAGTCCCACTTGCAGACCGTAGGCCTCCAGATAATTGATTGTGCCAGGTGCACATCCTCGAGCTGCACGACAGCTTTCGATTCGACCATCACTTTGCCTTCTACAAAGAAATCTACCCGGCGATTTCCAATCTTGATCCCTTTGTAGAAAATATCCATCTCGTGTTCCCGGCTGGCATGCAGACCCTGCTGGACCATTTCGATCTCCATGGCACGCTGGTATATGACTTCCTGAAACATTGCCCAGAGTGCGATGCACTTCCATAGCACACCCGATAATTTTACCTGTCAGCTCAGAATGGAGATATTCTTCCTTGATCATGCCTCACCCTTCTATGTTTCTCTTCTTTCAACTTAACCTCCATCATAGTCCATCCGACAATCATAAAAATCATAGTTTAGACCTCCATCCCATTCAACAACTCCCTCAGCGCCAGCAGCTCCTCGCGTGTCAGCGTAACCCCCTTGCCCATCTTGCTTCCATCGGCCGACCAGTCGCGCAGGTCATACTTGGGCTCGCGGTCATTCCAGCTGACCAGGTTCAGCTCCTTCGCCCAACCCGAAGCGGACGTGGAAAGCACCCCGATCTTCCGGACGATCTCATACTTGATATCAGCCATACCAGCTACCTCCTGAACGCAGTTTGGTACCATCCATCATAGCATTAAACAGTAAACAGTCCTCCCCAAGATGCCGTGCCTTTCAGCAGTTCGTAAGATCCCTTAACCAACCCTCCCCCAAATTCCGTGCTCGTCGGAATTTGGGGGAGGTGCCCCGACCGAAGGGTGTGGGCGGAGGGGGTCACGTCCGGTAATCGAACATCCACGTCTGCCTGGCCGCATCGAAGAGCAGGTCATAATCATACTGCTGGTTGGCAACCACCCGGCCGTCCTGCATCGTGAAGGTCACATTCACGCGGACCCAGGCATGCGTGCCATCGTTCTGCACCACTTCCACCGAGTGGATGTCGACGCGGGCGACAGAGTTCCACCATTGCTCGTAATCTTCGAAGCTGCCCGTGCCCACATTGGTACGGAAGCTGGGGGTCAGATAATTGTTCCACAAGTCCTGGTAATTGCGCTGGGCCCAGACGGCATTGAAATACCAGCGAATAAATCCGGCCGGGTCTGCCAGGCTGTTGCTGGAGGACTGCGTGGGCAGGACCGGCGCCACGGTGGGCTGGAGCGGTGCGGCGAAGGTAGGCGTCGCCGCGGCGGGCGGGACGATGACAGTCGTCGGCGAGGGGATCGCCGTGTTGACCGGTGTCATGCGCGGAACACGTGTGCTCGTCGCGGTTTCCACCGGGAGGATGGAGGTCGGCGCAGCAAGAGATAGGGTTGGGCGAGCCGTCCCCGCACCGGCCTGGCCGGGGATCGGGCACGTTTCCAGAGTCAGAGGAAAGTTTGAGCAGTTGGTCCCATCCACGCACACGTTGAGATCGAAGGCCGTCTGCTGGGCGCCACGGCACAGCACGATCCGCCTTCCGTTGACCACCTGCGCGGTCAGACACGTGACCCGGGCCAGCGGCTCAGCCACGTTAAAGCTGACGTTTTCTTCCACGATCAACACCGCATGCGGCTCATCGTTCACACAGAACTGGCATTGCAGCGTGACCGGGTCCAGCCCGGTGACGGGGATCGATACGGTGGGCGTGAGATCGAGACCGCTCCAGACCCCGGTGACAGCCGGACTGGGACTGGCCTGCCCCTCAGCCGGCAGGATCGTGCCCACCGGCGTTGCGCCTGGGGCAGCGGGGAGATTGCAGGCGCTCGTTAGAACGAGTAAAAGGATCGCGGCAGCCAGGGACCTGCGCGAAAAAAGATTCATTCCGGGACCTCCTGGGATATTTCTCAAGATCATCTGGACACATGCGTCCATTCCTGGGAGGTCAAACGAACCAGGTGGGAAAACTGTTATTTCAAAGGAAAGCAGTCTTCCCGCAATGGGAGGGATGGGTCATCGAGTCTCTTTGCCCCGCTGAATGCAGCCGGATTTCCATCAGCGGAAACACCACGGCGCACACTCCATCACCTTCTCC
>DASUOS010000333.1:0-5544 GCA_036276515.1 Anaerolineales bacterium | reverse complement strand
GCACGGATGGAGCCAGCGGCTGGCCCCCACCCCGGCTCCCTGCGATGTGGTCTTCCACTTCTGGGCTGACCGGCGGTGTATCCCCTGCCTCAGCCTGGCGCTGGATTAGCCCTTCATCCGAGGTGGACAGTTTCTGGCGGCACTCTGGACAAAGCATATCCCTCCGTACGGGCTGGCCGGTTTCTGCCTCTCGGCGCAGCTCTTTTTGACAGGCTGGACAGACTTGGCGGCGAATATTCTGCGGAGAGGACCGCGCGGCCGGCGCCGGCGTCCGACTTACTGCGTTGACCGCATCTGCAGTCATGCGCATTACATGATCGGCCATCCGATCAGCTTCCTGCTCGTATACATCGTTGGGTGCGCCGACAGTCAGCTTGGCTTGCACTAGAGTACCAAGACCCCCATTCATTCGCGAGTTGCCAGTTTGTCGCTGCAACACTGCACTCATCCGGGCACGAGCTGGCGCACCAGGGCCAGCCTTATCAGACATCATCCCTCCAGCGCGGGCTGCTGGCGGTGTACCATTCGGCGGCGGGAGCGCGCCCGCGGCGCGCTGAAGCATCCCTGGCCGTACTGGCCCATTTCTCTTTTCGGGCAGCGCGGGCTGGTTGTCGATCGTCGTGGCAGGCGCAGCCTTGGTTTGTGGCTCAGCCTGCAGCTTGGTCGGTGCCATGAACCTTACTCCTGAGAGAGTTAGAGATGACTTGGATCGCCATATTCGCCTGGCAGTGTTCGAGGCCAATGTCCATGAGCGCGCTTTCCATTTCTGTCAGGGGATGCGATGGAACGTACCACCTCTTGGGCGGGCGGTGTGGCCGACCGCCCGAATGGGTTCGAAGCGCGTCAGGCTGCGCGTCCGCCAGGTGCGGGCGAACGGTCCAGGATCGGGCTGGGTTGATCCACCAGATGATTCGGCAGTATCGAACTCGATTGTGTTTGTCCCGCCGGATATCACCGCCTCGCGCACGGCTGTTACAATGCGGATATGCCCACCACCGGCCATTACCCAGGCATCTCCGGGGCGCATATCTCTGGGCTGTCTGACGCGCGGTCCGCTTCGAAAGCTGCGAGCAGAACGTTCGACCGGACTGATCTCCGGCGGCAGCGGAATGGGCGGTACGCCGAACATTCCTGTGATCGAATTGATGGCCGAGATCCTCTCCCGCTCCTGTTCACGCGCCCGGATCGCCGCCTGCTGGACAAAGCCGGAACAATCCACGCCGATCCCGGTTTCCCGCATCCATCTCTGGATCAGTGCCTGTAGAACGGCAGGCGCCAGGTCAATAAGATCCTGCCTGGCCGTGATTGCCCGGCGGCGGATGGCATAGTCCCGGATGATATCCTGGGCGATCGCTTCCTCCACAAATGCCTTGATATCCTCAGGCGATGCCTTCCCAAGCTCGACTGCCCTGCCGGAAAAACGGGGCCCCCTACTCCCTTCCAGCACACTCAACTCACCGCGCCGTTCAAGGGCGCTGCTGATATCTCTAAAGCGCGCAGTCCGCCGGGCAGCCCGGTAGTGCGCCTGGGCCGCGGGCCGATTGATAAAGTACTGGGCGTGCACAGACACTCTCACCATGGCCGGCGGCCCGATAAAACCGCGAGGGAGTCTCTGGACCACGTCGATCGGGATATTTTCGAACCTATCCAACGTCTCCAGCAGGCTGGCGCTGACCATGTCATCATGCGGCGTCAGGGTCAGGCCAGGAGCCGGAGCTGGAGCCGACGCGGTGGCACCTGCCGCGCCGGCCGACTGGCGCTGGATCATCGTTGTGGAGGATGTCGATCCGACTTCACCGGTTGCCCGTTCCGCGTCCTCTTCGTCAGGCGACCCAACCGTGCGCCTGGTTTGCACAGCAGCACCCAAGGTCCGGCCCACCCGCGTGTTGCCAACCT
Source organism: Anaerolineales bacterium (assembly GCA_036276515.1). Taxonomy (GTDB): domain Bacteria; phylum Chloroflexota; class Anaerolineae; order Anaerolineales; family Villigracilaceae; genus Defluviilinea. The sequence goes on along the minus strand of DASUOS010000333.1, from coordinate 3,648 downwards.
GCCGCTGCAGCATGGATCCCATCCGCGCCCGGGCTGGCGCGCCAAGCTTTCCCTCCGGAGAAGCTAACATCTCGCTGGCGCGCGTAGCGGGAGGCATGCCGTCCGGCTGGGCATGGGACTCGGCAGCAGGCGAGCGGGACAGCACCTGCGGCCCGTCCTTCTGCTCGGGCAGCTTTGGCTGCTCCTCCACCTGCGGCGAGGCAGGAGCTTTACTCTCAGCGGTGACTTCTTTCACTTTCTCCATGCGTTTACGCTTTCATGGCTTACTCCAGGGCGGCGATGACTTGGCAGCACCAGCCTAGGTTCAGTACCCTGTGCAGCAATAAAAACCTCATGAGTTGAATCCAAAATCGTCGTCTGAGCTTATAGCGTTGATTTCATATGGAACCGCAGCTGTTCTCGCAGGGGTCCGGCTGCCTCTTCAAACAGGTCATGCAAGGTCTGGAAATTGTCCTGCCTGAGTTGCGCCAAAACAGGCAGATTGTCGATTTCCCGGGGGACTTCCCTCATTTGGGGATCTTCCTGCTTCTCATCCTGCAGCTGAAGGCGGGACAGCCTGAGATATTGTGTTTTCCATTCTTCGATCGCCTGCTTGAGCAGCTGGATCATTTGAAACAGGCATTTCCCGATCGAATTTCTTGTCTCTTCATTTTCCACTGCATACATTCCCGCAACGATTTCGTTGTCGAGGCGCTGGAACTCGGTGCGGTAATCGATGATTTGGCGCATCTGTTCGCCGTAGGATTTGGCAGAACGGTGGGCATCGATGATATCGAAGGCTTTTCGGGTCTCCCAATACAGGCGCGTCAGGGTATTCAACGCCTCCAGACGTGACCGGTGCTGATCGGCTTGCAGCGCATCCTCACGCTCACGCGCCTGGATGCGTTTATCCCTGTCGGCGGCATATTCCGTGAAGAGAAAGGTGGCGAACGCGCCCAGCATGCCGACCAGGAGCAGCTGAAGGATCGTCCTGGCGGCTTCTTTAAGCAACTCGACACGAAAGGCGGTATCTCCAGTAGACAGGAGGAATAAAAAGAGGACCGCCAGAATAAAGGAAATGGAAACCAGGATGATAGATACTTGTTTCCCGGACATATTGCCTCTCAAATTTTGACCGATCACAGGGCTGACATGTCAACGAGACAGACCAGGACTGCTCGTCTAAAGTATGATGAGTTCAGTGTCGCGATGATCGCTCTAGTTGACTTCAACGACCTCGAGGGTCACCCGGCAATCCTGATCACATCACCACACCTTGCATAGATGCGCGTGCGTCATTCCCTCTTCGGAAAGGCGTAGAGGATCATACCGAGGGCCTGACCAGGGTCGGGCAGATCGCGCTGCGCCAGCCGATCCTTTCAGGCAGCGACAAAACGCAGTCTGCCTTCCCTGGCAGATACCAGCCCGTCCAATCCAGGGAGGAGCTGAATTCCGTCTGGATGCAGCCGTCGACAGCAGAGCCCGCGGCTGCCGCTCAACCCGTCAAGGGAACAGCGTCGTTCGATGGTTTTGAGGGTGCTTCCTTCGCTGGCATCTCATTATCTGCGATACGTTGTTTAATGGAATCGATCCGGTTCTTTACTGCATCCTCGTACTTGGTAGTTACTTTTTTGTAATCCTCTTCTGCGGATGGCACTTTGGCTTGAGCGGCTGGCAGTGCATCGGTCTTCTGGATCAAATCATCGGCAGCCGCGTTCAGGGCAGTCCATTTTTTTGTCTCGTATTCAGTCTTGATCCATTCCTTGAGCTTCTTTACTTCCCTCTTAAGATCTTCGAGTTTTACAACCGTTTCGACCAGCTGATGCTTGGAGTCGGCATCTTGTATCTCCTTCTCCAATGCCATCACCAGCTTCTGCTGATCCTGAATGGACTTGGAAATACCCATTAGCTCTTTCTGCGCAGCCTCGAAATTCGCAGTACTCTCATCCAGAGCTTTTTTAGCACTGTCGACATCGTCCTTTGCAGTCTTGAGGGACTCCTGTTTGCTGGACATTTCTTCTTTGAGCGTCTCATTCTCTGCATCTACAGCATCACGAGTTTTTCGAACGCTCTTTGAAACATCGCTGTCGTAGCTGCCTTCCAGGCTCTTGACCAATTCGTCGGCCTTCGTTGCTTCATTCCCGGCATCCGTGCGAATCTTATCCAGATTGGCCAGGCTTGGCTTGATAGCCTTGGCCGCTTTGTCCCAGACGGCATTGCGACTGGTGGCCTGGCTTAGATTGTCAGCAGCCTCCCTGGCTCTTTTTTCAAGTTCGTCAATATTGCCTAACGGCTGTGAAGTGGCTCTAGCATTCATTTTCTTTCTCCTTTTAAATCAGAATTCTTTGTGCTTTGGAGTGCTCTTGCACACCATTCGCTTGATTGCGCGATCCTTGATATCAATTCAAACATTACTTTTTCGTAACCTCCTTTCCAGTGTTGTAACAGAGTTGGTCGTTAGTAAATTGCCACATTACCAGCCTGCCCTATTTCACTTATTGCCATTGTGCTCATTCATTTATCGACTTGCCTTTCGAGTGACCATCCACCATCAAAAGGGTTGGGATTCGGCGGCTGGCCAGCCGCCAGGTCGTCCGCGAAGCGTGTGTTCAGGCGCATGAAGTACAGGTTCCAGTCCACGCGCCCTACAAACTTATAGAAGCTCAACATCGATTCCTCAAAGGCGTCCCGCGCCGTTTCTCGTCCGGTTTTGGCCTCCACCACTCCTGCGTGAATAGCTCCAAGTTTTCGCAGTCCGCGACTGGCCGCCACCAGTGCCCCCTGCAAAGGCTCCGGGAACGCCAGACCAGGTTTATCCTTGACGAGCCTCTCACCTTCCTCAAGCGCCTTGACTTCTTCTTGGAATTCGTCCCAGCGCCCCAACATCAGACTCACTTGAGCAGGCTCGTAATGAAGCAGTTCGCGCGCGCGGTGGGCCTTCTCATTCCGCCCTCCAGGAAGTTCATGGCGTGCCGTTACGACTGCCCTAGCGTGCGTTGCCAAATCCGGCAGACCAACCTGCGCGGCATGTAGGCCGAGACGGCTGAGCACCAGATTATTGGACGTTTGCTTTTGCCAGTAGACGATGGCACTTTTGATGTACTCCCGCGCGGCCACGAGATCGCCGGCCTTGACAACGGTTGCAGCAAGCCAGTCAGTCGTTTCCTCCAGAGGGTACTCGGGGCCGCTGTGCTTAGCGTGCCACGCCCGTGCTTCGATCATCACGCGAGCGTTCTGCCGATATAGTGTCTTGGCCTCTTCCCATCGCTCCAATGACCAGCAGATCTCAGGAAGCAGCAGTTGCTGCCTAAGATCAAAGTAGGTTGCCATGCTGCCAATCTGGCGGGACTCCTCAGCTTCAGCATAGTCAGCGGCCTGAGCTTTAATTGCCTGCCGATAATCGGCAATTAATAATGCCATCAATTCTTCATTCATTGTCGTATCCTTCAAGGTTAACGAATGGGTATGACTTTGACTCTACGCCCATGCCGTATTAGTCCTGCCACTTGCCTGTAGAGACGGCGCAGGTTCGATCCATCTACTGTGAAGATGATCACGGGAGCTTTGCTCAGCTTCTGCCTCAGGAACTGCCTCATCAGGGCATTGTCAACACTCCCTAAACCGTATATTTTTTTCAATGCCCGCCGCAACCGATCACGCATGTTTTTT
>DASUOS010000332.1:0-2988 GCA_036276515.1 Anaerolineales bacterium | reverse complement strand
TCCTGTTCATCTGCAAGCTGGGAGGCCTGTGCTTCGAGCTCTTCCGCCGATCCATAGGTGAAGACCTGCACTTCCTCGCCGTTGATCAGAAGGGTCTGTCCCATGACCGAGACAGTCTCCAGTTCCACGGCATCGCCGAGGGTTACAGAGGCGCCGGTCGTGCGGACCACCCGGACGAGTTCATCCAGGTTATCGGGGACGCCGGCTTCGCCCAGTCCGGTCTGGGGGATCAGCGCCGTGCTCCCGGCTTCCGGAGTCGCAGCGCCATCGGCTGAGGCGGTTGGGGTTGTCCCGGCATCCCCTGCTTCCTGAGTGGGCGCCTCTTCCACCGCGCCGGTGGGTGTCATGGATGTTTCAGTCGCCGTACTTCCATCGCTGGTAACAACGGGAACTGCAGTTGCATCTCCCTCCTGGTTGCTTGTATCCTGCGCCGCGCAGGCTGCCGAGAACAGGGACAGCACAAGCAGAACTGTCCATAGAGCGAATTTTTTGACCATTTGGTACTCCTTGTCCTGATAGATCGGGTCGAGACCCGTGATTCATACGCCCGGGACGGGGTCATACCTCCGATTTCGAAGGAGTTGTACAGATCCATCCAAGGGGCGGCTGCATATATAACGACTCAGGCTTTTGTCTGTTAGCGAGTGGCAGGTACATTTAAGGGGACTATCACATAGTAATAACATTTCCTCCTGCCTCGTCTACAGGACATGAACCAACTCCGAACCCTCATTCAAATCATCGAGCCGCAGGTGGCTATCGAAGGTGCAGGCGTCAAGCTGCGCCGCTCGATCGCCCCGCGGGTCAGCAACAAATTCGATCCCTTCCTGCTTTTCGATCACTTTGCCTTCAACGATCCGCTCGAGGGACCGCTGCGCGGCTTTCCCTATCACCCGCACCGCGGCATCGAGACTGTTACCTACATGCTCGAAGGCGCCACCGCCCACCGCGATAGCCTGGGCAACGAGGGCCTGATCGGCCCCGGCGACGTGCAGTGGATGAGCTCCGGGCGCGGCATCCTGCACGAGGAGATGCCCCGGCGCGGTCCCAGCGGAAACATCTACGGCTTCCAGCTGTGGGTCAACCTGCCGTCGCACCTGAAAATGTCTGAGCCGCGCTACCAGGAGGTGACCGCCGCCACTATCCCCACCTTTGACAAGGATGGAGTGCGCGTCCGGGTCGTGGCCGGGACGGTGGAGGAGGTGACCGGTCCCGTCACCGGCATTGCCGCCTCGCCTCTCTACATGGACGGGGAGCTGGCGCCCGGAACCGAATGGCAGTTCCCCATCCCGGAGGGCCACACCCTGATCACCTATGTTTTCGAAGGCGAGGGTGTCTTCTCCGGCGAGACGGTCGAGGCGGTGAGGATGCTCAAATATTCGGACGGCGATCACATCACCGTCAAGACCGAAAATCAGCCGGTGCGCTTCATGCTTATAGCAGGCGCGCCGTTCAAGGAACCGATTGTCCCCTACGGCCCCTTCGTGATGAATACGATGGAAGAGATCCAGCAGACCCTGAAGGAACTCCGCAGCGGGACATTCATCAAATAACCAGCCATTCATCGATCGGACCCCGGTGGGTTGACATTCACCGCACGATGCGTGTCACCCCTCCGGGGTTTTGTTTTTATTTCCACCTGTTCCAGAGGGATGCCATCCCTTCGGGGTTGTGTTTTAATGGATGGAATATCGTACGTATCCGGAGGTTTGTAATGACACAAGTCCTGTATGGTCCCCGCCTGAGCAAGGAGGGAAAATTACGGATAGGATGTTCGGCGGCGATCTTCGACGAGCAGGGACGCATCCTGCTCACCCAGCGCGCCGATAACGGCCAGTGGTGCCTGCCGGGCGGGGCAATGGAACCGGGCGAGTCGGTGGCCGAGGCCTGTGAGCGCGAGGTCCTGGAGGAGACCGGCCTGCGCGTCCGCGTGCAGCGGCTCGTCGGCGTCTACAGCCATCCCGACCAGCTGGTGGTCTACAAGGACGGCAACAAGGCCCACATCGTTGCCCTGCATTTCGAAGCGGAGGTCTTCGGGGGAACACTGGGGTTGAGCAACGAAACGACCGATTTTGGCTATTTTTCACGGGAGGAGCTCGAAGGGCTGGACTTTCTGGGCCGGCACAAGGAACGGATCCTGGACACCTTCGACAACCGGCGGGAGGCAGTAATAAAGTAATCCCGCCTTCGTTACATACTCTAACCACAATGAGTACCGGTATAGAACCGAACCAGATCGCGTTGCTGATTATCCTAGCGGGGTCGGTCATTCTCCTCTTCACCGAGTGGATCCGAATCGATTTAACCGCCATCCTGATCATCATTACCCTCAGCCTGACCGGCGTGCTTACGCCGGAGGAGGCCCTGTCGGGTTTCAGCAGTGAGCCGGCCATCCTGCTGGCCTCGGTCTTCGTGCTGAGCGGCGCCTTATACCATACGGGACTGTCTGAGCGGCTTGGCAGCTGGATCAAGCGCCTGGCCGGCAATGGGCTGGAGAGGGCGATCGTCGTGGTGATGCCATCGGTGGCGCTGCTCTCGGCCTTTACCCATCACGTGACGATCACGGCGCTGATGCTGCCGCCAATGCTGAAGTTCTCGCGCGAGAACGATATCCCCGCCTCGAAGCTGTTGATGCCGCTCTCGTTCGCGGCGTCGCTGGGCACGGCCATCACCATCATCGGCGCGCCTGCCTTTCTGATCGCCGATGGCCTGCTGCGGCAGACCGGCAGCAGCGGCTTGGGGGTCTTTTCCATCGCCCCGCTCGGCCTGGCCCTCTCCCTGGCCGGGACGCTCTTCTTTTTGTTCCTGGGGCGATTTCTTTTACCTTCCCATACCAGTAATGATGAATCGACCGATCACTTCCGCCTGGAGGGCTACTTTACCGAGCTGGTCCTGCTGCCCAACTCCTCGCTGATCGGCAAGACGATCCGCGAGATCGAGGAAGAGCAGCCCACCGATTTCAAGGTCTCCGCCTGGTACCGCGGCGAC
>DASUOS010000331.1:0-2586 GCA_036276515.1 Anaerolineales bacterium | reverse complement strand
CGTTATTCTCGAAATATCGCCCGGCAGGTGTCATGCACCTGGCCGCCGAATCGCACGTGGACCGGTCCATCGTCAGCGCGGATGATTTCGTGCAGACCAACGTGGTCGGCACGTACACCCTGCTCGAAGCGGCGCGCCTCTACTGGAACGGCCTGACCGACGAAGAGAAAAAGGACTTCCGCTTCCTGCATGTTTCAACCGATGAGGTCTTTGGCTCTCTGGGACCTGAGGGCTATTTTTCGGAGGAGACGCCCTACGCGCCCAACTCCCCCTACTCCGCATCGAAGGCGGCCAGCGACCATTTCGTGCGGGCCTATTACCATACCTACGGACTGCCGACGATCATCACCAACTGCTCGAACAATTACGGTCCCTACCAGTTCCCTGAAAAGTTGATCCCGTTGATGATCATGAACGCATTGTCGGGTAAGCCTCTGCCGGTCTATGGTGACGGCTCCAACGTCCGCGACTGGATCTATGTGGACGACCACTGCCGGGCGGTCAAACTGGCCTATGAGAAAGGCAGGCTGGGTGAGGTCTACACCATCGGCGCGAGCAATGAGCAGAAGAATCTAAATCTGGTCCACAAAATCTGTGACGTCCTGGATGATGTCGCTCCACCGGTGGAGATCTCCGAGCTGCGCGAACGCGGCCTGACCAGTTACCGGGATTTGATCCGCTTCGTGACGGACCGGCCGGGACATGACCGCCGCTATGCGATCGATTCGGCCAAGATCGGGCGCGAGCTGGGCTGGCAGCCGGAAGTCGGGTTCGAAGCGGGACTGCGCCGGACGATCGAGTGGTACCTGTCCAATCCAAAATGGGTGGACCAGGCGAGCGGCGGATCCTACGCGGAATGGGTCGAAAAGAACTACGCCTGGCGGGCCGGGAAGGAGTCCAAATGAAGGGAATTATCCTGGCGGGAGGCAAAGGGACGCGCCTCTACCCGCTGACCATCGCCATCAGCAAGCAGATCCTGCCGGTCTACGACAAGCCGATGGTGTACTACCCGCTGTCGATGCTGATGCTGGCGGGCATCCGCGAGATCCTGATCATCAGCACACCCGATGCCCTGCCGGGTTTCAAACAACTGCTGGGGGATGGCTCGCAATGGGGCCTGAAGTTCGAGTATGCCGAGCAACCGGAACCGCGCGGGCTGGCGGATGCCTTTCTGGTAGGCCGGGAATTTATTGGGGATAGCTCTGTCTGCCTGATGCTCGGCGACAATATTCTCTACGGCCAGGGAATGGCGACCCTCCTGCAGGAATGCGCCCAGCTCGACGAGGGAGCCATCATCTTTGGCTATAAAGTCAACGACCCCCAGCGCTATGGTATTGTCGAATTCGACTCCGATGGAAGGGTTCTCAGTCTGGAGGAGAAACCTGACAAACCCAGATCGAGTTTTGCCGTGCCCGGGATTTACTTCTACGACAACCAGGTGGTTGGCTTTGCCGAGAACCTGGAACCCTCGCCGCGCGGCGAGATCGAGATCACCGACCTGAACCGCGTCTATCTGGAAAAAGGCCAGCTGAAAGCCCGGATGTTCAGCCGCGGCGTTGCCTGGCTCGACGCAGGGACTCACGAGTCGCTTCTGCAGGCCTCCATGTTCATCGAAGCCATCCAGCAGCGGCAGGGCTTGATGATCTCCTGCCCCGAAGAGATCGCCTACCGGATGGGCTATATAACCCTGGAGCAGTTGTGCGACCTGGGGAACTCCCTTCGAGGAAATTCATACGGCGATTACATTCTCGAGATCGCCCGGCAGGAACACTAATTTTCAGGAGCTATGCTCATGTCCGCTGAATTTTCGTACCAGGTGGGGGATGGGACTTCTTTCGAGCGGTTCATCTCCGCCGAGGATGTACGCAGGTTTGCCGAAACCGTCGGGGACCTCAATCCGGTCCACCTGGATGAGGCATTTGCAGAGAATTCCTTCTTCAAGAAACGTATTGTTCACGGCGCCTTTCTCGGCGGGCTGATCTCGAAAGTGCTGGGAATGGATTTCCCCGGTCAGGGGACCATTTATATTTCCCAGAATTCCATCTTTAAGAGACCGGTGTATGTGGATACAACGGTGAGGGTCGAAATAAAAGTCACGCAGGTGATCCCTGAGAAGCGCAGGCTTGTGCTGGATACGCTTGTGCTTAATTCCGACGGGGATGTGTGCCTGACAGGCTCGGCGACGGTCTGGCTGCCGTGAGATTTGTCTGTGTAAGAACAGGCGGGGCGAGTATTTCTTAATTGCTTTGGGCAATGAGCGCTTTATGCAATAAAATTCCAGCCAGATGATCCAGCCTCATCCTTCCACATTCTGGCGTTTTACCCTGGGGGTGATCCTTCTTTTCTCCCTGCTTTCCTTCCGGGATTTTTTTAGCATTACGCAGCAGTTCAGTATCGTGATCGCCAACAGCCCGGGATGGATCGCCCTTTTTGCGCTCCTGAGCGTTTTTACGATTCTGATCCTTTCCCTGCTGGCAGCCGGCACTTCCAGCAGAGGAGAGCGTCTCCTTCATAATGTCGAATCCCTGGTTGAAAAAAATTCAGTGCAACCCTGGCTTGGGGGACTGCTCCTGTTGATCGGTTTGA
>DASUOS010000330.1:0-18609 GCA_036276515.1 Anaerolineales bacterium | reverse complement strand
TCCGGGAGTCGGAGTCGGAGCAGCCAGCTCTTCGACGAAGGAGGGTCCATTCTCGTTGGGAGTGGATGCGTGCGACTCGAAGAGCCGGGACTCCAGGATCTGTTCCTTGTCGAACTGGTCCAGCTGCATATACCAGACTGCAGCATCCGTCAGCGCATCCTGCGGGATAAGCCCCACCAGCTCGCTGTGATGGATGCCCACGCCATAGCGCTGTGCCTCGCGGCGGATCATCTCGACCACGCGGGCGACCGGCGTCTCGCGGAAGTTTGTCAGATTCATCGAGACCTGGGCGCGGCCTTCGACGAGCAGTCCCAGCCCTTTCACATAGCGCATGCCACCCGAGGACTGCCTGACGGCCCTGGCGATCTTTTTGGCGATATCCACGTCACTGGTCGTAAGATAGACATTGAAGGCAATCAGCGGATTGCGCGCACCGATGACGGTGGCCCCGGCCGTTCCCAGTTTTGCCGGGCCATAATCGGGAGCGCGCTCCGGATCCGACTCGATCTCCGTTTTCAGGCCCTCGTATTGTCCTTTGCGGATGTTCTCCAGGTTCACGCGCTCGGGGCGGGCTGCCGCCGCTTCGTACAAATAGACAGGGATGCTAAGCTCACTGCCGACGCGTTCACCCAACCGCCTGGCCATGGCGATGCATTCATCCATCGTTGCATCAGACAGAGGTACGAAAGGAACAACGTCTGTCGCGCCAATGCGCGGGTGCTCGCCCTGGTGGTTGTTCAGGTCGATCAGCTCGGCAGCGGTCTTGATGGCCCGGAAGGCAGCCTCCTCCACCGCGAACGACGGACCCGCAAAGGTCACGACCGTGCGGTTGTGGTCCATATCGGAGGAGCAATCCAGCAGGCGCGCCCCTTCGACGGATTTAATGGCTGCCACGATCTGGTCGATCACCTCGGGGCGGCGAGCTTCGGAAAAGTTGGGAATGCACTCAATGAGTTGGGTCATATGATTTACGATTTTAGATTTTCGGTAGTCGATTTTGGATGTGGGACTGGCAGGGACAATTATAAGGGGTGAAGAGATTGTCAGGAAGAGATGGATAGTATCCAGTTCCGCAGCCCGGGAACTTACTTTTTATAGAAATACGTCTATAATACTCTCCTGCGGTTGCACGTTTCCCTCTTACCAACGTTTACAGGAGTCTTCATGGAAATCAGCCTTGCTGAAGAACGTGCTTATTATTTTGTTCCACAGATCTCGCTCGACGTGGCGCGAGACCGGGTCGAAAAGAAAAAGACAAACCTGGTCGCGGGGATGTTTGGGACGCTGATCTCCCGTCCAAGCCCGGGCGATATCCAGGTGATCTCCATCGAGAACCGCCTGCAGCCTTTCTGGATGGTCAGCGCGTCGAGCCGCACAGCCTATGACCGCCAGCAGGTGTACACGATCCCGATCAAAGGCGGGGAGGTCAGGGAAGTTACTGTGCTGGGCCAAAAGCTGACCATCAGCTCCAAAGGCAATCCGTCCTTCACTCTGAGCGGTATCGAGCATTGTGTGGAGGAAAACCACGTCACCCGCTTCTTCGATGGACTCGACGGGCAGAAAACAGACCTGAGCCGCTTCCAACCTTTCACCAAAACAGAGATCGCCGACATCGAGCACTTCGCTCCGGATGGCACACTCGTTGTCCCGCCGCAGATGAAGGCAACAGCCATCATCCGCCAGGTGCTCGGGGAGGTCATCCAGCCTGTCAGCAAGGCGCAGACGATCAATGAAGAGAACGTGGATATCGAAGCCATTGAGCTCAACTTCCGGCCCGTCTATGCCTTCGAATATGAGTGGGCCAGCAAGGGGAAACGGGTCATCATTGAATTCGACGCCCTGCTCGGCGACACGAACAGCGGCGGCAAAAAGTGGAGCGACCAGATCAAGGGCATTGTCACCCGCGACCTGTTCTTCGATGTGACCGCCGATGCAGTCGGGATGCTCGTCCCCGGCGGGAGCATCGCCGTCAAGCTCGTCAAGGCCGTAGTGGACCGGGGCAGGAAGTAATGCCGTCCATCGATCCCATTGAAACCGAACGTTTGATCCTGCGCCCCCTGGCCGAGGGAGATGCCGGGTTCATCTTCGAGTTGGTGAACGATCCTTCGTTCATACAGAACATCGGTGACCGCAACGTGCGGACGCTCGAAGACGCGAAGCGCTACATTTCGAACGGTCCCGTTGCCAGTTATGCCAGAAATGGGTTTGGCCTGTATCTGGTCGAGCTGAAAGACACCGGCCAGCCAATCGGGATGTGCGGCCTGATCCGGCGCAGCATGCTGAACGATGTGGATATCGGTTATGCCTACCTGCCGCGCTACTGGTCAAAGGGCTACGCCATCGAAGCCGCGCTTGCGATGAAACAGTATGCGCGGGAAGTTATTGGCTTGAAACGCATGGTAGCCGTGGTCGATCCGCAGAATTCAGGTTCCATCCGCCTGCTGGAAAAACTGGGAATGACCTTCGGCCGCATGGTCAAACTGGCCGAAGACGATATTGAGCTCAAACTTTTTTCCATCGATCTTTAGAGGGCATTTTCATGGATTTGGACATTCCGGCGTATCGGTTATACAATCAAAAACTCTCCCAGGAAAAACTCAAAACTGCATCAGACGTCGTACGGTATCTGGGCGCCGTCCAGGCCCAGGACTACGCAGGAGCCAAATGGGCGATCGGCCTGCGCACGGACGGACTCACCGACATCGATGTCGAGCGCGCCTTTGCGGAAGGCTCGATCCTGCGCACTCACATGCTGAGGCCCACCTGGCATTTTGTGGCTCCCGAAGATATCCGCTGGATGCTGGCGCTCACCGCGCCGCGCGTCCGTGCCCTGATGGCCTACATGGACCGCCAGCTGGAACTGGACATGGACACCTTCAAGAAAAGCAGTGCCCTCCTGAGCAAAACATTACAGGGCGGCAAGCAAATGACCCGCGCCGATCTTCAAACCGTATTCGAGAAAGCGCGTCTTCCCGCCCGTGGTCCACAACTGGGACAGATCCTGATGCATGCCGAGCTGGACGCGCTGGTCTGCAGCGGTCCGCGGCGCGGAAAGCAGTTCACCTATGCCCTGCTGGAGGAACGCGTCCCGCCTGCCAGGGAATGGACGCGGGAAGAATCGCTGGCAGAGCTGGTAGGACGGTATTTCCGTACCCGGGGTCCCGCCACACTACAGGATTTCTCCTGGTGGTCCGGCCTGACCCTCGCGGATGCCAGAAAAGGCGTGGAAATGGTTAAGCACCAGTTCGTGAACAGGACGGTCAACAACCAGACCTATTGGTTCCCTGAAATCGAGCTGCCTCCTAAAAAGAGATTTCCGCCTGCGCACCTGCTTCCCAATTATGACGAATACTTTATCGGCTTTAAGGATCGCAGTGCCATTGGAGAGATCGCCCGGCAAGTGGGGATCCGGAAGGATGACCCGGCATTGATCGCCCATATTCTTGTCTTCGACGGCCAGCTGATCGGCGGCTGGAGACGGACGCTGAATACGGATTCGGTGCATGTGGAAACCAGTCCGATCACCCGTTTATCGCGGAGCGAAGAGCAGGCAGTTCGGGAGGCGGCCGAACGTTTCGGGGAATTCCTGGGTCTGCCGGTTATCTATACTCAAAAGGAAAGCGGTAATGACCGCAGGAACACCAGAAGATTCTAATCAGCCATGAAAAAATATGTTGCCTTTTTACGCGCCATTAACGTGGGCGGGACCACGATCATCAGGATGGCAGACCTAAAGAAGATGTTCGAGTTCTTTGGGCTCGAGAATGTACAAACCTACATCCAGACCGGCAATGTAATTTTCGAATCGGCGGAAACCCGCGCCTCCAGGCTGGAGGAGCAGATCGAGCGCCAGCTTGAAAAAGCCTCCGGGAAACCGATCCGGGTCTTCGTGAGGACGATAAAAGAGGTCGCTGCGCTGGTTGAGGATTGTCCCTTCAAGCCCGGGGAGGGGGAGACTGCCCATGTCGTGATCCTGGATAAAAAACCGGCGAAGAAAAATATCGATGCTTTGATCGCCCAGCAGAGCAAAGCGGATGAGTTTGCCGTGAAGGGAAAGACCGCTTTCAACCTGCGACGGGATCGAGAAGCATCCGTTTTCTCCAATAACTTTATCGAGAAGGTCCTGGGGGTCTCCGGCACGACCCGCAATCTGACGACCATCAAAAAGCTTGCCGAAAAGTAGGAGCAGGCTGAATCCTGGTTTAGTAACAGTGCACCGCCTGCCTCGTTAATCGAGTTGAGGTGTGCCAATGTCAAGATTTCTCCAAATCGAGAAGATCGCTTTCGGCAAGAGTAACACCGCCCAATGTGCTTTACCCAACGATGTAGAGGAGCTCGAACAGGCTATACAACAGATGGGACTGGTGGACCGGACCGCCATCGTGTTGATCGGGGGTCATATTTTTCCAGAACACGCCCACATTACCTACCAGGCGATCGAAATGATCGCAAAAACGGCGGAGCTGCTGGACGCCGCAGTCATCTGCGGCGGGACGGATATGGGCGTGATGGCTGCCATGGGCAAGTCGCGCGGGCGGAATGGGTTCCAATTCCCGCTGGTTGGGATCGCCCCGGAAGGGATCGTCACCTGGCCGGAAGCTCCACGCAACGGGAACCTGCTTCCCCTGGGCAACGAGCGTGAACAACTTGAACCGCACCATTCCCACTTCATTCTTGTGCCGGGAAATCAATTTGGGGATGAGACAAAATGGATCGTCCGGGCTGCAACGATGATCGCCAGAGGACGGCACAAATCGGTGACAGTGCTTGCCAACGGTGGCAAGGTGTCCCAGATGGATGTGGAGGAAGGCCTGCAGGCGGACCGGCCTTTGATCGTCCTCTCAGGGACGGGCCGCCTGGCCGACGAGATCGCCAGCCAGCCCGTCAAGAATAGCCTCATTAAGATCATCCCGGCTCACAACCGGCGTCTGCTGGGGGAAACACTGCGGGCCATGCTCTCCTGACTGGCTCAAATCTCCTGGCTACAGGAGATTTTTCTTATCTCAATTCCTGTATAATCCCCCGTATGAGCATCCCGGACCGCATCGTCACCCACATGGAACTTCGCCGCGGCACGGGGGAACGCGGTGCCCCCAAATGGATTGCCTACAAGGGAATTGTCTATGATGTAAGCGACTGCCCCAAATGGCGGACCGATCTGCATGAACAGCTTCATTTTCCCGGGCAGGACCTGACCTCCGAGCTGCCCGATGCGCCGCATAGGGATGAGGTGTTCTCGAGGCCCTGTGTCAAAGTGATCGGCAGGCTGCAGATCGAACGTTAGGTTCCTAAATCATCCGCGTGGCGAAAGCTGGATGAATCAACGAGCCAGGCAGCAAAACCTTCGCAAGAACTTTTCAATTTCATAATTTCATTTTCAACAGGGAGTCACATGCCGACAAAACTCAAATGGTGGCAGACAGCGGTTTTCTATCAGATCTACCCGCGTTCGTTCGCAGACGGCAACGGCGACGGCATCGGTGACTTCAGGGGAATCACCGACAAGCTCGACTACCTGTCGTCACTGGGGATCGATGCCCTCTGGCTTTCGCCGCACTTCCCTTCCCCGAACTGGGACTGCGGTTACGATGTATCCGATTACATGAACGTTGCGCCTGAATACGGCACGCTTGACGACTTCAAGAACTTTCTACGTGAGTCCCAACGCCGCGGCATCCGCGTCATCCTGGACCTCGTGCTGAATCACACCTCCGACGAGCATCCCTGGTTCCTGGAATCGAAATCCAGTCGCGACAACCCGAAGGCGGATTGGTACGTCTGGGTGGACACGCCTCCAAACAACTGGCAGTCCTGTTTCGACGGCGACGCCTGGACGTTTTCCCCCGAACGCGGCCAATATTATTATCACTACTTCATGAAGCAGCAGCCTGATCTCAACTGGCACAATCCCGCTGTGAAGAAGGCCATGTGGGATGCGGTCCGCTTCTGGCTGGACCTCGGAGTGGATGGTTACCGTCTCGATGCCCTTGGCACGGTTTATGAAGATCCGCAGCTTACTCCTCATGAAGTGCCAATGAACCTCTCCCAGCTGCGCCGGGCCGGGGAGCTGGCCCGGACAACCGAGGAGAAGACCCTCATCGGTAAATACTGGCATGACATGTTCAAAAACCAGTGGGCCCAGCCGGGCATCCATGAGCTGATGAAGGAGCTGCGCTCCATCATGGATGAATATGACGGCGACCGAATGCTGGTCGGGGAGGACGATAACATCGACTACATGGGCAACGGGAACGATGAGCTACACCTCGTCTTCAACTTCCCCCTCATGCGGACCGAGCGCATCACCCCGGCCCATATCCGTGCCAACCAGAAGGAGCGCCTGGCACGCCTCGACTCGCTCCCGTATCGGGGCTGGCCCTGCAATACTCTCGGCAACCATGATACCTCCCGTATCCACACCCGCTACGGGGACAAACAGCATGATGCGGAACTTGCCCGTCTGCACGCCGCGCTGGTCCTGACCCTGCGCGGTACTCCCTTCCTGTATAACGGCGAAGAGATCGGTATGACCGATCTGATCATCACCGATCCGGCGAAGCTGCGCGACACAATGGCCACCTGGTATTACGACAGCGCGATCAATGACCTGAAGGTGGATCCGGAGGAAGCTGCCCGGCGCGCCGGCGAGATGAGCCGGGACAAGAACCGCACACCCATGCAATGGTCACACCAGCCGAATGCCGGTTTCTCGCCTTCTGAGGTGGAAACCTGGCTGCCGGTCAACCCCGATTATGCGCATGGGATCAACATCCGGGATCAGGAACATAACCCGAATTCCCTGTTGAACTATTATCGGCGGATCCTGCAGGTCCGCAAACAGAATCCTGCAGTCATTGCCGGGGAATACCAGCCCGTTCATGAAACGGCTGCGGAATACGTTGCCTTCCTGCGGAAATCGGAGGAGCAATCGATCCTGGTCATCCTCAACTTTTCTGACCGGGCCCAGGACCTGGATTTCTCCAGCGAGAAGGATATCAAAGGGCACAACCTGCGCATTCTCTTCTCCAGCGCCGAGCGCCAGCTGACCACCAAGCCGCCGCACGGGCTGACGGTCAGCCCCTTTGAAGTGCTCATCGCCGAGATTCAGTAGAGCATGCCTGCGCGGCGTTGTACTCGCAGAGCAAGCCTCTTGGCACAGGAGTGACCCGCCTTTTTGCTATGTCACTAAACGATTCCAGGGAAAGGAAGCGGCGCCCTTTCGTCACCCTTTGTGGCCGCATCTTTCGCGACACAGACCCCGCCTACTATCCCCGTACACAGTATCGCGGACGGACGATCTATCTATGCACCGAGTCGTGTCTCGGCGCGTTCCTGGCCGACCCCGATCTCTTCTATAAGGTTCATCGCAACTCCGAAAAGGGCAAATGAATGTGGAAATCCGGTGATCTGGTCGCATGGCGCGGACTATACAGTGAACGGGTCTGGCATGTCCAGCCGACAATTCTTGTAACGGATTCGCCGGAGGAAGTCGTTCTAACGCTTCTTCCCGGAACCGAGTGCCTGGCCGAGGAGAGCTATCCGCAGGGCAAGGAGAACGCTAAACGCTGGTGGGATTTTAGAGACCGCGATTGGCACATGGCGCCTTACACCTGGCACACCAACCGTTTTCTGCTGATCTTCGAGCCGGAAAAGTTCTATTCCACGATCCTGTTCTGGAACCACCAGAGCGACCAGTTTCTGTGTTATTACATCAACTTCCAGCTTCCCTTCGTGCGGAACAAGTATGCTGTGGACACCCGCGACCTGGAGCTGGATATTGTCATCCATCCTGATCTCAGTTATGAATGGAAGGACCTGGACGATTATCGGCATGCGATCGAGCATGGCCTCCTGGCCCCCGAGCTGATCCATGGCATCGAAGAGGCAAAGCCTGAGATCTTCCACAGGCTTGAGAATCGCCTCTACCCCTTCGACGGCTCCTGGCTCGACTGGAAACCCGACCCCACCTGGCAGCCGCCGAAGCTGCCTGAAAACTGGGATAAGATATAAACGCACATCCTGTCATTGCGAGCAGAGCGAAGCAATCTTCTGTTCGAGGGATGTGTCTCGTATTCAGGTATTAATGGTTGGAGCCAATATGATCACCCCTCAAAAACAGATCCACTACGAAAAGTATGAATTCAGGAAATGGGAGTCGTTCGACGCCGAGACCATTGTCGAATCGCCCGTTTCATTGACGGTTAATGGCCAGGTCTGGCTGACATTCATGTGCACACCCGTCGAGCTGGAGGCCCTGGCCATCGGCTTTCTCTTTAACGAAGGCATCCTTGAATCGATGGAAGAAGTGGCCGATGTGCGCGTCTGCGAACACGGCGACAATGTGGACGTCTGGCTGAATCGCAGCGTGGAACAGCCGGCATCCTGGCGCCGGACCTCCGGCTGCACGGGCGGCGTCACTGCCGTCGACGCGCTGGCGCGGGTCGATGTCTCGTTTCGCGGCGACACGCTCCGGGTCGAGCCCGAAGCAGTCGGTCAACTGGTCGAGCAGCTGTTCGACTCCCAGTCCCTGTATCGGGAGACGGGCGGGGTGCATACATCCGCATTAAGTGACGGTGAAAAAATTGTGATCGTGGCAGAGGATATTGGCCGGCATAACACCCTGGATAAAATCGCCGGGTTGTGCCTGATGAAGAACATCCAGCCGGAAACCAGGATACTGATCACCACCGGGCGGATCAGCTCGGAGATGCTGCAGAAGGCAGCGCGCCTGAATGCACCCATCCTCATTTCACGAACTTCCCCCAGCTCCCTCTCCATCGAGATGGCACAGAGGTATGGTATTACGCTGATCGGCTACGCACGCCGGCACAGGTTCAACGTCTATACCGAAAATCAACGGGTAAAACGAACAGGAATGCAAGGTTGAGCGAAAATTTCAGCCAATATATGACAATTATCATCCGATTAAATGATGAATGGAACTAACGCCGCGCAAGGAAATCCATATAATACACAGCATAGGGACGAGTGAACAACAAAATACAACGCAAAGCCACTGCTCTTCATCCACGTTTCATCAAAGTTCACCATTACATGGCTCCTCATCACACAGAACTCGTCTCTATAGATTTGATCGGGGCCTGGTGAGTCTGAACAATAGAATACATCGCAGTTCCATCGTTACCCACCGCAGCTTCAATGCAACCCATCGCAAAGCGGAAGATCATCGTACCGACTCGCCTTTCCCGGACAGGACAAGGCGAGTCTTTGGTTAACCCCTGCGGAGCTGAACATCCTTGTGGATGTTCTTCTTTTGTTCTCTTAGTTTGTGAAATTTGTCACGATAAGTAGAGATGAACGTCTCTGATAATTAAATGAGTTGGGACGTATGATATCCAACCGGATGACAAATGTTGTCCTGTTTCATTTGGACCACGACAGTCGTGTGCCTTGTAGATAAGTGAAAGGAATCTCAATTCCATGAATTTGAAGGATATTATCGATTTGGTTAACGGGACGCCATTAAATCCGGACGTGGATATGAACATCAAAATCCGCGGCGGCTGCGGTGCCGACCTGATGAGCGATGTGCTCGCCTCCAGTCAGCCGAAAGCGGTTCTGCTGACCGGCCTGACCAACCCCCAGGTGGTCCGGACCGCGCAGATCGCCGAGATCCGGGCAATCATCTTTGTACGCGGCAAACAGCCTCAGACGGAGACCATCGCCATCGCCACCCAGGAAAACATGCCCCTGGTCACCAGCCCGTTTGGCATGTTCGAGCTTTGCGGGCGCCTCCACCGGGCCGGCCTTCCCAGCTTCGAATCGCATGTGCCCTCCAGCTAGAACCCCGACCGAACAGGAAGTCCATGGACGTCATGGCCGGCCCATCACCGACCACGATGCTCATGAGATCAACCGCGTGGAGGAACTGTCCTACGATCTCAAGGTGCGGGATGTGATGACCGCGAATGTGCGTACCGCCACTCCAGATATCCCCCTCTCCAAGGTGCTTGAGATCTTACGTGAGCATCGCATCTCCGGCCTCCCGGTGGTCGAAGAGGATAAGCTCGTCGGTATCTTGAGCCTCGAGGATATCGTGCGGGCCATGCAGAAGAATGAGCTCGCCGCCCCCACTCGCCAGTACATGACCCGGGATGTGGTGATGGTCGCCAGCTATGAATCGATTGTCAAAGCCATCCGCATATTCACCGAAAAAGGCCTGGGACGCCTACCGGTCGTGAGTGAAAGTAACAAGCTGGTAGGAATGATTACCAAAGGTGACATCACCCGCGGCATCCTGGTAGCTTTACAGAAAGATTACAAGGCAGAAGAGGTTCGCCGCTACCGGGCGAGCCATCTTTTCGAAGACATCATCTCCGAACGGACAACGCTCGTCCTGCGCTACACCATCAAAGCGGGCGACTTTACCCAGGGCGGCATGGCTTCCAGCCATATCAAGCGCGCCCTTCTGCGCCTGGGGGCTGACCCGCAGATCACCCGGCGCTGCTGTATCGCCGTCTACGAGGCGGAGATGAACCTCATCATCCACACGACGAACGGCGGCATCCTCAAGCTGGAAGTGGAGCCGCATCGCATCACCATGTCTGCCACCGATACCGGGCCGGGAATCCCGGATACACAACAGGTCTTCCAGCCCGGCTATTCCACTGCCACCGAGCAGGTGCGCGAAATGGGCTTTGGCGCCGGCATGGGCCTGGTCAACATGAAGCGCTGTGTGGACGAGATCGAGCTGACCTCCACCGTGGGCGAAGGCACAAAGCTTGTCATGCGAATCTTTATTCCCGACCAGACGATCGGCGGACGCCATAATGGAGAAAACGATGAACCTTCAGCAGATCATTGAACGACTCAACCTCACTGTGTTGACCGGGCCGCGCGATTTTGCGAGCATCCACCCCGGCGGCGGCTACAGTTCTGATCTTCTCTCCTGTGTCATGGCCGGAGCCAAAAAAGGAGATCTCTGGACCACGCTCCAGGCCCATCTAAATATCGTGGCCGTTGCCGCGCTGAACGAAGTGGCTGCGGTCATCATTACCGAAAATGCCCGGCCCGACGAAGCCTCCATTGCCAAAGCGGACCAGCAGGGCGTGATCCTGCTCTCCACACCGCTTTCCACCTATGAGGTCAACGGCAGGCTCTGGGAGCTGGGCGTTCGCAACTGACAGCAGCTCATCATGAACCGCTTTCGAGCCGACCTGCATGTACATACGGTGCTCTCCCCCTGCGCCGAAGTGGAGATGATTCCACCGCTCATCGTGCAGGCAGCACTCGAAAAGCAGATCGACCTGATCGCCATCACCGACCACAACGCCAGCGCCAACGTCGAGGCGGTCCAGAAGGCGGCTAAAGGCACGGGGTTAACGGTCCTGCCGGGCATGGAGGTACAGTCACGCGAAGATGTGCATCTGCTCACCCTGTTCGATCAACTCGATGTGCTGAATGCCTGGCAAAAGGAAGTGAACCAGGCCCTCCCCGACAAGCTGAACAATGCGGATTTTTTTGGCGAGCAGTTTATCGTGGATGAAACAGGTGAGTTCATCCGCAGCGAGCCACGGCTGCTGCTGACATCCACTCACTTTACCATCGATGAGATTTTTGCACGCGTCCACACTCTGGGGGGGATCGTGATCCCGGCACACGTGGAGCGAACCTCCTACGGTCTCTTCTCAAGCCTGGGGCTGATCTCGGAGACCTGGCAGGTCTCTGCCCTGGAGATCTCACGCCACTCCACCCCCGAAACAGTGGCCGCGACGTTTCCTGGTGTACGCAATTACCCCTTGATCCAGGGCGGGGATGTCCACCGTCTGGATGAGTTCCTCGGCACAACTGTGTTCACACTCGCCTCCCGCAGCCTGCTGGAGATCCGTATGGCGTTCAAACGCATCGAGGGACGCGAAGTGTGCATCGAAACGAACTCTTAATCCCTGAATGTACCCCGTTTTATATGACATTCATCGATTGACGATTTGAGGCTGTAGCATTAAACTAGATTGTGAAGATCATCACAATTATTGCCGCATCTGTCCTAATTAACTGAGCATCTCAACTGCTTTTGCAGTTGAAATTCAAAGTCTGAGTTTAGATTGTCATGCGGCACTCTATGTCAAAGGTGTCCGATTATGAACCACGTGTTGCAAGAAATTCCTACAAACGACCCGCTGAACGTTGCGGAGCAGAAATCCATTATCGACCAGGCCATCGCCGAAAACAAGGATCGCCAGGGTGCGATCATGCTGGTGCTGAACGACGTCCAGGGCCGGATCGGTCACGTCTCCCCCTCCATGCAGGCCTACATCGCCCGCAGTTTGAATGTGCCCTTCGGGCAGGTCCATGGCGTCGTGACCTTCTATTCCTTTTTCAAGACCCAGCCGCGCGGCAAGCACACCATCAAGTTCTGCCTTGGGACCGCCTGTTATGTGGCGGGTGTCCCGCAGCTGGTTGAAAAAGCCAAGCAGATGTTGAACATCGACCTGGGTCAGACCACACCTGACGGCCAGATCACTCTCGAGGAATGCCGCTGTGTGGGCGCCTGCAGCCAGGCGCCGGTGATCGTTGTCAACGAGGAAGTTCAGGGAAAGCTGCGGCCGAACAAGTTTCCGCAAATCCTGAAGAAAGTTCAGGGCTAGTGATGAGAGAGATCGCCCTGCACCTCCTGGATATCGCCGAGAACAGCGTTGCAGCAGAAGGTAAGAACATCAGTGTGCATGTCCTGGAAGATCTGGTCCAGGACCGCCTGACGGTGAGCGTCATCGACGATGGACGCGGCATGGATGCTGCGACGGTGGAGCAGGTCCAGGATCCGTTCTACACGACACGTACCACGCGGCCGGTCGGCCTTGGAATCCCACTCCTCAAGCTGGCCGCGGAACAGGCAGACGGCAGTTTCAGCCTGCAGTCGGAGCCCGGCAAAGGCGCCTGGGTGGAAGCCGAATTCCGCCACAGTCACATCGACCGCATGCCGCTTGGAGATCTGTCAGCCACCTTCCTGACCCTGCTGATCTCACATCCCAACATCGATTGGACATTCCTGTATCGCCTGACTGACAAAAACAGGAAGAGTCGTGAGTTCCTGTTCGAAAGCGCCGAATTGAAGAACGAACTGGGAGACATATCACTCACGGAACCAGAAGTATTGACTTTTCTGCGCGGCATCTTCGAAGAAGGCATCGAAGAAGCTGCGCTGCAGACTGTACCCGAACCCTAAAGGAGAAACAAATGCCTGCCATTAAATCTCTTGATGAGCTAAAGCGAATTCGCGAGGAAGCGCTGCAAAAGAAGCAGCTGAAAGCCCTGCCCGGCAACATCCAGGTGATCGTTGCGATGGGCACCTGCGGGATCGCCGCCGGGGCACGCGACACGATGAAGAGTGTCCTGAATTATATCGAGACCGAAAAGGTCAGCGGTGTGACGGTGACCCAGACGGGCTGTATCGGTCTGTGCGAACAGGAGCCGATCCTGCAGGTAGTGCTCGGCGACCAGCCCAAGGTCATGTACGGCAAGGTCAATGCCCAGGTAGTTGAGAAAATCATGAAGCAGCATGTCCAGAACGGGCAGCCCGTAAAGGAAAATATCATTCAGATCTAAAGTTTCATTTTGTCATCCTGAGCGGAGCAAAGGATCTATGGCCGGAAAAGTACGAGACTCTTCGGTCGCAGCGAACGCTCCCTCAGAGTGACAACGGTTTTGGAGTTCGCATGGCGTTTTATCGTTCACATGTCCTGGTCTGTGCCGACCCTGAGTGCCTCTCGAAAGGCGCGCACGAGGTCGTGGACGCATTACAGGACGAATTCATAGCACAAGGCCTGCTCGACGAGATCCAGGTCCTGGAAACCTCGCGCATCGGGGGCTGCGCCAACGGGCCGGAGATGATGGTCTATCCGGAGGGTATTCATTATCTAGGAATGACCCCGGACGATATCCCGTATCTGGTCGAAGAGCATTTTCTGAAGGGCCGCGTGGTCGACAAATTCCGCGAGATCGTCAAACCGATCGTGGATGAGGAATTGGGTCCGCTGCGCCCGAAGGAAGTGCGCGTGGTCCTGCGGAACTGCGGCCAGATCGACCCGAACAACATCGAAGACTACCTGGCGACGGATGGCTACCAGGCGCTCGGCAAAGTCCTGTTCGAGATGATGCCGGAACAGGTCATCGACGAGGTGATGGCATCGGGTCTGCGCGGGCGCGGCGGCGCGGGGTTCCCGGCTGCAAAAAAGTGGAGGATCACCCGCGACGTGCAGGATAGCCCGAAGTATATGATCTGCAACGCGGATGAAGGCGACCCGGGCGCGTTCATGAACCGCCGGGTGCTGGAAGGCGATCCGCACTCGGTGATCGAGGGGATGATCATCGGTGCGTACGCAGTCGGCGCCAGCTACGGTTACATCTACTGCCGGGCGGAATATCCGATCGCGGTGGAGACGCTCAATATCGCCATCAAACAGGCGCGTGAATTTGGCTTCCTGGGAAAAAACATCCTGGGAACGGATTTCTCCTTCGACCTGGAAGTGCGGGTCGGCGCCGGCGCGTTCGTCTGCGGCGAAGAGACCGCCTTGATCGCCTCGATCATGGGCATGCGCGGCGAACCGCATCCCCGGCCTCCCTTCCCCTCGGTCAAGGGCGTGTGGGACAAGCCCAGCAACAACAACAATGTTGAGACGTACTCGAATGTGCCGCAGATCATCCTGAACGGCGCGGCCTGGTACGCCAGCATGGGCACCGAGAAATCCAAGGGCACGAAGACCTTCGCGGTCGGCGGGAATGTCCTCAAGCCCGGTTTGATCGAAGTGCCGATGGGCATCACCCTGCGCGAGATCATCTTCGACGTGGCCGGCGGCATCAAGGACAACCGCAAGTTCAAGGCCGTGCAGACGGGCGGTCCGATGGGCGGCTGTCTCACGGAAGAACATCTTGACCTGCCGCTGGATTACGAAGCCCTATCCAAAGCCGGCTCCATGATGGGCTCAGGCGGCCTCGTTGTCATGGACGAGACCTCCTGTATGGTCGATATCGCCCGCTTCTTCATGGACTTCACCCAGGCGGAATCGTGCGGCAAGTGCACGCCCTGCCGCGTGGGCACTCGCCGAATCCTCGAGCTGCTGCAGAAAATCTGCGATGGCAAAGGCCAGGAAGGCGACATCGAACGGCTGGAAGACCTGTGTTACGAAGTCTCCCGCAACAGCCTGTGCGGGCTGGGACAGGGCGCGCCCGTCCCGGTCATCAGCACCTTGAAAAATTTCAGGCACGAATACGAAGCGCATATTTACGAAAAGCGCTGCCCGGCCAAGGTCTGCCGGCCGCTCATCCGCATGGAGATCCAGCCGAGCTGCACGGGTTGTATGGTTTGCGCCCGCAACTGCCCGGTGGAGGCCATCCACGGCGAGCGACGCCAGGTCCATCACATCGACGATGAAACCTGCATCCGCTGCGGCATCTGCGTGCAGGTTTGTAACTTCAATGCCATTGCTGTTGAATCTTGATAGAGAATGACGACTCACGGAGGTCTGATGATTGCCCCAACGATTGAACGTGATGTCCCGGCCATTGTGCAGAAAGCGATCGAAAAGCACGGCGCCAGACGGGACGCGTTGATCCCCATCCTGAGCGAGATCAACCATGTTCTTGGATACATCCCTGCGGAAGCCTTTCAGGAAGTCCGCAGGCAGCTCCAGTCACCGGAGGAGCAGGTGTACGTCTCGGAAAGCCAGCTCTATGGACTGGCCAGCTTCTATGACATGCTCTCCACAAAGCCACGAGGCAGGCACGTGATCAAGTTCTGCGAGAATGCTCCCTGCCATGTGGTCGGTGGGAAAGCCGTCTGGGATACCCTGCGCGAAACCCTTCAGTTGAAGAACGGCCAGACTACGCCCGATAAAAAATGGACGCTGGTCACCACCTCCTGCCTGGGGCTGTGCAGTGTGGGCCCGGTCGTGTTGATCGATGACGATCTGTACGGAAATGTTTCTCCCGACCAGATCGATGAACTTTTGGAAGGGTACGAGTAGGAGCCAGCCATGCAAACCAAACGTGCCATGATCCTGGTGTCCAACGATCCGGAAAGCGTCCGCCTGGGCGCGAACGAGCTGATCCAGCATCTGAATGAAGCGCTCATTGCTTATGACCTGCAGGCGGAGGTGGAAGTCTCGACCCTCTCCGGGGTTGGGAAATCCAACATTCTGCCGCTGGTGGTGGTCTACCCGGAAGCAACGATCTACGGACCGGTCAAGCCGCAGGACGCGCGCTTCCTGGTCGAGGAGCATCTCTACAAGGGACGCATCGCCACCGACCTGGTCGCCCCGCCCAAACAGTTGAGCGGCAACATCGGCTGGCTGCGCGCCCACCGGGGCTACAACCCTGCCGAACAGCGGATCGTGCTGGAACGGGCCGGCCGCATCGACCCGGAAAACATCGAAGAGTTCATCGCCGAGAATGGCTACCAGGCCCTCGGCAAAGCGCTGACCGAAATGACCCCTGAGCAGGTGATCGAGACGATCGAAAAGTCCGGCCTGCAGGGACGCGGCGGCGCCGGCTTCCCGACCGGGCGCAAGTGGAAATTCGTCCGCTTGGCGAAGGGCGAGAAGAAATACATCGTCTGCAATGCCGACGAGAGCGAGCCCGGCACTTTCAAGGACCGCATCGTGCTCGAAGGCGACCCGCACACGATCATCGAAGCGATGGCCATCGCCGGCTTTGCCCTGGGCGCGGATGAAGGCTATATCTACATCCGCGGCGAATACGGTCTTGCCTACCGCCGCCTGCAGCATGCCATCGAACAGGCTGAGGAATACGGTTTCCTGGGAAAGAACATTTTCGATACCGGCTTCAACTTCCACATCCACCTGCACAGCGGTGCGGGTGCCTATGTCTGCGGTGAGGAAACGGCGCTGATCGAATCGATCGAAGGCAAGCGCGGAGAGCCGCGCTCACGCCCGCCCTACCCGGTCACACACGGCCTGTGGAACAAGCCGACACTGGTCAACAACGTGGAGACCCTGGCAAACATCCCGGCGATCATCCGGCATGGCGCAGAATGGTACCGCTCGTTCGGCACGCCCTCCAGCCCGGGCACAAAAGTCTACACGATCATGGGCAACGTCAACTTCACGGGCGTGATCGAAGTGCCGATGGGCATCACCCTGCGGGAAGTGATCAATATCTATGCTAAAGGGATGAAACCCGGCAGCCTGCTGCGCATGGCCCAGACCGGCGGCTCGAGCGGCTCGATCATTCCGGCCAGCCTGCAGGATACGCCGATGGACTTCGAGTCCTTCCGCAAGGCGGGCGTCTCACTCGGATCCGGTGCGCTTCTCATCTGCGACCAGAACACCTGCATCGTGGACCTGGTCAAGGTGCTGCTGCAGTTCTTCCGCTTTGAGTCGTGCGGAAAGTGCACGCCCTGCCGCGTGGGCACCCAGCGCGCCTACGAGATCGTCGACCGCGTCTCACAGGGCCAGGGCCGCACGGAGGATTTGGATACCCTGATAGCCATCGCGCAGGAAATGGAACGGGCCTCCAACTGCGGCCTGGGCCAGACTGCCGCGGTCCCGATCCGTGACATGCTCAAACATTTCCGGACGGAAACCGAAGCGCACATCCTTCTGGGAACCTGTCCCACAGGTATATGTGCGATGAGCCCGGAACTTGAAACGGTGTAATTGAGGATAAAGAGGAACGCATGGTACAGATTACGATCAACGATAAACAGATTGAAGTTCCCGAGGGAACAACAGTATTGCGGGCGGCCGAGATGGCAGGCATCAACATCCCCCGCCTGTGTGAGCACAAGGAACTGACACCCTACGGTGGCTGCCGCCTGTGCATTGTGGAAGTCCAGGGCGTGCGTGTGCCGATGGCCTCCTGCACATTGCCGGTCAACAACGGCATGGTGGTCAACACGGAGACCGAGGCGCTGAAGAAATCGAGAAAGTTCATTCTTTCGATGCTGTTCAGCGAGCGCAACCATTTCTGCCCGTTCTGCCAGGTCAGTGGCGGTGACTGCGAATTACAGAATGCCGCCTACGCCGAAGAAATGAGCCACTGGCCGATCCAGCCGGGCTGGAACAACTTTGTGGTTGATACTACCCACCCGTACTTTGTGTTGGATAACAACCGCTGCATCCTGTGCCGGCGCTGTGTGCGGGCCTGCGCTGAGATGGCTGGCAATTTCACTTTATCTGTCGCTGAGCGCGGCGCCAAGAGTACCATCGTCGCCGATATCGATATCCCTCTCGGCGAAAGCACCTGCATCAAGTGCGGAAGCTGCGTCCAGGTCTGCCCGACCGGCGCGCTGATCGACAAGACCAGCGCCTATCAGTCGCATGATGTGGACCTGCAGGAAGTCAAGTCGGTCTGCCAGGGCTGCTCGGTTGGCTGCTCGATCAAGATCATGGTCCGTGACAACCGCATCGTGCGCATCGAAGGCGACTGGGACGGATCGGTCAACCACGGCGTCCTGTGCGAGCACGGGCGCTACGACCCGATCATCGAGTCGCGCAAGCGCATCACCTCCCCGCTGATGAAGAAGGACGGCAAGCTGGAACCCGTTACCTGGGAAGAAGCGCTGATGGCCGTGGCAGATACGTTGAAGCCGCTCGCCCACCAGAAGGACGGTGTGGCCGCGATCGCATCCAC
>DASUOS010000329.1:0-17788 GCA_036276515.1 Anaerolineales bacterium | reverse complement strand
CGACCACGGCGATCTCGTAATAGTCGGCGTTCTCGAATGTGGTCGTATCGGGGACCGCGACCGGGATGTACTGGCCGAGGTTATTTACGCCGGAAGTCCCCAGCCCCGGGAGGGTATCGACGAACTTGCGGATGCCTCCCGGCAGGAGATATCCGCTGCCGGGATCCTTCAGGGTGATCGCCGAAATGATGCCGTTATCGAGCACGGCGGTGGCCAGCGCCCCTGTGCCGGTGGGATCGGTGATGGTTACAACGGGGGCCCTGTTGTAGTCGGCGCCAAACGAGTCCATGAGGATCTCATCGATCTTGAGCGTTGCATCTGCCGAGGCGCCGGTTCCTCCATTGTTGATCGGATCGAACAGGGTTCCGTCGCGGATCACAACCTTCGGCGCGGTCGAATAGCCCGATCCCGGGTTATCCAGGATGATGTCGGTGATCTGGCCGGTGGTCTCATCCCAGGTCACGTGAGCCTGGGCTTGGACGCCATTGGGGCCATCTGGCAGATCGAAATCGACGGTGGGGAAGGTATAGCCGGCTCCTTGAATCAGTGAGGCCTTCAGAGAGGCTTCTTCGACACTGCCATAGGCGGTGGCTGACGCGCCGTTATTGCCGCTGATGGCCACGACCGGTGCGGTGTAGCCAGTGCCAGGCTGGTCGACTATGATCGCGACCACAGCGCCCCGCCTCACAATGACCGCGTCGGCTCTTGCCCCGCTGCCGGACCCGGTGATCTCGACCCGTGCATTTGTATAATCGTGCCCGGGATTGGTGATGGTGAAACCGGTGACAGCACCGTTTGCACCGACAGTTGCTTCAACGGTCGCCCCACTGCCGTTGCCAATAATCTCCACATGGACATCCGGCATTGTGAATGGACTGTTGGCCCAGTTCGGATTTGGCCCGAAGTAGTGGGGGACCTGGCTCTCATCCCTGGGGTCCATCGGCATAGCCGTGGCGTTTGTGCTGGGGCCAAAGAGCAGGCTGGCCAGCACCAGGAATGAGACGGCGATATTTAGAAACTTGCGTTGTGACATTTGGTTCTCCTTGTTGCTATGGTGGATAACAATGAAAAGTTCAGGATCAATAATGATCTACTTCCCCGGCTCCTGGTTTTGCCCGCCAGCCGGGGCCTTCAGGTGTGGATGCTTCAGCTGTCCGGTCTCCTTTCGCTTCATGGTGTTTTTGATGACCTGCAGTTCACTGGTACACATCAGGCAGTGTGATACCCGGAATTTGAGTGTGCCAGCCTCCACGCTGAACTGGCGCTGCCATTCCCGGTTGAGCTTTCGGATCTCAGGCAACTGCGCCAGCCAGGTGGCGTTCGAGACATCGATCGTCTGCAGCAAATGCCTGCCATCGTTCCCGACCGATTCAATCAACATCTCCACTTCGCCGGGACTGGATGGCAGGCTTCGGTGGCCGATCATCAGGTGATAGCGCCTGTACCAGTGTGCCAGCGTATGGGCCTTTAGCCATTCGGGATCTTCGGCGGCAACGGACTCGAGGGCCAGATCCATGCACTCCAGGACAGTCTCGGCCCGGCTGGGCAGGCAGATGGAGGAAATGATCTCGTCTGCACGGCGGGTGGATCCTTCCCGTTTGCCGAATCCACTCAGATCGTGAAGCATCCCATCGAGGACCTCGATAGCCGCCGGGCTGGCCAGTACGTGCTGGCGGAACTCGCAAAGTGTGTCGGGCTCAATCCCCGGAAATCGTAGCGGTAAGTGCAGCGCATATTTCATATCCAGGCGCGTGCGGGTGGCCTGCGACATCTGGCGGTCGGTGAGATATTCCCAGTACTGCAGGATGGTAACAAGCGCATACGGGTAGAATGAACGAGTGAGAAACGTGTCGGCTTCGCCCAATTTGGATAGCGGCAAGGTGTTCCAAACGCTACTCAGCGAATTCCCCATCTGTAGGTAGGGGTGTTCCCTCCCGAAAACAGTCTCGGCTGCCTGGGCGGTGTCAGAAGGAAGAGAGGGACACGGAATTGACGACATAGGCCGGCTCCCAAAGTGCTGGGCCAGCCTTACTGTACAAAAATCCTTGCAGATTTGTAAGCGTAAAATCTATGGGTTTTTTGAATGGGTCCCTGCATAAAACTACGCAAGGGTTCTGGTACTTAGACACGGTAGAAAGTACGTATCATTCCCTCCTGCCTGCGTACTTTTTACCTGTGCGCGAGGGATTAATCCATCAGACCATGCTGTTCTGCATATTCGACCAGCTCCACGCGGCTGTGCAGTCCCAGTTTCCCCGTCAGATTGGCGCGGTGACCTTCCACAGTCCGGGCACTGATCGACAACTTCTCGGCGATCTGGTTATTGGTGTACCCCCGGGCAACCATGCGCAGGATCTCAACCTCGCGATGGGTGAGTGTATTGTCGCCGGCGGGCTTTGACGGCGGCGCCGGGACAAGATCTTTGAGCAGGGCGCGGGTCATCGATGGATGGACATACATGTCGCCCTGCATGACCGTGCGGATGGCGTTGATCAGCTCAGACTCTGCAGCGCGCTTGACCAGATATCCCGAGGCGCCCGCACGGATGGCCTTTTTCAGCAGACCGTCATCTTCATGGACCGTGAGCATTAACACCTTGCTTGCATTCTGCTTCGCGCGCAGCTGCTGCAGCATCTCGATCCCGCCCATGTTGGGCATATTGATATCCATCAGGATCAAATCCGGATGCGTCTGCTCTGTCATTTCCAGGGCCTGAATCCCGTCGGCTGCTTCCCCGACGACTTCAAAGTCAGGCTCGGCATTCAGCAGGTTTCGCAGTCCAGCACGGAGGATCCCGTGGTCATCCGCCAGTAGAATTCGAGTGGGCATATGGCACCTCCACAAACAATGTAGTTCCCTTTCCAGGCTGGCTTTCCACGGTCAACGTACCGCCCAGCATTTCAGTTCGTTCCTCCATACCCAGCAGCCCCAGATGGCTGCTTTCGCGGGCAAGGTCGGCGTCGAATCCAATTCCATCATCTTCCACGATGACCAGCAGCGAGCCGTCGCGGCGTTCCAGGACCACGTCGACCCGGCTGGCCTGTGCATGGCGGATGACATTCGTCAGGGCTTCCTGCACGATCCGGTACAGGGTGGTTTCTATCTCGGCCGGAAGACGATCATCATCGCTCAGCCCAACAGTCTTGAGCCGGATTGGCAGATGGGTATCCTGCGCAAACGCCTTGATAAATTGTTCGAGTGCCGAGGTCAGGCCCAAATGGTCGAGGCTGGCGGGCCGCAGGTTGACCGCCAGGCGGTGGAGGTCTTCGAGAACATGATCGGTCATATTTTTGAGCTCCGCCGCCCGGGCCCGGACAAACTCCGGTTTTCCGGCTTCTCGTTCGATGGTTCCCAGCCCGAGCATCAGGGATGTCAATGTCTGCCCGGCGTGATCATGCAGCTCGCGGGCGATGTAGCGCCGCTCCGATTCCTGGACTTCCACCAGGCGCCGCGACAGAAACTGCAGGCGTTCCCGTCCGGCCCGCACCTGCTCGAACAACCAGGCATTCTGGACTGCCACCGCCGCCTGCCCGACGAGCGCTTCCGCCCAGCGGATATGCTCCTCGATAAAATAATCCGTTTCAAACTTGCCCAGGCCTACCACACCGATCAACCGGTCTTCGACAAGGAGAGGCACGTATAAGTGGCTGTGGATCGGCTCTGTACCCGGGTAGATCACCCAGTCAGGATCTTCATCGGTATTTGGGATCAGCAGGGGCTTGCGCGAACCGAGTAGCTTTTGGAAGATCGGGTTGGTGTCGCCCTGTAGTTTGATGGAAAGGATCTGTTCCGGGTTGGTCCAGTTCTCATATCCCTCCACAGCCCGCACGCCCAGGGATGTTTCTCCCTCGAGGAAGATCGCGCTGGCGCTATCCGCAAGGGTGAGGGCG
The DNA here is from genome assembly GCA_036276515.1 of Anaerolineales bacterium. Taxonomy (GTDB): domain Bacteria; phylum Chloroflexota; class Anaerolineae; order Anaerolineales; family Villigracilaceae; genus Defluviilinea. Next base: position 13,898 of record DASUOS010000329.1, on the reverse strand, counting down.
CGCAGGTGCTTCAGTAACGCTTTCAGGACGGTATCCAGGTCGAGGGACTGCGTCAGGGCTTGGGCAGCCACCCGCAGGGTTTCGGCTACCTGGCGCTGGCGGTGCTCGGAGGCGCTCAGGGTCTGGAGCTCGACATTGCGATGTTCCAGCTGCGCTTCGGCCTGCTTACGGACTGTGATATCGTGCATGAGCTTCAGCTTCGATATGGATCCATCCAGGTTGGCCAGGGGTGTATCGAACACATCGTAGGTCTTTCCGGTTTTCCATGAGCTCCATTCCCAGCGCGCGGTTTTTCCGCTGAAGACCTCGGGGTTTTTACACCAGTCACAGATCTCGCCCCGCTCATGGAAATATTGATAACATTTTCGGCTGCCGACCTGGCCGAACTCCCTATCGATCACCGGATTGGTATATTCCACGTTGAACAGCCTGTCCACGATGTAAATCCCATCCGGCATGGTGTCGAGAATGGAGCGCAGCCGGGACCGCTCGAGCTCCACCTTCTGCTCCGCCTGTTTCCGTTCGGTGACGTCCAGCAGGCTCAGAACCAGTCCTTCAACAGAACCCTCGGCGTCCTTGACGGGCTGGAGGCTCCAGTTCCAATAGGTGACACCGATCTCCGGATGATCCGGATATTCAAAGGGTTTTTCAAGCGCCACATAGGCCCTGCCGGTGCTGACAACCTGATTAAAGATCTCCTCGTTTTCCCGGTTGGGGAACAATGTAAAATGATTCTTCCCCTCGAAGAACTCCGGCGAGTAATTGCCCGCGGAGGCTGCGTAGGCATCGTTCACCTTGATAAAATTGAAGTCGCGATCCATATAGGCGATCATCACGCCGATACTGTCAAAGAAGCGCTGCTGCAGCTCTTCCTTTTGCCGCAGGGACTGTTCGGCCCAGCGGCGCATATCGATGTGTTGAACCAGGGGTCGGACAGAGAAAAAATAAAGGAACGGGAAGATCAGGGTGACCATGATGGCCGCATCGATCAGGGTGGTCTGGTAATAGGGAATATTGGGGAGGTAATAGACCACAGCCATGGCGATGACTTCGGCGATAAAGATGCCAGCGGTAATCGTAAGGAACAGGCGGATGGGGGAAACATAGCCTGTCTGTTTGGGAGAAAAATTTCCCTGGGACGCAACCTTGATTTTCCAGCCTGAAAGGTGCATTGCCTGCCTCGATGGAGGAAGATCGGTTGTACTCACTCATTTCACGCCGTCTTCCCCGGCCTAATTGTTGCAAATCCTATCAGATCAATCAACTAACGAAAGTCACTACTTTTCCGTCATTCGGCTTGGCTCTATTCTGACGGGTTCCAGGCAAGGAGGTTCAACCAGGCAGGACCGGACCGCTCCTGTGACAAAGAACGGGCATCTATTCTCTGCGATGGACGGCCAGCAGGGTGATGTCATCGTACTGCTCGCAGCTGCCAATGTGAGCATCGACGGCTGTGGTGACGTCTTTAATGAGGTCTTCGGAGGAAGGGGATGACTGTAAGGAAGCCTCGGCGAGCCGCTCTTCAGAGAATGGCTCATTCCTGACGTTCATTGCATCGGTGACGCCGTCGGTGTAGAGGAGCAGGGAATCGCCAGGGTTGAGGATCACCCACTCGGTTCTGAATTCCATATTGGGGAGCATACCGACGGCCGGTCCGGTCGGCTCGAGGCGGGTTTTCAATGTACCGTTCGAGAAAAGCAGCGGCGCCTCATGCCCGGCATTGATATAGGCCAGCGTCCCATCCGATGGATCCAACAGCCCGAAAAAGACCGTGGCGAACATATTGGAATTGCCGTGCTGGGTGGCAATGTAATTGTTCGTCAGGTCAATGGCGTTCTGCAGGGATGGCACACCGGAGGCCAGGATCGCATCCCGCCGGAACATGCCAGTCGCCGTCTCGGTCTGGCTCGCGGATGGCACACCCGCCCAGCGGATGATGTACTGCTGGTCGGAATAAGCGCGCAGCAGGCTGCGGAAGATGGCCATGTACATGGCTGCACCCACGCCTTTGTCACACACATCGGCCACGATCAGGGCAATGTGCCGGCTGGTGTTGATCGCGAACACATCGTAGAAGTCGCCGCTTACCTGGCGGGCCGGGCGGAGGAATGACCCGATCTCCCAGCCGGGCGGCTGGGGATAATCCTTGACCAAAAAGCTGGACTGGATTTCCCGGGCGATCTCGAGCTCTCGCTCGGCTTTTTTCTTTTGCTGAATCAGCGTGGCTTCCTTTTGCTTCCTCTCGGTGATATCCAGCAGGATGCCGCGGAACCCAATTGGCTCATCCTCTTCATTGCGAATCAGCGCCATCGAGCCCTCGGCGGTGCGGACGGAGCCGTCCTTGTGGACGAAGTTCATGGGGAGCTTTTTCTCGACCATCCCGGTCTTATGGATCATCGAGAAAATGTTGAACATCAACCCCACCTCGCTCCGCTCGACGTAGCGGCGGAAATGCTTCCCGAGCAGCTCTTCCTGAACATAGCCCAACGCGTTGAAGAAGCTTCTGTTCCCGTAGGTCAGGAAGCCATGCAGGTCAAGCTCGAAATATCCATAGCCCAGCGAGTCGAGCAGATCGGTGGAAGTAAAGGCAGGTTTCATCTATTTGTTGGATACCAGCTGTCGGATATAAGGGATATGTTCTTCGGCGGCTTTTTCACCGCGCTCGATAATGTAGGGAATCTGGCCGGTGTCGAAGGTGCCAACCGGTTTTTCGAACTCCGGCAGGATGGGGATGATCTCAGCATGGTGCACGGCATTGTAAAAGGCAAATGTCGATTTCAATATATTGTTCATGTAAATGCTATTAAAGTGGGTCGTGACGGCGGTGTAGGAATTCATCCGTTTGCGGGTGGGCATCTCGAAGCCGACGGCGGCGATCACGTCGCTGCCCTGCTGGATGGCCACATCGATGGGGAGGGGGTCGCAGACCGCGCCATCCACCAGCAGCTGGCCGTCGACCCTCCAGGGTGAAAAGATCATCGGGATCGCAATGCTGGCCCGGATCGCATCCAGAAGTTTTCCGGAGGAGAGGACAACCCGCTCGCCGCTGTACAGCTCGGTGGCGACGATATACAGGGGCAGGGCCGTCTCTGCGAACGTTTTGTCGCCGAAGACCGTCTTCAAGCGTTCGTACATGACATTGCCATCGATCAGGCTGGACATCTCGGTGAAGCGCGTCTCCCCGGAGAGCGCCGACTTTAGGTTGGATGTGTAGCCCTCGAAGACATCGCTGGTGAAAAGAGAGATCGTCAGGCGCTCGGCCTCATCCGGGTCCATGCCCAGGGCGATGCATGTGGCGTAAATGCTCCCGCCGCTGCAGCCCACGGCCAGCCCGGGAGCAAGACCTTCACGGCGCAGGGCTTTGATAAGGCCCAGCGACGCGGCGCATAACACACCACCCGAACCGATCACGACAGATAAACGGTTTTGTCGCATGGCTATTCCATTTCCAGCAAACGCTTGACGTATCCCAGCTGTTCGTTCATCGCTTTTTCACCCTGCTCGATCACATAGGGAATCTGGTCGGTGTCGAACAGCCGGATCGGCCGCTCGAAATCGGGAAAGAGGGAAATGATCTCGGCATGGTGGGCCGCACTGTGGAAGGCGAAATTGGCCTGATACAGGTTGTTGGTCATCAGGCTGTTGATGTGTAATGAGTAGCGGCTCACCGAGCGGATTTTGCTCGGGTAGGGACTTTGGAAGCCGAGCGCCAGGATGATATCGGCGCGTTCACGGATGGCAACATCCACAGGCAGCGGGTTGGATGCCGACCCATCGATCAGCAGGCGTCCATCCAGCGGCCAGGCTGGCCAGATATACGGGATGGCAATGCTGGCACGGATGGCGTCGAACAGCTTTCCCTTACACAGAGCAACCGATTCGGCCGTATGAAAATCGGTCGCCATCAGGTAGAGGGGAGTCTGCGCATCCTTGAAGGTTTTCTCCCCGAAGACCGAGCGGAGTCTCGCCAGCATGATACGGTCGTCGACCATGCTGAAGCGCTCGTCGAACCCGAACAAACCCGGAAGGATGGCGCTGGCCAGGCCGCGCCAGTTCCGTTTCTCCGTGACGGACTGGTTCCATAAGGTCCTGGTTTTTTCTACAGCCTCATCGAGGGGAAAGCCAAGAGCCATGCTCGCCGCGTACAGGCTGCCCCCGCTGCAGCCCACGATCATGTCGAAGTGGATGTTTTCCTTCTCCAGAACCTTCCACACGCCCAGTGCGGCGGCACACTTAACCGAGCCTGCCCCGATCACCAGGGCGATCTTCTTTTTCCGGCTCATGCCTGCGGCACAAAGCTGGCGACGGCATCGCCGGAGTTGGTGAAGACCTTGGCGATCGTATTGAATCCGGACATCTTCAACACCTTGTCGATGCCGGGGTTGGAGGAGGCGATTCGCAAGTCGCCGCCATTCGAGCGGGTCTCCTTGACGGCGCCCAGCAGGGTGCGCAGGCCGGCGCTGCTCATGAACTCTAGACCGGTCAAATCCATCACCAGGTTCACCCGGCCTTCGGCGATCTGGCTCACGATCACGCCTGCCATCTCGGCCGCGGTCAACGCATCCACGCTGCCCCTCACCGCAACGACTGTCACATCGTTTTCATGTCTTACATCAGTGTTCATGCTCATCCTCCATTGTCTTTGCCAGAAACTTGGTCAATGTCATGGTATTGCCGTCCTCGCTGGCCCGGTAGTCCATGCGGTCTACAGATTGCTGGATAAAGAACAGGCCAAAGCCGCCCATTTCCCGTTCCTCGATCGGAGCATCGACATCCGGCACTGGGGCGCTGCCCGGCTCAAACGTGTGTCCGAAATCGGTCAGGGCGATGGTCAGTTTATCGCGATCGATCTCCAGGTCCAGGATGATCGAGCCGGGATCCATGTTTGCATAGCCATGGGTGATGATGTTGGTGCAGGCTTCGTCCACGGCCAGCTGGATATCGTACAGGATTTCCTCTGTAACACCCGTGACTCCGCGGCAGTGCTCCTTGAGGAACTGGCGAAAATCGTTCAGGGACTCGAGAAAGGCGGCGCGGGTGATGCGGTGCGTCTCTGCCATAACGTCTCCTAGTAGACGGCCTGTGGAAAAGTCTCGACGCCGGCGCGGCGTCCGATCTGTTTGACCATGCGGATCTTGTCCCAGCGCTGGTCGATGGCATCCAGGATGCCGTCATGGATCGCCCAGGCACGCCCCCGCACGGTTCCGGCCTGTTCCTGTTTCCGGAATGGGGACCGGTCGTCCAGGCAGGCATACAGCGCGCCGCCCGGCTGGAACGCCCGGTGGATATCGTCCATCAGCTTGTGGCCGCGCACATAAGCAAAACCGCGCCGCTCGAAGACCCAGGCGGAAGCGTAGGTGAGCGGCTCCAGGAAGTAGGCGCGGTGCCCCAGCATGGCCAGAAAACTGTCGATGTGCTCGAAGACAACCTTCGAGCCGCCCAGCCCGGCGCGGACCTGTCCCGGTGCAAGGCCGGCAGTTTTGGCCTGTCCCTCAGCCTCCAGGTTGCGGTGCAGCGTCCCGAACATCGTGGGCTGTCCCTCCGCAGTACGATCGATCGAAAAACGCGGTGCTAGGGGATCGTTCAGGACGATCAAATTCAGCTCGATACCGTTCAGGGAATTATCGGCCAGCTCCAGGGCAAAGTATTCATCCTCCGGGGCAGGGGAGCTGCGGACCGTGATCAGGACCTTTTCACTTTCCGGCTCAGCCTGGAGATGGACCATCAGCTCTTTATCGGCACCTGTCCATTGGATAGGATCGATCCCAAAGCGGGTCAGCAGGGCTGGGGGGAGCAGGCCGCGATACAGTCGCTGCTTGACGGCCTCTGGCAGGTTGTTCAATTGTCGAATGGTAAAGGGCAGGGTCGCGTCACGCTCGAGCAGCGCGAGGGAAATGGCCCCCAGGTCGGGAACGATTTTTTCGGGTTCCTGTTTGACGCGGAAGTATTTGAGCATGGATATTGAATTTTACTATAAGGGATGTAGCACCGGGTTGGATGCGCGGAAAAACACAAGAAGGATGTCACTTGGAGTTCCTGCGGGGGATCGCTATACTGATGGAAAATACAAGGAGGCTCACATGTGTGAATTTTGCACGCAGCACGGCGAGGGAAAGAAGTGGTATCTTGCGATGGAAAATTACTCCATTGAGCTGCTGAACCAGAAGGACCGGCGCAGGTATGCCGCAGAATTTCTGAATGGCTTTCACATCCGTGTCCCTCACAGCATCCAGAACCTGAATAAAATTCATAAAACACCGCTCATGGCGATTGCCAGGCCCCTCCTGACCCATGCTCAGAAACAGGATCACTTCGGGCAGGTCGTGCCGATGGAAGACGTGGAAAATATATTCGAGTTAGTGCAGGGGGCAGTCAGGCTGCCGTGCGTGTGCCGGCGCGTGACCACTGGCAACATGAACGCCCGCTACTGCTATGGGCTGACGATGGACCGACAGCTTATGGACGCCCTGGACGACTCTTTTAGCCTGGAGCTGCTGACGAAGGAGGAGGCGCTGGACGCCATCCGCAAACTGGACAAGGAAGGACTGGTGCATTCTGTCTGGACATTTAAAACGCCCTTTATCGGCGGGTTGTGCAACTGCGATCAGGATTGTATGGCCTATCGCATTACACATGCACGCGGCGATTATCCTGTCATGTTCCGGGCGGAGTGGGTGGCAGAGGTTGCCGCCGACGACTGCAATGGCTGCCGGCAGTGCATGCGCCGCTGCCAGTATGGCGCGATCCGTTATTCCGCGAACAACAGGAAGGTGGTCATCGATCCCACGGCCTGTTATGGCTGTGGCGTGTGCCGGTCTATTTGTCAGAAAAAGGCGATTTTGATGCTGCCGCGGGAATCCGTGCCTGAGGCGGCCCAGGTCTGGTGATGGGGCAGGGGAGATAACGAGGAAATCGAATTGAGCATACACATCGCATAAATTTATCTGTCTTAAGCAACTTACAGCATCAGCTTTTGAATCGTCAGTTAAGATATTTTTTCGATCAATAAACTCGTAGGGAGGTGGTTCATGCAGGAATATGAAAGCACTCTTGACAAACCATCTATCACTCGATATAATTAATATTACATGGAATGATATGAAAACTAAAATAAAGGCCTTCCTAGACACCCTGGACCGTTCTCCGCGAACGATTTTCGCATATCGGAATGCTCTGAATCAATTTGTCTCTGTTGTAGGCGAAGATGCGGATTTGGATTTGTCCAATTACACTGCCTTCCTGACTTCGATCAAACCAAAGTCCCCTGCTACAAAACGAGTTTACACGACAGCCGTTCGCAAATTCTACGCGTTTCACAAAGCCTGGAATGCAGATGAGCTCAAAGAAGCCACAGAACACTACACCCGCAACCAAAGGAAACGCATCGTAAATTTCAATCGCGAGGCTGTGGAGAAAGTGATCGCCTATTGTGAGGCCCTTCAAAGAAATCCTGAAGCCTCTACACGTGAAAATTTAGAAGCCCTTCGTGATCGCGCGTTTGTCCTGACCCTGGCTGATACCGGTTTACGGATATCCGAAGCCTGCGCGCTCAAACGCGGGGATATAGATTGGATGGAACAAAGATCCATTATTATTGGCAAGGGTGATAAACAGGCGGTAGTTTACTTCTCAAATCGGTCTATACAATCTCTCAAAGATTATCTACACGCAAGAGCCGTTGTTGAGCCAAATTCGAGAATACCGCTGGGATCTCAGCCCGTATTTGCACGCCACGATATACGTGCCAGTAAAAAAGTTCGGCCTATTACAGCCGGCGGAATGTGGAAGGCAATTAAGGGAGATCCCAATAAAGGCATAAAAGGAAGAATCGAAGAGGCTGGCGTAGATCGAAGCCTTGTCCGAATCCATGATTTTCGGCATTACTTTGTCACAATGACCTATCTGGCCAAAGGTGATCTAAAAATATCTCAGGAACTTGCCCGTCATGAGAGCATTGCTACCACAAATCGTTACGCCCACTTTAACACGGAAGCTGCCAAGGCCTATGATGAAATTTTCAATAAAAGGTAGAAATGATCGAGATCGACTTTCAGGACTTTCATGATCAGAATTACGAAGAGACCGGATACGAGCTTTACGTAATGAAGAATCGCCCTGGGGATGTGCTATATGTGGGGATATCGAAGTGGAGCATTTGGGAGCGCTGGTTTGGCTGGAGTGGACATATAGTCTGGCTAGACAATCGTGTCACAGCAAACACTTCTGTTGGCCAAAAAATCGTGGATCACTTGCCGGACTCTTTGAAATGGAAAATACAGCTTTGGACGCTGGAGGATTGTGTAAATTTATGTAAAGATGAATTTCACATTCCACCTTCGCCAGACATCAGTTTCATTGAGCCTATCATGATCAATAAATTATCCCCTATTCTGAATGTGGTTTGCAATACACAGCCCGGAAAGGATACAACACCAAGAAGCAAAAAAGAAATCGAACGCGAAAAGAATCTTGATGAAGCTTACCGGAAGATTTTCGAGAAACACGAAAAGTGATTTAGTCATTCTCCTGCCCTGCTAATTGATATTGTCTCACCTCGATTAAAACTCCACGATCCTCTGTTCCTGGATATCCGGGCCAATCTCTTCTCGGTCCAGCTGGCGCAGTCTCACCCCTCCCCCACTCTTTCATCAGGTTTCTGCTCCCGGCCGGTCTATGGCAGATGGAACGGTCCAACCGTTCCTGACCGTTCCATCTGCCGCAACCCACAGCCATTGTCCACCCTGTTTCAAGAGATTGGTGAGCTATGGATGTCGGCGCCCAGACCGCCTGGCGAGCAAGGCTCCCAGCGCCAGCCCATAGATCCCGAATGCCACCGCGTACCAGAAGGGTGGAAAGCCTTTATCTGAAACCAGCGGGAAGAGCAGCGGCAGCAGGAAGTATTGGAGCAACGCCCAGACTGTCAACCCATAGAACACACCGGCCAAAACCGTTCGGGCAGGTTGCGTGGATCGCAGGAATGCAGCAAAGAGGAGCCCAAGCAGGCTGGTCAACACCAGCACAACGATCAGTCCGGCAATAAAGGAGACGGCTTCAAACTCCAGGATGTTGGCAACCGCAGCGCGCCCCATGACCATGGTAGCAAAGACTCGTGGAGGAGCGTACCAGGGTAAATTCAGTACGAGAGCCGAAACAATCATCGCGGCGACACCCATAACAAGTCCGGCAACTGCCCCTGCCCACAGTCCATCCGTCAGGCGCTGATAGGCAGCCGGGCCGCGGGCGAATACAACCGTCAATGTACCAAAAGCAGCCAGCCCGAGCAGCGCATAAAGCAGGCTGGGACCGCCCGGCAAACTGGCGCTCGGATCACCCCGTGTCACCCTCCACACCACCCCTGTATTTGGCTCCAGCTTAAGCCCATCTACGGTAATGTGGGCCACCCCCCAATCGGTAATATACATCGCGCCATCCGGCCCAAAGGTTACATCGGATGGATGTTCCAGGCCGCCTGCACTGCGCTTGGATGCTTCCACAGAGAACTTGTTCGTAATGAAATCGGTGACCTCTCCCGTCGTTGTATCGACGCGGACGATCTTGACTCCTTGCGGCTCCGGGACGGTCCCAGTTGCGGGTGTGAAATCTCCAAACAGCGCAATAAACGCGTCGGTCGGCGCGCCCCACTCGTCAGAGGGCGCGAAGGCAAATCCGTTTGTTGCCGCGTGCGGATTGAACTTGGCAATGGGCTGCGGCGGGTTTTCAGTCGGATGGTTGGCAATCAGGAATTGCGGCTGCGGCTGGTCTTTCGCCCTAAACTGGGGATCGGTGACCGGCACTTCGCAGGCAAAGTCGGGCCAGCCATACCAGGCTCCTTCCTCCACCCTGTATAAACAATCCCAGGCATCCTCCACATGCCGCGAGCCGCGGGCATCAAAGCCATGCATGGTGAGAAACAGAGCGCCATCGGGGCCGATTTCCAGCCCATAGGGATTACGAAGTCCCCAGGCGACGACTTCAAGGTTGGAGCCATCTGGATTGGCGCGCAGAACCGCACCGTTACACTTCGGGTTTCCAGGCACCGTCGAGCCTTCAGGGAGCGTTGTAGCAAACGGCGCGTAAGGGCTTGTCTGCACGACCTGTTCTCCTTCTTCCAGCGGGTTATCCGACTCGAAGGTTTCGCCGGTCAGGACAATATCTTCACAGGGAATGTCATGCAGATCGCGGAGCTCCGGTTTTTTGAGCCAGCCAAAGACGACATTGTCCTCTCCAACCACCGCAGAGTTGGTCACGGTGCCGATGCTCAAATACATCTGGTTATCCTGAAAGACCAGTTGATTGGCCTGGTGATCTCCCTGGCCGGGTAAATCGGTAATGATATTACGAATCTGCCCGCCCTCTTCAATAATGGAAACTGTTCCTGCGTGAACCACATAGACTTGCCCATCGTGATAGGCAACGGCGGTGATCGGCAGCTCTGTTCCAAAAACGCTGCCCTGAGCAAGCGCTGTCCTTTCACCGTTCGATTCGATGCGAGTCACTTTTGGCTCACCCCCACCCCCGTATGCGCTCTCTGCTATTATCATCCTGCCCTGGTCATCAAATGCGATCATGGTCGGAGCGGCGAGACCGTCGACGGCCACCTCCACATGAAAGCCCTCTGGCACATCGATATCCGTTGGGCGGATGGGACGAGTGCCCGAACAGGCGCCAAGCAGCAGGACAAACAGCAGGGAAACGTAAGACCATTTAAACATACAGCCTCCTATACTTGCAGAATTTTGCCACACACGTCCGCGCCGTATTCTCTGTTGAGATTTGCAGAGAAACTAAGATTAAAGAGTAAAACGGCGCTTTGAAATGGTTGTTATCGAATCCCTGGCGAGGCAATGGCTGCGCGAAGCACTGTTCGTGCCCACATGCGCCGTTGCATCACAGGCCTTGTTGTTGCTGCTGAGCGGGGAATTATGTGACCATGCCCTTTTACGAGCATGCCTGCCAATCAGATGCAGGAATGGGGAATTTGAAAAGACTGGAGCGCCATCTCCATAAAGAGCAACCCCGATGTCAGGTCCTGGCCGGGAATTCCGGCCAGGAATGGGATTCGATCATCTACTTGTTTGTATCCGCGGGTGCCGCTTTCTTACCAAATTCGTTATTGCCCCCGGTTCGCTCCTGCAGAAATCATCGGCAATAGCGCTCCACGAGCCTCTGTTCCTGGATGAAGCAGGGTTTGCCATGCAGGCTGTGGACGCTTCTCCCAGCAACAATTGAGAGGGAAAGAGACCCAATCTCCTGGCCAGGGTAGAAACGTACGATTTTTTCCGCTGCCGTATTCTTTCCGGCGTCCTTGAATCATTCTGCATACTCCTCCAGATAAAAGAAGGGGTAAGGGTTTTTCGCACTGCGTGCTTCCCATGTTGTCTCTGGAGATTTTGTCGAACTGAAGAATATCGGCTCTTTTACATGCGCCATGATAATATCCGTGTGCTGGCGGCAGTAGTGATGAAGAGACGTCGTGCCGGCTTTTTGTGCGCCGATGATCAAAAAACTGGGTAACCGGATATCAAGTCTCATTATGGACCGTGAACCTTAATGGGGATGGATGTGCCTGTATACCATGTATTTTCATTAATAAGGGTGCGGATGTGTTTCCGCATCCCGTATTCCAGGGGATCCTTCGGGCATTGTTCCATTCTTCGTGAAGTGCTGAGTTCCATGGCTTCAAGGCAGTAAAATAGAGCCTGCCGGAAATAGCTTTCAAAACAGCAGTCTTCCTGCCTACTTATGCCGAGGAAATGCTATGGTTGATAACGACACTGGAAAAGCGATATTTGAGGATGAACAATCCGTCGAGCGGATCGATCCTTTAACCGGGACGGGTAATCTGCTGGGATTTTTAGAAACCTTCACGAGCAGGCTGGCCTCTTCAGAATGGATCGATTTCTCCCTGCTGCTCGTCGACTTGAACGGGTTCAACCGTTTCAACAGGGAGCATGGCCATGTACAGGGGGATGCAGTCCTGCGCTGGGTCAGCATCGCCCTGAAGGATCTCCAGGCTCCCGTCTACCGGATCGGCGGCGACGAGATCGTGGCCGTCCTTTCCCACGGGGACCACGCAGCCCGGGAGATCAATGCCAGAGACTTGTTCGAGCGTCTCAATCGCGAAAGCTCTCAATTCTCCTGGCCCAACCCGGCCTCTGTCATGCTCATTCACTTTCAGAATGAAAAACTGGAAATCGCCGATCTATGGATTGCCATCAGCGATGCCCTGTTCGATGTAAAGGTCTACGAAAACCGCGGGTTTATCACAAATATCTATTCACATGGCTCCTCAGGGAATACCTACCAGCTGCGCGTGCTGAACACGCTTACCGAGCGCCTGCTCTCCTTCGCCACCCGGCTCGACGCCACACACCAGATCGCCTACCTGGATCCGATCACCCAGCTCCCCAACAGTATCGCCGCAGAACGGGAAATGCGGCGGACTCTCCAGCGATCCGAGCGAGGCAGCGAGTCCTTTTCCATTCTTTTCATCGATGGCGATAATCTGCGGCTCTATAACGATATCAGCTATTCGGCGGGCGACGATATGCTGAGGCGGCTGGCGGGCTTGCTGGCAAGCCATCTCCGTCCGGGTGATTTCATTGCCCGCTGGCGTGTGGGCGATGAATTCTTCGTGCTGCTGCCGGCCACCCAGTCCGATGCTGCCTATGGCGTTGCCGAGCGTCTGCGTTCGGCCGTGGAAACCACATCCAAAAAATGGGAGATCCCAATCACCATCTCGATCGGGATCTCAACCTATCCTGACAACGGAACGACTGCAGAAGAGCTGCTGCTGTCTGTGGAAAGAGCCGCAAAACACTCAAAGGACAACGGCAAGAACCGGATCACCGTTGGACCACAAAGTTGAAAAACCCTACGGTATAGTCGCCGCGCTCCTCCAGCTGGACGGTCAATCCTTCCACCGGCTGATTGGGGAAATATAACTGGCTGGTGATCTCTTCCCCACCCTCCGGCCTCACCTTTACATGGATATGCTCGATCGGCCGGCTCAGATATAAGCCAGGCAGGACCGTCTCGAGGTAGTAGCGTCCCTGCTCATCGGTAAATTGATGGCCGCGCAGCCGGTACCCCGCGTTGTCATACTCACCGCGGGCGTCTGCCTGCCAAAAATCGAGCCAGGCGTTCGGTAAAGGATTGCAGTTCTGGTCGAGAACATATCCCGCCAGGATCAATTTTGTACCTTCCATGCCCTCTTCAAACAGGATATTGCGTTCTGGAGTATTCGGTCTGTAGTACGGTCCCTCCGTTTGAGGCTGGGTCAATGAACTGCAGACAGGTGCGGGGAGGGTAATTCCCATTCGAGTGAAAATATCATCGGTTACAGGGAAGGTAGCAGAAGCCACGGTCTCCGTGGAGGCGGGTAGAGTGGCAGACATTTCGAGCGCAGGCTGCGACGAAGCAATTCCCGTGGACGAAGGAATGGAGCCCCCGACTTCCGTGGGGCTGGCACAGGCCGTAATTAAAATTATGATCAACAGGTACGTCACATGTTTCATCTGGATACTCCTTGTCTGGTTAGATGGACAGTGACAAAAGCCTCTTACACCCGCTTATAATCGAGCCGCGTTGGAGATAAGGTGTCCATACTCAAGAGAATCCTGGATTTTTACCGCGATCCCGACTATTTTCACGAAGTCCGCAAGATTGCCGTGCCGATCATCATCCAGCAGTTGATGTTTTCGGGGCTCAACCTGCTGGGGGTTGTTTTTGTTGGTCAAAAAGGGGATGCGTCGGTTGCGGCGGTGGGACTTGCCGGTCAGGTCGCCTTTTTGCTCAATCTGGTCCATTTTGGGATCATCAGTGGTGCAGCCATGTTCACCGCCCAGTTCTGGGGACGCCGCGACATTCCAAACCTGCGGCGCGTCCTGGGTCTGTGC
>DASUOS010000328.1:0-8040 GCA_036276515.1 Anaerolineales bacterium | reverse complement strand
CTGAGCGAAGTCTTTGAGCTGTTCCCCGTGCTTAAGGAGCGCTTGCAGCAGCCCGGCGGCACACTCTCTGGCGGCGAACAGCAGCAGCTTGCGATTGCCCGCGCTCTCATGTCCAGGCCGCGTCTGCTCATGCTCGATGAGCCTTCCCTGGGATTGGCCCCTGCCCTGGTCGACCAGATCTTTGACCTCATTGCCCGCCTTCACCAGCGGGGTGTGACCATTCTGCTGGTCGAGCAAAATGTGAACAGGAGCCTGGAAATCGTCGACCGGGCCTATCTCATGAATACCGGCCTGATCGAGAACCAGGGCACCCCGCAACAGTTGCGTACCCATGCCGATATCGAAGGCATCTACATGGGTGTTAATCGTCGGTCCGGCAGATAGGAGTGCCGTCTTGATCAACCTCGAATTCATCATCAACACTCTCAGTCTGGGCAGTCTGTACGCTATGCTGGCGCTGGGACTGGTCATCATCTATGGAATTCTGCGCCTGGTCAATTTCGCATACGGCGAGCTGATCATGATTGGCGGTTACACTTTATACCTGCTGGCGGGTTTCAGTGCATTACCCTGGCTGATCGTCGCGGTCCTGGCAGTTGTCATCGCGATGTTCACCAGCCTGCTCACCGAGCTGGTCGCCTTCCGGCCCGTGCGGGAGAAATCCCTCACGGCTATGTTGATCACCTCTTTTGCTGTGAGCGCCTTGCTGCAGAATGCTGCTTTGCTGATCATCTCTCCTCGAGCCCGGGCTGTGAATTTGCCGCAGATCTTCCAGACCAGCGTGATGATTGCCGGGACCAGCGTGCCCTGGCGAAATATCCTCACGATTGCCACATGCATCATCATGCTGACCCTGCTCACGCTGCTGTTGCGACGCACGGTGCTGGGTATTGCTCTGCGCGCCGCCGCCGATAACTTCCGAATGACCCGCATGTTGGGCGTGCCGGCCAATACCGTCATCTCGACCGCCTTTGCCATCAGCGGCATTATGGCCGGGATCGTTTCCATCTTCTGGATCGCGCGTTCCTCCACTGTGACTCCGACCCTCGGCGCGCCGCCCTTGCTCGTGGCATTTGTTGCCACCGTCATCGGCGGCATGCGCAGCCTGACGGGCGCTGTGGTGGGCGGCTTTGTGTATGCCATTATCATTAGTCTATTGGGTATATTCTTGCCGCCCGATCTGCTGGAATTTCGCGAAGCCTTCATGTTTGCCTTTGTCATCATCGTCCTGCTCTTCCGGCCCCAGGGCTTGATCAGCAGCAAAACCGCTGTGGAGCGTGTGGGATGAACCTGATCGATCGCATCAAGACCTTCAACACTCCATTGACCCTCGTGGCGGGCATCTTGCTCGTGGCCATCCTCACCGAGTTGCTGGGCATCCCACTGCTGACCCGCATTGTCACAGTCATGTTCGTCAGCACCATCCTGGTGCTGGGATTACAGCTCTACATGGGTAATTCCGGCATCCTGTCCTTTGCCCACATCGGTTTTATGGGCATCGGAGCGTATACCTCCGTGCTGCTGTCCATGACACCCACTGCCAAAGAGCTGGCCAACTCCAACCTGTATCCTTTCCTCATTCCAATTCATCTTCCCTTCCTGCCGTCCCTGCTGATCGGTGCGCTGGTGGCGGCCTTCATTGCGGCGGTCGTCGGCTTCCCTCTGATGCGCCTTTCGGATGCCGCGGCAGTCATCACCACCTTCGCGCTGCTGGTCATTGTCAACGTGGTGATGGTTCATTGGGACCGGGTGACCAACGGACCGCGTACACTATTTGGGGTGGACAATTACACCAATTTATGGACGGCGGTTGCCTTTTGTGTGATTACGATCTTTGCCGTCTATCTTTTCAAGGAGTCGCGCGTTGGCCTGCGCCTGCGTGCCACTCGCGACGATGCCTACGCAGCCGCCTCGATCGGCATCAACATGGTGGTGATGCGCTGGCTGGCCTTTGTTGCCAGTGCCTTTGTCGCTGGAGTGGGAGGGGCACTTTGGGCGCACTTCATCACTTCGTTCACTCCTTATTCGTTCTATTTGAATGAGACATTTGTGATTCTGGCGATGTTGGTGATCGGTGGGCCATACAGCGTCTCGGGGGCCGTGGTCGGAACGCTAGTAGTGACCACCGCTCGCGAAGTTTTGCGGGCCATCGAAAACCAGGTCAATATCCTGCAAATTTTCCCCGAGGGCTTCTTCGGTTTTACCGAAATAGTCCTGGCGATTGTCTTGATCGCGATTCTGATTTACCGCCCGACTGGCATCCTGGGCAGCCAGGAAATTCGCTGGCCGCCTCGCCTACGCAAGGCTCGATCGGCTGAACCCAACCCATCGATAGATCATATTCCCGGAGGCAAGCAAAATGTGTGATACCTTTGTCGCTTTACCATCCGTCACTCGTGATCAAAGTGTTCTCTTTGCAAAAAGCGCAGACTGTGAAGTCAATGAAGCGAATGCCATTGTGCGCATCCCGCGCCAAAAACACGTCAAGGGAGAAAGCGTACGGGTTACGCACCTCGTTATCCCGCAGGCCGAAGAGACCTATGAAATTTTCCTGACCAAAGCCTTTTGGACGTATGGGTGTGAGATTGGGATAAACGAGTATGGTCTTGCCATGGGGGAGGAGGCTGTCTTCACGACCGAAATGGCCGAAGAGAAAGATGGACTCATTGGGCCCGACCTCATGCGTCTGGGATTGGAACGGGCCCGCAACTGCCAGGAGGCTATTGAAATTATGACGAGCCTGCTGGAAAAATATGGACAGGGCGGCAGTGCAGAACTCAAAGGCAATTCCCATTTCGACAGCAGTTTTCTCATGTCCGATACCAGCGAAGCCTACATTTTGGAAACAGCCGGTCGCAAATGGGCAGTCAGGAAAGTGGATGATTTCGACTCCATTTCTAACATGCTCGGTATTTCTACGAATTGGACAACTTGTTCTGTCAAGTCAGAAACAAAGACACATTGGGCAAAAACATTCGGTTTGCCAGAGGTTCCTCCCAACCTTGGCTCTCCGGATCGCCAATGTATCACGTACGATAAACTAAAAGAATCCGCCGGTCAGATTACGGCTTCTACGATGTTCAACCTTATGCGCCACCACAGTGACGGATACAATCCCGCGACCGCCGACGCCCAACGAAATATATGTATGCATGCGGGTCCACAGGAAAATCGCTGGTGGCAGGCGGATGGCGTGATGGTCACGGACGTGGGTGAGCATGGCGTGCTGATCTGGGTCACGGGCACATCCGGGAATTGTCTCTCGATTTTCAAACCGGTTTTCATGGGCGTTGACCTGCCCGAGATGATCGGTCCCACTCCCACAGAACATTTTGATCCGCGTTCTCTGTGGTGGAAGCATGAGCTGCTCCACCGCCGCGCCATGGCCGATTTTGGCAATCTCCTGCCGGAGATCAGAAACGATTTCGGTGTGCTCGAAAATGAATTCTTATCCGAATCTGAATCGGTAAAGAAGGGTACGCTGGAAGAAAAGCGTGATTTCATGGAATATTGTTTCCAAAGGTCCATGCAGGCAACGGAAGCCTGGATCGGCCGGCTGCGCGCTCGTACAGACCTGGGATTTGAAGACCCGGCCTATCGGGCAATGTGGCAAAAGTTAAATGCAGAGGCCGGGCTGATCGGTCTGCCTGCTTAAGTTTTATTCAATGGAAAGGAGAATAAAATGACTACAAAAGTTACTCGCGACCGTTTGTTCTTCGCATTTAAACCCGAATTAGATCCTGCTGTTCACGTGGGGCAGGGCGAGGAAGTCTTGCTCGAAACCCACGATTGTTTCGAAGGACAAATTCAAAAGCCTGAGCATCTGGTGGATCAGTTGGATTGGAATCATGTCAATCCGGCGACCGGACCTGTTTATATCGAAGGAGCAAAGCCGGGAGATGTACTGCGGGTGGATTTACTGGAAGTGAAAGTTGGAAAACAAGCCAGCATGGTCACGATCCCGGGCGAAGGCGCCCTGGGAGACACCATTACCCAGATGGAAACAGCGATCCTCAAAGTGGAAGACGACTACATTTTATTCAAAGATAAGATTCGTATTCCGAAGAAGCCGATGATCGGTGTCATTGGCGTGGCACCGGCCGAGGGATCCGTGCCCAATGGCACGCCGGGGCCCCACGGCGGCAACCTGGACTGCACGTTGATGTGTGAAGGGAACAGCGCCTATTTTACAGTGGGTGTCGAAGGAGCGCTGTTCGGTGCGGGAGATTTCCACGCCGCGATGGGCGATGGCGAGATTGTTGTTTGCGGGGCAGAGATCGCGGGAGAACTGCACTTCAGAGCCCGGGTGGTGAAGGAATTAAAAGACCTGCCAACGCCATTTGTGCAAACGCCTGATGTCCTGGCAACCATTTATTCGGCTCCCACTACCGATGAGGCGGCCAGCGGAGCCATCCACCGTATGGCGCAGTTCCTGACCGATTTCGTAAAAATACCGCTCAACGACGCTGGCATGTTAATGAGTCTGGTCGGCGAGCTCAAGTTCTGCCAGGTTGTAGATCCCCTCAAAACAGTGCGCTTCGAATTCCCCAAGTGGGTCCTGGCCGAGTATGGCTTTCACATGAAGTAAGCCCGACAACTTCATCGCATGGGGCACAGTGTTCAGCCGACCTCATCCATGGGTCGGCTGATCCCGTAAAAATGCTTATCTTCTTTTGAAAGATGAGATCCAGACTCAAAAACTACCTTTCAGTTCGCTCAACTACGCTTTGCCAGATAAATAATGCAAAGGGATGGACAGTAAAGTGTCCATCCCTGCAGGAACACAAAATCCTGTAAAAATTGAGCGAGGACCCTGCACGGCGTGCTCGAAGCTCCACGCCAGCAGAGAGTACATTTGTTCATGAGCTCTACGCACGGTCTCACGAGTAGATCTATTCTGCTAAAATAGCTTCATGAATATCGTTCGAAAGATGGAAACAAAAGAAACAAAAGTCGGCAATACCATGACAGTTTTCGAATATCCGGTAATGGATAAGACTTTACATGGTGCAGTTGTTGAGATAAAGGGCAGGTATCCGGAAAAAGGGAGAGTTGTAAATGAGAAATGCTATGAAGTTGGTTACGTAATTAAAGGCTCCGGAAAACTCATGATTGAAGGGAATGAAATCGAGTTTACGGAAGGAGACCAGCTTCTCATAAAACCAGGGCAAAGATACTATTGGGAAGCAAACACGACAATGTTTATGCCCTGTACTCCAGCGTGGTATCCCGAGCAACACAAAGAAGTAGAATAATCTGCATCTGAACAAATAACAGATATTGTTGTTTTGTTCGCCAGGCTCCCGGAAGAAATCAAAAGAGATATTGCCCACATAGAGATGATCGGTAATAAGAGGTGACAGTCACTTTTGTAGACTTCTGAAAAGCGACTGTCATCTTAGTGGATTGATGGGGAGATAGCCCTCTCGCGTTAGAATACCATGAGGAAAGGAACACGCGAATGACCACCACTCGTATCGAACACGATTTGCTCGGTGATCGCGAAGTCCCTGCAGACCGCTATTTTGGAATCCAGACGTTGCGCGCCGTTGAAAACTTTGCCGTTACCGGCATTACGATCGCACACTATCCACGTCTGATCAAATCACTGGCTTATATCAAGAAGGCGGCTGCTCTCACCAACCAGGAACTGGGTCTGCTTGACCCGAGACTTGCCGAGGCGATCTGCCGCGCCTGCGACGACATCCTGGCTGGCTCTCTATACGATGAGTTTGTGGTCGATGTCATCCAGGGTGGAGCCGGGACGTCTACCAACATGAACGCCAACGAGGTCATCGCGAACAGAGCGCTGGAACTACTGGGGCATGAAAAGGGAACGTACGATGTCCTGCACCCACTCAACCATGTCAACATGTCGCAGTCGACCAATGACGTTTACCCGACCGCCCTGCGCCTCACCCTCAGCCAGAAACTGGATGGGCTGAGGGTTGAGATGACCCGTCTGCGGGATGCATTCGCCCGGAAAGCAGATGAGTTTGCGGATGTCATCAAGATGGGGCGGACCCAGCTGCAGGATGCGGTGCCGATGACGCTTGGCCAGGAGTTCAAAGCCTGGGCGATCATGGTGAGAGAAGACATCCAACGCGTATCGGAAGCACAGTCACTTATCCACGAGATCAACATGGGCGCCACTGCAATTGGCACGGGGCTGAATGCCCACCCTGACTACGCCCGGTTGGTCACAGAGAAATTGCGTGAGCTGACAGGCATCCCGGTCGTCGGAGCGGAGGACCTGGTGGAAGCCACCCAGGATGCCGGGGCGTACGTCCAGCTCTCCGGCGTGCTGAAACGGGTGGCAACCAAGCTCTCGAAAATCTGCAACGACCTGCGCCTGTTATCTTCGGGTCCGCGTGCCGGATTACATGAGATCAACCTTCCGGCAATGGCTCCCGGCTCGAGCATTATGCCGGGCAAGGTCAACCCGATCATTCCTGAAGTGGTCAACCAGGTCGCGTTCGAGGTGATCGGTAATGATATTACGGTGACACTGGCTGCCGAAGCCGGACAGCTCGAGCTCAATGTGATGGAGCCGGTCATTGCCTATAACCTGTTCACCTCGCTGGATATGCTTGGACGCGCCTGCCGGACCCTGGCAGAGCGCTGCGTGGCGGGCATCACCGCGAACCGGGAGGTCTGCCGCCAGATGGTGGAGAACTCGATCGGTCTGGTCACAGCACTTAACCCGTATATAGGATATGAAAAATCCACGCTTGTGGCGGATGAGGCGTTGAAAAGCGGACGTTCGGTTTATGAGATTGTGCTGGAAAAAGGCTATCTCTCCAAAAATCAGCTCGACGATATTCTCTCCCCCGAGAATATGACACGCCCCAGGTACACCTACGGCGGACGCTAAGCATGCCAGCATCTAGATCATGACGATAATCTGATCGTCCTCGACCGTCACGTCATACAGGCGCAGCCGGCGTTTGTCGGTCAGGCAGGCGCCGGTGAGCAAGTCGAACTCCCAGCCATGCCAGGGGCAGGCCAGGATCTCACCCTCGCGGCCCCAGACCCACTCGCCCGGAGCCGAGGGGAAGGTTGTGCCGCCCAGGCGGCCGAGGCAGACCGGCGCGAGCTCGTGCGGGCAGACGTTCAACACGGCTACATAGCGCCCATGAACATTGAAGACTCCGATCGACTTCCCGTCAAGCTGGACGATGCGCCGCGCGCCGGGAGGGATCTCGCCGGTTCGGGCGACGACGTGACGCCGCTTGCCATTCATCACATTACCCATGCGTCACTTCCGGCAGCCGGTACAGGGCGCGAGCCGTTTCGTGCATCACACGGTCCCGCAGGTTGGTAGGAAAGTTGCGCGCCGTGAAATCTGGCGTATCGCCGTCCCAGTGGGGAAAGTCGCTCGAGAACATCAGCATGCGATCGGCAGGAAACATCTCGAGCATCCTCTTAAAGTGCTCGGGACGATCGGGCTCTTCGATCGGCTGTGTGGTGAGGTAGACGCGTTCGAAGACGATCTCGCTGGGTCGCCGGTCGAGCCAGGGCGCCGTCTGGCGCAGCGCCCGCCAGTTTTTGTCCAGGCGCCAGAGCAATGGCGGCAGCCAGCAGACGCCACCCTCGATCAGAACAAACTTAAGCTCGGGAAACTTGATGAAGACACCCTCAGTCACCAGGCTGATCAGGTGAGCCATGAAGCTGCCCACGAGTCCCGTGTGCCACTCCAGATAACTGCTGGGATAGCCAGCCGCCGTCGGCGCGCCCGATATGCCGACTCCCTCGGTCCCCGGGTGGATCGCCACTGGCAGGCCATGCTCGACGGCCGCCTCGTAGATGGGATGAAAGCTGCGCTGGCCGTAGGGAATGCGCGCGCCGCTCGGCATCAGCACCTGTACGACGCCCGGCCGGTCTCCGAGCCGGCGGATCTCTCGCGCGGCCAGCTCGGGGTCGTTGGGCGCGGCCGCGATCGAGTAGCGAAAGCGCGGGTCCGCTGGCAGCCACTCCTCAATAAACACATCGTTGATCGCCGATGCCTGCGCGGCCGCGTAATCGGGCTCTGGCGACAGC
>DASUOS010000327.1:0-3252 GCA_036276515.1 Anaerolineales bacterium | reverse complement strand
CGCGGACGGAACAGGGCGATCCCGGTGTAGACCTGATGGATGTGGCCACGCAGGCGCCTGAGCATGGCAACCGCCTCTTCACGGTCTCCGGGCTTGCCCAGTATATCGGCGCCATCGATCACTGCGGTGTCGGCCGCGAGCACGATTTGGTCCGCCTCCGCCCTGGCTGCCGCTGTGGCGCGGGCTTTCGTTTCGGCAAGTCTTAAGACGTACTCGGTGGGAGATTCGTTCGCGTACTGGCTCTCGTCCACGTCGGCTGCGGAGACACTGAAGGTCCAGCCTGTGAGGCCAAGCAACTGCCGGCGGCGCGGCGAGTTGGATCCCAAAATAAGCATCGGTTTCCCGGTCACGGAGAGGGATTCTAACATACCCCCTCCCCAGCCCTCCCCCAAATTCGAGATAAAGCGCTCAGTTGATACAATAATTTTCATTTCGAATTTGGGGGAGGGTGCCCGCCAGGGCGGGTGGGGGTCTGGTACAATGCGAGAAATGGTCTATCCATGGAGGCCGATATGAAGGAATTGGAAGAACGGATTCTCAGGGATGGAAAAAATCTGGGAGGGGGAATTTTGAAGGTGGATAGCTTCGTTAATCATCAAGTGGACCCTCTGTTGATGGATGCCTGCGGCAGGGAATTTGCGCGGCGCTTTGCAGACCTTGGCGCGACCAAGGTGCTGACCGCCGAGATCTCGGGCATTGCTCCGGCCGTGACCACCGCCATCCATCTGGGGCTGCCGGTGGTCTATGCCCGCAAGCACAAGCCGATCACCATGCCCGACCAGGTCTACCTGACCCTGGCGCCTTCTCATACCAAGGGCCGCATGGTGGAGCTGATCGTATCGCCCGAATACCTGGCTAATGGAGAACGGGTGCTGATCATTGACGACTTCCTCGCCAGCGGACAGACCATCCTGGGGCTGGCGCGACTCGCCGAGGCTTCGGGGTCGCATATTGTCGGCGTAGGCGCGCTGATCGAGAAGGTTTTCGAGGGCGGGCGCTCGGCGCTCAAGTCTCTTGGTGTGCCGATCGAGTCGCTGGCGTGCATTGTATCGATGGAAGGCGATACGATCGTGTTTGGAGAGCCATCGTAAGCTGTACCTGGTGATGCGCAGGTTACTCTGGCTGTTTGCCCCGCTCATTGGCTGGATATTCGCTCACATGAGTTTTGCCATCCCTGTAAAACGCCTGCGTGAGACAGAGACGCTGATGGCGTTCCACCATCCGAAGCCGGCATATCCATTTCATGTACTGCTTGTGCCCAAGAAAGCAATCCTTTCATTAAAAGAGCTGGATGCGAAAGACACGGTGTTCCTTGCCGATCTGTATTCCGCCGTTCAACATCTCGTAGAAGAATTTCACCTGCCCGCCTATCGCTTGATCGTCAACGGCGGGGAGTACCAGGATTTTCCACAACTGCATTTCCATTTGATTTCAACAGTAGAGACGGGCAGCCACCCGTCCGTACATAAAAAATAATCATGGACTCTATCGCCATCCTCGATTTCGGTTCCCAGTATGCGCAAGTCATTGCCAGGCGGGTGCGTGAAGCGCAAGTCTATTGCGAGCTGTTCCCATGGGACGCCTCCATGGAACAGATCCTTGGTATTCAACCCAGGGGATTCATCCTCTCGGGCGGACCGAGGTCTGTGTATGAAAAGGATGCGCCATACATCCAGGATTTCATTTTCAAAACCGGCTTGCCCATCCTGGGGATCTGCTACGGCATGCAAGCCCTGACCCACGCCCTCGGTGGAAAAGTGGACCCCTCCGCCCAACGCGAATACGGTCCCGCGCAAATCGACCCCCTACTCTCCACTCCTCTACTCTCCAATCTCTCCCAAGTCTGGATGTCCCACGGTGACCGGATCACAACGCTTCCCGAAGGATTCATCGCCCTGGCAGCCAGCGGCAACAGTCCCTTTGCAGCGATGGGAGATATGCGGCGCAAGTACTTCGGGGTGCAGTTCCATCCTGAAGTGCACCACACGCCGAACGGGGGGCAACTGCTCCGGCATTTCGTGGTGGACGTCTGCGGCGCCTCGCCAACCTGGACCCCGGCATCCATCATCGAGGAATCGGTCGAGCGCATCCGCAGGCAGGTTGGCGATGAGCGCGTGCTGGCGGCAGTCTCCGGCGGTGTGGATTCCTCCGTGGCGGCGGCGCTGGTGCATAAAGCCATCGGCGACCAATTGGTGGCGGTGTTCGTGGATACGGGTCTCCTGCGCAAGAATGAAGGTGAACAGGTTGCGGCAGCGTTCCGCGAACACCTCGGTGCTGAGCTATTGACCGTGGAAGCCTCAGACGAATTTTTCTCGGCACTGCAGGGCGTCACTGAGCCTGAGGCAAAGAGAAGGATCGTCGGCGAGAAATTCATCCGGGTTTTCGAGCGGGAGGCGCTGCAGCTGGGGCAGCCGCGCTTCCTCGTGCAGGGGACGATCTATCCGGACGTAGTCGAGTCGTCCGCGCCGGACCGCAACAAAGCCGAGAAGATCAAAACGCATCACAACGTCGGTGGGCTGCCCGAGGATATCCAGTTCGAGCTGGTGGAGCCGCTGCGCTATCTATTCAAGGACGAGGTTCGAGCCGTGGGGGAGGCGCTTGGGCTGCCGGAGGCGCTCGTCTGGCGGCAGCCGTTCCCGGGTCCGGGCTTGACCGTGCGCTGTCTGGGAGAGGTGACGCGCGAGCGTGTGGCACGTCTCCAGGCGGCGGATGCCATCCTGCTGGGGGAGTTGTCAAAAGCGGGGTTTTTGGGGCGTTCGTCCAGCAGTTTAACTGCTGGACAACCCACTTCGCAGGCATTCATGGTCCTGTTGCCGGTAAAATCGGTCGGCGTGATGGGGGACCAGCGCACCTACCAGGAAGCAGCGGCAATACGCGCCGTGACGACCGAGGATTTCATGACCGCCGACTGGGCGCGCCTGCCCCATGACCTGCTGGCAAGGGTCTCAAACCGCCTTGTCAACGAAGTAGACGGAATAAACCGTGTAGTGTATGATATTACCAGCAAGCCGCCTGCGACCATCGAATGGGAGTGAGCCGACTCTCGATGTAGGACCGTAGATTTTCGATTTGCGATTGTGGAGACGCCGTGGAATTTGATGTCCGGGACGTGCTGCGCCATGCCTGGCAGGTGACATGGAAGCACAGAGCACTCTGGGTTTTCAGTGCGCTTCCCCTGGTTCCGGCTCTGATGTATCTTCCTGTGCTGGCTTATGCGTTTCTGTCCGATGACGTTATGAATGAGATTCCCCG
>DASUOS010000326.1:0-5355 GCA_036276515.1 Anaerolineales bacterium | reverse complement strand
GGACAAGCCAACAAGGACATTGCAAGGAAATTGTTTATTACCGAAGCAACTGTTAAATCTCATTTCGTCCATATCTTTTCGAAATTGGGAGTCGTCGACCGCACAGAGGCAGTCACCAAGGCAGTAAAAGAGAAGATCATTAAACTATGATCGTTTTGTGAAATCCATAGTCTTTCCAGACGAGCCATGGCTGGCATGGCCTGGTCGCGATTCATGTGTTTCTGCAGATCCTGTGTCCACCTGCCCAATGTAGCGCCCGTCAACCGTGGACAACCGTGGTTCACCTTTCCCCTTGAGGAGCGATAAAGGGCAAGATAAACGTCAGCCGCCAGGCCTGGCGGCTGACGTATTGCTCACGAGCCGTTCTTCTCCTGCTTCCACAGCTCCTTCATCTCGTCACTGGTGAGCAGGAGCTCGTCCAGGCGGCCTTCGGCTTCCAAGCGTCCATTCTTCAGAACGAGAATATGGTCGGCGCGGCGCAGGAGCGGACGGCGGTGGGAGACGACCAGGTAGGTCCCATGCTGTGACGCAAAGATGCGCTCCCAGAGCCGGCGCTCGGTCTCCACGTCCAGCGCACTGGACAGGTCGTCGAAAACGTACAGCTCGGCCTCACGAATGAACATGCGCGCCGCGGCCGCTCTCTGCATCTGCCCGCCTGAGAGCCTGACGCCGCGTGCCCCGACCATCGTCTCCAGCCGCTCTTCCAGTTCCTCCAGGTCTCGGTCCAGGACAGCCAATTGTGCGGCCTGCTGGATCTCGGCCTCGGATCTTTCCAGGCCGAGCAGGATGTTATTGCGCAGGGTATTACTGAAGAGGCGGGGCACCTGGCCTGTATAGGCGCAGCGCGGCGGGACGAAGAACGTGTCCGGTTTTTCGACGGGACGGCCGTTCCAGCGCACCTCACCCGACTCGGGCGGCAGAAGTCCCAGTAGGGCTCGCAGGAGTGTTGTTTTTCCTGAACCGATACGGCCCGTAACGACTGTCAAAGTGCCGCGCCGCAGGGTAAGGTTCACATTTTCGATCCCGTTGGACGAGCCGGGGTAATGATAGGTCAGGTTGGCAGCCGTCAATTCCTGCAAATGGTCAGCGGAGGATTTCGCGGGGTACATGACATCCGGCAGCGGCCCGTTCAGGTCCACCGGGGAGCGCTCGACCAGGGCATCCAGGGGTGCATTTTCCATCAGGTGATACATGCGCTGGACAGAGACATTCAGCTGCCGGTAGCGAGCCGCCAGCATGCCGGCAAAGGTGGTCAGGTCGCCCATGCTCTGCAGGAGGTAGACAAAAAGCGAAAAGTCGCCGAGCGTGAACGTGCCGGCCCGCATCGACTGGCCGACCAGGATCAGGATCACCCCTGTCCCGAGCGTGGACATGTTGCGGTAGATCGACCCGAGCACTTCATCGAACAGCTTCTCGCGGACTGTGAGCTTGCGGCGCTCTTCATTCAGCCGGTCGAAATGCCCGATGACATTCTTCTCCGCACCCGCCACCTTGACAGCCTGCACGCTGCCGAAGAATTCCCCGATGAACCCGGTCACATTCCCGGTGGCCTGGCGGGAAGCGCGGCGGTAGTGCTCGATGCGGCTGGATGCTATATTGGCGATGACGCCCACCACCACAAGCGGGACCAGCGCCATCACCGTGACCGACGGATTGATCCGGGTCATCAGGATGATGGCGACGACGATGATGACCAGCCCGACCATGATATCGTTGATCAGGATGACAAAGAGCGGGATCTCGTTGACATCGTTCTTAAAACGATTGACCGCCTCCCCGGGCGAATCCGGCAGGGACGAAGCTCCGGGCCGCCTCAGGATATAGCGCAGCAGGTTCTTGCGCAGCAGCGTGGGGATATCGGCGAAGATGGGCACGTCGGCATAATAGAAGCCGTAGCTGCCCACTACGCGTCCCAGCCAGGCGGCGAGCGAGAAGGCGACGATCGCCCAGACGCCAAAGGTCAGCTGTGATTCACCGGTCAGAAAATCGAAGAAAGCCTTGATGATCAGCGCCGGCGCGATCTGGAACGAGCCGCGCGTCAAGGCCACCGACAGCAGGTCCACGAACCACAGCCAGGGGCGGAATTTCATCATCTCCCAGATCACACGCCAGGCGGGGAGGGCAGGGATATTTTGAGTGTAAGTTGATTCAGACATTCCCATTTCCAATCATTGAACCACTGAGTCACGGAAACACGGAGACTATAAAACACTCTGTGACTCAGTGGCTCCGTGGTGAGCCGATACTACCGTTAAGCAAGCACCTCTTCCAGGCCGGTCTGTAATAAATTGTAAAAACGCGAGCGAGGATCGGAAGCAAGCAAGGCTCGCTCACCATATTCGACAACCACGCCGTTCTCGAGCATCATGATCTCGTCTGCACGGTGGAGCGTATGCAGGCGGTGGGCGATGATGATTGCCGTCCGGTTTTGCAGGAGCCGGTCAACAGCCCGCTCGAGGCGCGCCTCGGTAGCCGGGTCCAGGCGGGAAGAGGCCTCATCCAGGATGACCAGCCCGGGGTCCCGCAGAAAAACACGTGTGAAGGCCAGCAATTGTGCTTCTCCGGCAGACAGTGAGCGGCTGCCGATATCCAGCTCCGTATCCAGGCGTTTCGGCAGGGAGCGGAACCAGTCGCCCATTTCGAGCTCTTCGAGGGTCGCAATGATCTTCGCATCCGGGATGGAACGGTCGAAGAAGGTCAGGTTATCGCGGACACTGGCCCGGAACAACTGCACATCCTGGGTGACGATGGAGATGCTGTGACGAAGCGCTTCGTTCCGGAACTCACGCAGGTCCAGGCCGTTGACCGAGATGCTGCCTCCTGTGACGTCATACAGACGGAAGATCAAGCGCGCCAGCGTGGTCTTGCCGCTCCCGGTGCGGCCCAGCAGTCCCAGCACGGCGCCCGGTTCGAGACGGAAGGACAGGTTACTCAGGATGGCATCGCTCCCATTGTAGGAAAAGCTCACGTCCTTGAACGACAATGCCAGGGGTCCCGAGGGAACGTGCTCCCGGCTGCCCTCCACGACGTTCGCCTTGAAGCTGCGGAATTCGGTCAGGCGCTCAACACAGGCGCCGATGGTCTGGAAGGATTCGATCTCGTGCGTCATGGCCCAGAGCGGCTCCTCCAGCAGGTTGATGTAATGGACAAACAGATAGACCGTGCCGATGGTGATCAGCCCGGCGCTGAAAAGCCAGGTGCCGCTGGTGATGGCAAGCAACGTTCCGAGGGTGAGCGCCAGCCCCATCGAATTCTCGATGATCCAGCGCTTGAAGTGGGCCCGGCGGTTGTGGGTCAGGATGCCCGCCTGGTGGCGAAAGAGCTCACGGATCGAATAATCCACCGCCCCGCTCGAGCGTACATCCTCCATGCCAGCCAGCTGCTCTTCGAGGAAGCCATACATCTCGGATTCAGCCTGCCGACGCGCCTTCTGGTGCGGGATGGCAATATCCTTCAGCCGGCCTAATATCATAATGGTGGCAACTGAGTAAACGGCGAACCCCAGCCCTGCCCTCCAATCTTCCAGGAACAGGGCAATCAAAATACCGACCAGTAGCAGGCCGTTGCTGACCAGGTTGAGGGCAAACTGCGAGAAGAAGGTCGCCAGCTCGGTCACATCGCCGTCGATGCGCTCGATCAGCTCGCCGGGCGTGTGATCGTTATGGAAACGCATATCCAGGCTCAGGGCGTGGCGGGCAAGCTCGGCGCGCAAGTTATTGGTAGCGGTCCAGGCTACATTTTCGCCGACATAGGTCACGCCAACGGCAACCCCCTGCTGCACCAGGGCGATCCCGATGAAAAGCAGCGCCGTGTTGACAAGCGTTTGCAGGGCTTCACCCGCCAGCGCCGAATCGATAAAGTTGCGCATGACCTGGGGGGCAAAGATGCGCAATCCTATACTGCCGAATAGCAGGACAGCCAGCAGTATAAAGCGTCCCTTCTGCGGGCGGATGTGTTGGGAAAGCAGGTCCCAGTAGGCTTTGAGGGGGAGGTTCATAAGAAATCCTGTGTTACAACAATAAAAAACGCCACGGGGCGGGAGTGCACCGTGGCGTAAAAAACGCGGAAAAGACCGTCAGCGGTCAGCAGGCGCACTTCGAGGAGGATATTTGTGGGTAGCAGGACGGACTACGATTAATCGAATCATCACATCAGGTGCGCCTCCTTTCCAAAGGGATTTCATACAGGAGCAGTGTACAACAGGAAAAAGACAAAGTCAAGAACCATTTTGAAGGAAATTTATCCCCCGGCGATCTTGACTCTGTAGCCCATCTTTCTCAAAGCCTCGGCGATCTTCTCGCGGTGCTCGCCCTGGATCTCGATCACATCCTCCCGGACGGTCCCACCGCTTCCGCATACCTGCTTCAATTTCTTCGCAAGTTCCTTTAAATCTTCTTCCGAAAGGACAAGTTTCTTGATAAGGGTCACGGTCTTCCCACCCCGACCTTTGGAATCTCTGTGCAAATAAACGGTCTGCTCGTTTGGCGGAAGGGATTTCTCCTGGCGGTTTGGATCTGGCTGTTTGCGCAGATCGCCCTGCCCGGAGGACCAGACGGTTCGGGATTCATTCTTTGGCATGCGAAAGCTCCTTCAGACGGCCTGCCACGGCCAGGATAGGATGAAGCGCTTCCACGCCGGTCCCCTGGCGGATTTGCATCCGGCAGGCGGCTCCGGAAGAAAGGACCCCCTCCCAGTCTCCCCCAAATCCGATCGGTGACGTTGAATTGACATCCGAGCTTTTTATATCGGATTTGGGGGAGGTGCCGCTGGCGGAGCGGGTTTTCAACAAGGGAAACAATCGTAGCTCACCCACTTTCATCGACAGGTCATAATGCTCAGCTTCATAGCCGAAGGTGCCAGCCATGCCGCAGCAGCCGCTGTCGATCAGCTCCACATCGAACCCGCATGAGCGCAGCAATGTAAGCGTGGCATTTGTACCCGTCGGAAGTCCATCCTCCGACAGGCCTTCTGCGCGCTGGTGGCAGTGGGGATGGAACGTTATTTCGTTTCCTGCCTTCAAACCAGCTTCCTCTACCTTCCTGGCTATGCGCAGATTGTGGAACTCGCTGGAACGCAAAAGGAATTCGTCCAGCAGCCAGACGTTTGCGGTGCGCTGCTCGATTTCTGCCCGCCGCTCGGGAAGCAGGTCAGGGTAATCATTCTTCAGACAGTACACTTCAGGCGGCTCGAGGCCGACAACCGGCGCTTCCCGTTCGGGATCGATCTTAGCCAGTGCATCCATGACCCTTCCGGCGTGGGTCCGGGCCTGGTCGATGAAACCTTTCGAAAAAAACGATGCCCCGGCGCCGATCACCGGAAGGATTTGTACATCATAGCCGCAGCAGCCTAGAATAT
>DASUOS010000325.1:0-6410 GCA_036276515.1 Anaerolineales bacterium | reverse complement strand
CGGTCGAGGTCGATGGCGCAGGAGGTCACCCAGCCGATGCGCTCGCCGTCCGTGTTGACGACCGGGTCACCCGGATGCGCCATGCGGACACGCTGGTCGTCGAAGCGGAAGCGCACCACAACGCCCTTGCGCTCCTGCTCGCGGGCCACATAGGCATCCCGGCCGATGAACCACGGCTTGTAGGGCTTGACGTAGGAGCCAAAGCCGCCTTCGGCAACGCCCAGGTCCCGTTCACCAAATTTGCCGGAGCCCAGACCCATTTCGTGGCCGTAGAGCGGCAGGCCGGCTTCGGTGCGCAGGGAGTCGCGGGCGCCCAGGCCGATAGGCTTAACGCCGAACGGCTCGCCCGCCTTGATCACGGCATTCCAGAAGTCGGCAGCGCGCTCGGGATGGACGAACAACTCGAAGGCCATCTTTTCGCCGGTGTAACCGGTGCGCGAGACGATCAGGTCGAAGCCTCCGACCTTCGCATCGCACAGCTCGGTCCTCTTCAACTTCATGATCTGTCTGCGTGTTTCCGTGTCTACTCCCATGGCCAACAAAATATCTCGTGACTTTGGGCCCTGTAAGGCAATGTCAACCCTCATGTCCTCGCCCGCCTGCGGATCGCGCAGGTTGCGGATCTCGGCCTCGTAACCGTAGGTCCGCGCCCAGGGGCGGGCGTTGTCGATGCAGACCCTGCCATCCCGGACCGACTCGAACCAGGTCCGGTCCTTGTCGTCGTTGGAAGCGTTGACCACCACCAGGAACTTGTCCAAGCCGCGGCGGTAGACGAGCGTGTCGTCGATCACGTCCGCGTCGGGGGTGAGGAAGTGGCTGTAGAGCGACGCGCCCGGCTCCAGCCCGCCGACGTCGTTGCCGCAGATCGAATCGAGGAAGGAGGCCGCGTCCCGGCCGCGCACTTCGTACACGCCCATGTGCGAGACGTCGAACAGTCCCGCGGCGTGGCGCGTGGTCAGGTGCTCCTCGTAGATGCCCGAATACTGGACCGGCATCTCCCAGCCCGCGAACGGGACCATCCGGCCGCCGCTGGACTTGTGGACCTCGAACAGGGCCGTGCGTTTTAGTTCCTGCTCCTCAGGCTCGACCCATTCGAAGGAGGGCAGGCCTTCCTTGTGGACCTCGGAGGCGATGCCGATGAAGTAGGGCTTGTTCTCGCTGACAGCCTTTCCTGTTCCCGGCCAGGGATTGCGCACGGAAGGCCGCCGCACCTGCTCCACCGCGAACGAACCGGGAATGCGCTTCTCGCTGTAATCCTTTTCACCGTCCAATTTAAAGGAGGTGTAGCCATCCGAGAGGTCGCGCAGCCAGGTGGCGACCAGTGAAGCCTTCTTCGGGGGGATCAACAGCTGATAGGTCTGGTCATCCACATTGACCAGCGCGCACTTGACCACACCCTTGGGTGTGGCGATCGTGGTCGCCTGGCTCTGGCCCTTTTTCAGCGCAGAGAGATCGGAGGATGCCGCATAATCCAGCGCCTGGCGGACCCGGTCGCCGGTCAGCTCGAAGACGGCGTAGTCACGGCCTTTGACCTGGTCGTCGATGTAATAGAAATGAGGATAACCGCTCCTGCTGTATTTGAAATCGATGCCCGCTTTCTCAGCCAGTTTTCGGACGCGCAGCTTGGCATCGTTCAGCACATTGAAATCGATCTTGGCGCGGCGGGCGCGTCCCTTGCGGGGCGTATCCACGGCGTGCGGCGCGCAGGCCAGCAGCACATCGGCCATGATGTCGGTCAGCTCGCGGGTGGACTTCTCGTTGAAGCCGCGCTGCGTGATCCACGGTGTGCCGAGGCGGATGCCGGACGGGTCACGCGAATTCTTGTCGCCTGGGATGGTGTTGCGATTGACCACGATCCCGGCGATATCCAGGATGCGGGCCGCCTGGTCGCCGCTGAGCGCGGTGCCATCTTCGCCTGTGACCGTGGTGACATCCACGTTCACCAGGTGGCTGTCGGTGCCGCCGAACGGGACCCGCAGGCCGCGCTTCTGGAACTGGTCCGCCATGGCCTGGGCGTTTTTGATCGTCTGTTCCTGCAGTTTTTTGAACTGCCGGGTCTGGGCCAGCTTGAAGGTCAGGGCCAGCGCGGCGAACACATTGACGTGCGGTCCGCCCTGCTCGCCGGGGAAGACCGCGCTGTCGATCTTTTTCGCAATCGCCGGGTCGGTGGTCAGCAGCACGGCGCCGCGCGGACCGTCGAGGCTCTTATGGGTGGTGGACATGACCACATGGGCAATCCCCACCGGCGACGGCACCACGCCCGCCGCGACCAGCCCGCCGATGTGCGAGATGTCGGCCAGGAAGTAGGCGCCCACTTCATCGGCGATCTCACGGAACTTTTTCCAATCGGGGATCCAGGAATACGAAGAATAGCCAGCGATCAATAATTTGGGTCTGGCTTCGAGGGCCTGGATACGGATCTTTTCGTAGTCGAGCCGCTCGTTCTCGTCCACGGTGTAATGTACGGCTTTGAACCATTTCCCCGAGCGGTTGACCGATGAGCCGTGCGAGAGGTGTCCGCCGTGCAGCAGGTTGAGTCCCATGATGGTCTCGCCCAGAGGAACGAGCGCCTGGTAGACCGCGTTGTTGGCCGGCGCACCGGAAAGGGCCTGCACGTTGACGTAGATCTGGTCCGCAGTAAAGCCGTTGGCCGCGAACGTCTCAGCAGCGCGGCGGCGGGCCAGGGCCTCGACCACATCGGCGTATTCGACACCCTTGTAATAGCGCGGGTCGCCGTTGCGGCGATAGTCGCCCAAACGGGCCGGATAATCCAGGATCTCTTCTTCGGTCATCCAGCGCGTATCCTCTTCGGGATAGCCTTCGGCGTAGATATTCTGGAAGGCAGAGCTGAGCGCCTCGCGCACGGCCATCGGTGCCGATGACTCGCTCGGAATTAAGATCAATTTGCGGGCCTGGCGCTCGGCTTCGAGCTGGGTCAGTTGGTACACATCGCGGTCGAGCTTGGCAAGGTTGCCGCGGAAGAGATAATCGGCCATTACTATTCTCCTTGTGAGAGGTGATTTGTTTTGTCAGGCAATTGAATTGTAGGACGGGAAGAGGGATGGGTCAAGTGAGAAATAACATGTTAAATCAAAGAGAGATGGATGCCATCTCTCCTAGGTCAATAGACAATTCTATTATTCCCCCACGAACCATGATGCAATCAACTTTCGAGAACGCGCTTCAATGTCTCAAAATCCGATTGGGTATCCTTCCGGATCGATTTGGCGATTATGGGTTCCAACAACCGCATCAATCCGCTGGTTTCGAGAGTGAAGTTGTACTTCAAGCGCGTGCCACCCTGTTCTGTATCTAAGGAGTAACTTACCTGGGCCTGTGGTTTGCTTACCGTCCTTGTTTCGAGCCGACTGTTCGGCTCGAGGGCTGTAATTTCAGCCTCGATTTCGGACTCTTTTCCCTGGATACGACGGATCTCGCGGAAGCGGCTCCCCGTGCGCAGAGGACCTTCGGTGAGCGGCTCGGATTTGATAAGATTGGACTGCCACGTGGAAAGCTTCCCAGTATCCATCAGAAAGGCAAACACCTGGTCCACCGGCCGGTCGAGATGAATGGAAACTTCATACTGAATCATTTTGTTCTCCTTATATTAATTATAGTGTACTTATATTGAATAGTATTATGATATAATTAATTTACAAAAATGTCAAGAGCGATGATGAGATCAAAATCCCACAAACGAACCTACGATGCCAGCGGCAGGCAGGCGCAAGCACGCGAGACTCGCCGCCGTATCCTTGAGGCGGCGCGCAAATTGTTTACAGAACGCGGCTACGCCGGTGCAACGGCGGAAGCCATTGCCTCTGAGGCCAGTGTCTCCCTGCAAACTGTCTATGCGGTTTTCAAGAACAAGAAAAAGATCCTGGTCAGCCTGATGAACGTTTCCTCCCCCGGTGGGAACGAAGATCACCTCCCTATGCGGGAGCGTGCTGGCCCGCGTGCCATGGCGGAGGAACGTGATCAACGCCGTCAACTCCGAATTTTCACGGAGATCGTTGCCATCAACCTGGACCAGGTCGCTGCGATCTTTGAGATCATGACCGAAGCCGCCAGGACTGAGCCAGACCTGAGCAGGATCGTCGATAGACTCAACAAGCAGCGCCTGGAAAACATGGCTCTCGCGGTCCAGCAGATTGCAGCCCATGGACCATTTCGGGAGGGTATCGATGAGGCGAATGCCCTGGATATTGTCTGGGCGCTAACGAGCGGCGAGGTTTTTCTCCTGTTAACACGCGAGCGCGGCTGGCCAAAGGAAAAATATGCCGGCTGGCTAGCCGACACGTTGGTCCATTCTTTATTGCCACACGACCTTGCCCGGCCAGGCTAACCCCTTATTCATCGACGATCTGAATTCTTCCCGCCGTTCCATCCAGGCGGATCCGTTGTCCCGTTTGCAGCCGCGTCGTGGCCTGGTGCACGCCTACCACGGCTGGGATACCGTATTCGCGCGCCACTACCGAGCCGTGGGTCATCATGCCACCTACCTCGGTCACCAGCCCGCCGGCGGCCAGGAAGAGCGGCGTCCAGGCCGGGTCGGTAGCGGGGCAGACCAGGATCTCACCCGGCGCCAGCTGGCTCTCGTGCGGATCGAAGATCACGTGGACCACGCCCTCCACCACGCCCGGCGAAACGGGACTGCCGGTGATGACGTCGCCCTCGCCTATCTCTGATCCGAGGCCTTCGTAAAAGGCGCGCCCATCGCTGACCAGCAGGCGCGGGACCTGTCTGCGGCGGGATTCTCGTTCGTAGACGGCGCGGCGTCCGGCGATCAGGGTTTTCCAATCGCCATACTGGCGATGCGCCAGCGCATCCAGCTCGCGAATGTGCAGAAAGACAAGATCGTCCCGGTGTTCGACGATGCCCGCCTTTGCAAATTCATCCCCGATCTTCAACAACTCCGCCCGCACCACCCCCATCACCAGGATGGCATAAAACTTTGGGGCCTCGCGTGCCCCCGTCAGAGCCCGGACCCGCCGCGCCGCAGCCCGCACAAGTCTTTCGCGCAGCCATCCGCCGGGAAGTGCGCGTGCATCGTTGGCCAGTTTTTCAATGGCCACTCTGGCGCGCTGTTCCCCGCGGGCGAACAGGATATCCGGGGCCTGGTCATCGCCGATTTTGAGATAGCTCTGCAGGGTCTGCATGACAGGCTCCGGCCGCTCCCGCCAGCGCGGCTGGCCCAGGTCGATCTCGCCGATGGCGCGCATGCCATAGCATTCCATGAAGCCCACAAGGGACTGCTGGGCTGTGGCCGGCAGGGTACCGTTCAGGTAATCGGCAGCCAGCTCGGACGGCGAAGCG
Source organism: Anaerolineales bacterium (assembly GCA_036276515.1). GTDB lineage: Bacteria > Chloroflexota > Anaerolineae > Anaerolineales > Villigracilaceae > Defluviilinea. The sequence goes on along the minus strand of DASUOS010000325.1, from coordinate 1,094 downwards.
GAGGTGAAGCGTTCCAGGGAAACAGGATCGCTGCGGATGGCTTTGGCGGTCTCCCAGAGGGCCAAGTCCATTTCGGTGGTGACATTGCGCGGCAGGCCGCGGGTCACTTCCAGAACCAGCGGCGAGATGCCGTGTTCTCCACCATCCTTTTGCCCGGCGAGGGACGTCAGGAAGTTCAGGGCCGCCATGCCGGGCGCGAAGATCGGCAGGAACCTGGGCATGATCAGCTCAAAGGCGCGGAGGGTGCTTTGGTCACGCAGGAGCACCACACAGTCTGCCAGGCGGTCGTACATGTCGCCATCCTGTGAGACCTTTGCCAGACCGCTGGTGCGAGCGAGATGATCTTTGAACTCGTCACGCGCCCGTTCGGGCCAAAGCATCGTATACACAAAACGCGGCAGCAAAGGTAAAAAGAATCCGAGAACGCGGCGCAGGCTGTCAAACTTAACCTCTCCACTGGCCGGCTTGAAGCGCGGGTCGTTTGCAAGCTGTACAAGAACAGCAGCTGCGCCCGGCTCCACCATCGGCAGCAGCTTTTGACAGATCCGCCAACCGATGGGATTGCGCACCAGGCCGTCGACCCGGATCCACAGGCGCTCTCCTGCCACCCGGGCAAAGTCGATGGTCTCGTGATTCAGCTGGAACCCGAATAGAGCCGCCGCGCCGGCCAATACAAGCCGGACGCTGTCCTGTCCGAGCGGGGTGAGCGGCTGGAGCATCCCCTGCACCGCGCCAAACGAGAACCAGACCTTGAGCGGGTCAAGCGATTCTTCCGGGATGGGGTACAGAGAGGTGATCGGACGTGCCTGCAGCACATAGAGTTTGCCATCGGTAAGCGCCCATTCGACATCCTGCGGAATGCCATATTCGTGTTGGATCGACCGGCCCAGCTCCGCCAGCTGCAGGATCTGCTCATCGGTGAGAGCCTGCTGCGCGGACAGGTCCTCATGCTTCGTTTCCACGCCCCCGCCGCTTCTGCTCCGGGTTGAAATTTTCTTGTTCCCCAGCCTTTTGACGACGATCCTGTTCCTGGGCGCATCCACTACATAGTGATCCGGCTCCACCTGTCCTGAGACGAGCGCTTCACCCAGACC
>DASUOS010000324.1:0-7390 GCA_036276515.1 Anaerolineales bacterium | reverse complement strand
CGTCCATGCCTGTGATGAAGCTCGGTCCCGGCGGCGAGCTCGGCCTGGTTTGCGGATTCCAGTCCCTGCTTACGGTACCACCAGGCGCGCCGGCAGTAGAGATAATTACCTATATCAGAAGAGCGAATGATAGCCATGTTTCACCACATTTCATGGAAAGGGAAAGTATAGCACAAATTTTCTAGATTTTCTTGTAAGGACAGCGCGCCCTTTGCGTGGTGGTAGGGGATAGGTATGTGAAATATTTCCCACCTCCCTTGTGAAAACTTTCCTTGAGAATTCTTCTCTGCAGAGGATAATAAAAGCGTACTTGAGACGTGTAGCGATGGAGGCGTGGAATGTCGGATGAGCTAAGTGTCAGATTCTGGGGTGTGCGTGGGAGCTATCCCACTCCGGGGACAGAGACGGTCAAATATGGCGGGAATACAGCTTCCGCCGAGATCAGGGCGGGAAAACGGACGATCCTTTTGGATGCGGGAACAGGCATTATTTCACTTGGCAGGGAATTGGTAAAAAGAAAAACCCATGAAATACTTTTGCTCCTCAGCCATTTGCATCACGATCATACTCAGGGATTCCCATTCTTCCTACCTGCCTATGTACCCCAAACAAAACTGCATATTTTCGGGCCGGATGGCTCGCATGAGTCTTTACTGCATGTATTGGAACACAACCAGTCCGCGGAAACATTCCCGGTCCGTTTGCGAGAGATGGCTTCGTCGAAGGATATCCAATCGGCAGGCGAGTCGCAGATCATTGTTTGGGATGAGTCGGGAGTCCGCCTGACGGAGACAACAGCCGGTGTTAGCGGGGATGCAGTCGTGATCCGCATTCACAAATCGTATGCGCATCCGGGCAGCGTCTTTGTGTATCGAGTGATGTGGCAGGGCCGATCCATCGTGTACGCGACGGATACAGAAGGGTATGTCGGCACTGACCGCAGGCTGGTTCAGTTCGCCACAGGTGCGGATATGCTTATCCACGACGCGCAATATCAGGATGATCACTATTGGGGACAATGGGCAGGCTTCCCCTCCACCCAGGGATATGGGCACTCCACTGTTTCGATGGCCTGTGAGGTAGCCGTCTCGGCGCGGGTGGGACAGCTGATCCTATTCCACCATGACCCCTCCTACCCGGACGCGATGCTCGATGGCATGGAAGCATTTGCCAGGTCCAGGTTTCCGGAGTCAAAGACTGCCTTTGAAGGAATGGAAATCCACCTCAGACATGCCAAGAAAATAACAGACGGGTTACAGTCATCCGATCGCACGTCCGGGGATGTACAATATGCAAACCGTGACTGATATTAACAAGGACAGCACCCATAGCCTGCTTACCGGCATCGAGTTATTCGCCGGGATGACTCCCACACAACTGGATTGGGTTGCACAACGCGCTCACAAGCGCGTGTTCGAAGCCGGACGGAATGTCATGACCATCGAACAGCCCGGCGAAGCCGTGTACATTATTTTACAGGGGACCGTGAAAATCCATGTCGAGCAGGGCGAGCGGGATGTCATCCTTTCCATCCTGGGCGCTGGCGACCTGCTGGGTGAGATGAGCCTGATCGACAGCGTTGGCCGTTCGGCCAGTGCGGTAACGATTGAGAACAGCCTGCTGCTATGGATGGACAAGGTAACCTTTAATTACATGCTGGATAATTTTACGCCTGCCGCTCGCAACCTGGTGAAGATCCTGTCGGCGCGAGTTCGATTATCCGACCAGTTGATCCAGGCGCTTGCCACTCTGGATGTCAACGGACGCGTGGCGCGGCAGCTGCTGGCCTTCGCCGAGAAATATGGATATGAAAAGGGTGGCGCGACTCAGATCCGCATTGTCCTTACTCAAAGCGACATCGCTGACCTGGTCGGCGCCTCACGCAAACGGGTCAACCAGGCCATGGTCCTGTTCAAGGAACAGGGATTGATCGATACGGATGCAGAGGGGAGGATTGCGATCAAAGATAGTCATGGGCTGGCACGGTATTGCCGTTAGCCTCAGTTGACAAGCAGGCTGGCATACAAGGGGTCTGGCAGACTATAATCGCTCCATGAGCGATTTTCGTTTTTATCATCACATCGAAGTCCGCTATGGGGATCTGGATCCGCAGGGACACGTCAACAATGCAAAGCACCTTACCTATTTCGAGCAGGCCCGCGTCGCCTACATGATCGAGCTGGGGCTGTTCACCAGGGACCAGTCCTTCATGGAGATCGGCGTGATCCTGGCGGATGTCCAGATCACCTATCTGGAACCGGTCTATTTTGGACAGAAGATCAAGGTGGGCGTCCATGCGGCGAAGCTGGGTAACAAGTCTATGACATGGAAGCAGAACATCGTGGATGCCGACTCAGGCAGGGAACTGTCCAGAGGGGAGGTTGTGATCGTTACATACGACTACAAGCAGGAAACAACCATTCCCATCCCCCAAAAATGGCGGGAAAAGTTTACCGAATATGAGGGTTTAAAGGTTTAAGACCTTCAACTTTAAACTTTCAAACCTGCCACATAAAACCACCGAACCAAGAGGAAACCAATGTCACTGCCAGCCATCCACCAGGACTATATGATCGAGTTTCTCGTCAAGCTGTTGAATATACAGTCTCCGACAGGGTTTGCCGAGCCCGCCGTTGCTTTTGTAGAAAACGAGCTATCACAGTTTCCACAGCTGCAGCTGACACGCACCCGCAAAGGCGCCCTGGTGGCAAAATGGGAAGTGGAGAGTGATCTTCCGCCCGTTGCCCTAACCGCTCACGTCGATACCCTGGGTGCTGTCGTAAAGGAGATCAAATCGAATGGGCGGCTCAAGTTAAGCCGCATCGGCGGCGTCGAGTGGCCGACCGTCGAGACGGAGGGCGTGTGGATCTTTGCTTCGAACGGTGAAAAGATTCGGGGCTCGGTATTGGTCGAGACCGCGTCGGGTCATATTTACGGGCAGGACATGAAAAACACGCCCCGTGACGACGATCACATGGAAGTCCGCCTGGATGCACGAACATTGTCTGAAAAGGAAACACGTGCGCTCGGCATCCGGATCGGGGACTGCGTCGCGTTCGACCCGCGCATCGAGGTGACGAATGGATTCGTCCGCTCCCGGCACCTGGACGACAAAGCCTGTGTGGCCAATATTGTCGCCGCGATCAAATCACTGGCAGACGCCGGCCAGAGCCCTGCACGGACCGTTTACTTCCACATCAGCAATTACGAGGAGGTGGGTCATGGCGCATCTTCGGGAATCCCTGCCGATGTCGCCGAGCTGATCACCGTCGATATGGCTGTGGTCGGCCAGGGTCAGGAATCCGATGAATTCAGTGTGACGTTGTGTATCAAGGATGCCGGCGGGGTCTACCACGAGGGATTAAATAAAAAGCTGCGAGTCCTTGCAGAACAACATGGCATCTCGTATAAGACGGATGTCTATCGATATTATGCCTCCGATGGCGAAGCGTTCTGGCGAGCCGGCGGGGATGTGGCCGTAGCCTTGATCGGCCCCGGCATCGACGCCTCCCATAATTATGAACGCACGCACACCGATGGCCTGGTTGCCACGACAAGCTGGATCCTGGCGTATTTATTAAGTGAATAGGAAGTAGAGAGCAGAGACTAGTCTCTATTCTCTACTCTCTCCCAGTTACTCTTAACCATGAAATTCGACGCTACACTTCCCCCCATTGGATTGAAAGACGTCCCGGCCATCGCGAAAGCCGCCGAGGAGATCGGTTTCGACGCGCTCTGGACGCAGGAAACCCAGCACGATCCCTTCCTGCCCGGGGCGCTGATCGCCGAGCATACGACGCGTCTCCACTTCGGGACCGGGATCGCCGTCTCTTTTGCTCGTTCCCCAGCGAACCTGGCCTACACCGCCTGGGACCTGGCCGCCCAATCCGGTGGACGATTCCTGCTGGGGCTCGGTACCCAGGTCAAGGCCCACATCGAGCGCCGGTTCGGACAGCCGTGGCCTGACTCTCCTGTAAAGAAATTGCGTGAACAGATCGAGGTGATCCGCGCCTTCTGGGACTGCTGGCAGAATGGGACGAAGCTGAATTATCGCGGCGAGTATTACAAGATCACACTACTCTCCCCTTTTTTCAACCCCGGGGCCATCGAGCATCCAGACATTCCCATTTATATTGCCGGGGTAAATACCGGCCTGGCCAGGCTTGCCGGTGAGATTTGTGAGGGATTCCATGCGCATCCATTTCACAGTCTGCGGTATATGAGGGAAGTGATCCTGCCTGCTATTAACGAGGGGGTAAAGAAGGCCGGCCGAAAACGGGAGGATGTCTCGGTAGCCATGACAGCCTTTGTCGCCACATCGCCTGAGGAAATGAACTTCGCCCGTGCACAGATCTCATTCTATGCGTCGACGCCTTCCTACCGCTCCGTGATGGATCTGCATGGCTGGGCAGGCGTGGCAGAGCGATTGTCCGCCCACGCGGCGAAAGGCGAGTGGATGGAAATGCCCATGCTCATCAGCGATGAGATGCTAAGCGAGTTCTGTCTGGTGACCAAAGAAGACAGGCTGGGCGATGACCTCCAGAAACGCTATGAGGGAATTGCAGACAGACTATCGATCTACACTCCTTTTGTACCCGGAGAAAAGGATGCCTGGTGGAGAGAATTGTCACAAGAATTCAGACAGTAGCAGCTGTCAATGAGGGCTTGTTTAATATCTCAAATTGAGATAAACTATCGGCGTGCATATCATTTCCCGCAAAGCGTTGATCCATTTCTGGGAAAGATACCCGGACGGTAAATTGCCACTTACCAGATGGTATAAGATTGTGGAAAAAACCGATTTTCATAGTTTCTCTGAACTACGCAAAGTCTTCCCGTCCGTGGACCGGGTACATGGCCTGTTCGTTTTCAATATTGCTGGAAACAAATATCGGTTGATTACATCAATTCATTTTAATAGAGGTAAAGTCTATATTCGGTATATTCTTACGCACAAAGAATATGACCGAGGAGATTGGAAATAATGGTACTTGCAAAGAATCGGATTCAGGCTCACTGGTCAAACATTGCACCCCTGCTCACCATTCGAAACGAGCGCGAATACAATGCGGCCGTAGAACATCTAAATGAATTGATCGATGAAATCGGCACGAACGAAAAGCATCCTCTTTATAGTCTCCTTGATACACTGGGCACTATCATCCATGCTTATGAGGAAAAAAAACATCCTGTTCCATCGGCAACAGGAGCAGAAGTGTTAAGCTACTTGATGGATGAGCATGGTCTAAACCAGGCTGACCTACCGGAAGTTGGGTCACAGGGCGTTGTATCAGAAATATTGAATGGAAAGCGTGAGTTGAATGTCCGTCAAGTTCGCGCTCTGGCCGAGCGTTTCGGGGTATCACCGGCAGTGTTTATCTAGGAAGGCTGTATCTTAAGGATCGAAGCTCATCGCATAATGCATGAGCAAATTCTTCTTCCTGGCATTGGCCTGAATGGTGGACCCACAAAAATCTTGACGCCGTCCCAAAACGCCTTATAATTAGCACAGATGTTCTAACACAACCGAATATGACCAGAAGGAGGCCGCCCATGCTTACCGAACTTTTGATCCGAGATGAAACAACTGCCAGCCTGGGTAAACCGGAACATACATTCACCGTTCACGTATCGGGGGAGACGATCAGTATTCGTGAGCTGATTCGCCAGCGCGTCACCCAGGAAGTCGAGCAATTCAACAGCCGCCAGCCGGCGGTTTTTCGCATGCTGGTCCAGCCCAATGACACGGAGCGGACCCTGAACGGATTCAAGTTCCACAAGCCGCGTCTGATCGACCCGGACACCCAGTATAGAAAGGCGATCGAAGCCTTTGAAGGGAACGGGTTCATCGTCCTGGTGGACGATTACCAGATCCAGGGCCTGGACGACGAGATTGCCCTCCATCCGGAGACGTCTGTAACATTTCTCAAGCTGGTGCCTCTTGTAGGTGGTTAAAGTGAGAGGCTCTCATGTTCAACTTTCTCAAATCAGCATTTTCACAAACTCCCACCCATTCCGACGCTGAAGGAGTGGTCGATGAATTTGCGCGCCAGGATGTGCATGCTTATCCCTTTGATCTGAAGAATTTCAGCGCAGGAGCCAAGTTTCTCAGTGCCGATGTACAAACACAGCATGCCGTTGTGATGGCGATGCTGGCCTGGCTCGAGAACCATCCTCTCCGTCCGTACCCGATGGTGGATCAAAAAGCCTGGCAGCAGGGCTGGAAAATGCGCCAGATATTCTTCCACATGCTGAAACGCAGGCTTCCCTTGATCGAGCAGGACATCATTTCCATACTGAGCTGGTCGGCAGAACAAGCCAGCCAGCCGGTGTACATTTATCTAAGCGGTATCCCGCAGATGATCAAGGTGGCGGGTGATTTTCTTAAGAACAGTCCCTTAAGCAATGAGATGCGCCAAGCCATGCAGCGCCTGGTTCAGTCGATCGAGGCACAGCCACTGAGCGTCGAACACCGCCGCTGGGTCCTGCGTCTCAAGGAATTGATGGAAGACGAGGAAGTCAGCCTGCCGATCCAAAGTGGAGATGTATGGGCGGACGCCGCCATAAGTGAGCTTCGCACACTGGATGCCAAGACACAGACGGCGTGGGGAGAGCTGTTGTTGAACTGTCTGCGTACGACAGGCTCATCCCCCAGCGGCAAATGGCTGAAAGGTTCGGAGAAACACCTGGAGATCATCGGTACCGAAAACTTTTTCCAGCGCCTTGCAAATTGGTTCGCGCTGGTGGATAAGCCACGGGAAACAGCCACCCACCAATATGACCACCGCTTGACTTTCATAGCGGTCAATGTCGATATCCTGAAAGGGCTGGCCTGGCTGTGCAGCAAGACGGACGATCCTGAAGTTGCGCGGGCGTTGTCAGCACTGGCTATCTCAGCGTACAAGAAGATTCCCGGGGTGGGGCCGCGCGCGGCAAAAGTGGGGAATGCCTGCTTCTGGGCATTGGGCAACATGCCTGGCAGCGAGGGAGTGGCCCAGTTAAGTATTCTAAAGCTCCGGATCAAAACGAATACCGCGCAGAAACAGATCGCCGGCGCCCTCGAAACGGCTGCCAGCCGGCTGGGGATGACCGCCGGTGAGATCGAGGAGATGTCGGTCCCGGCCTACGGGATGGACGAGGTGGGTTTGCGCCGCGATGATTTTGATGAGTTCCTCTCGGAGATTCGGGTGGATGGCAGCGATGTGGAGCAGGCCTGGTTCCGAAAAGATGGAAAGCGGCTGGCCTCTGTGCCGAAAGCGATCAAGGAAGGCTATCCGGAGGAATTCAAGGAAATCTCCCAGGCCGTCAAGGACATTCGCAAGATGCTGCCGGCCCAGCGTGACCGCCTCGACAATCTATTTCTGATGCAAAAGAGATGGACCTTTGCATC
>DASUOS010000323.1:0-8505 GCA_036276515.1 Anaerolineales bacterium | reverse complement strand
TCAACTACTAGAGGAGAAGTAGCATGACCAAATCTTTATACAAACTGTTTTCTGCCATTACTATCCTGGCAATGGTGTTAATGGCCCTGCCGACGCAGAGTGCGGGAGCGGTTTCCGATACTGTAGTCATTAGTCAAGTATATGGTGGTGGTGGAAATTCAGGAGCAACATATACTCATGACTTTATTGAGTTATTCAATCGAGGTACTACATCTGTCTCGTTGGCAGGATGGTCTGTCCAATACGCGAGTGCAGCGGGAACTGGTAATTTCGGAGCAAATTCAGGCCAGTTAACAGAATTGCCAAACGTTTTACTTGCCCCTGGACAATATTTTCTGATTCAACAATCTGGAGGTACAACCGGAGTAGCTTTACCTCCACCTGACTTAATCGATGCAACTGCTATCAATATGAGTGGCACAGCAGGTAAAGTAGCATTGGTTAACACAACTTCAAGTTTGGGTTGTAATGGAGGATCTGCACTATGTTCACCTGCACAGTTAGCTCAAATCGTTGACCTAGTCGGCTATGGCAATGCCAACTTTTTTGAAGGTACTGGCGCTCCCACTCTCAGCAATACAACTTCTGCATCCCGTGCCGGCAATGGCTGCACTGACACAGATAATAATGCTTCTGATTTCACCGCTGGTGCACCTGCCCCTCGCAACACAGCGTCACCTCTCGATCCATGTTCTGTAGAAGATCAAGCTCCTACTGTTTCCAGCACATTCCCGGTGAACGGTGCAAACGATTTCCCGATCAATGCTAATCTTTCGGTCACGTTCAGTGAGCCCGTAAATGTTATCGATCCATGGTTCGAGCTGACATGTTCGACTAGTGGAACAGTTTCTGCAGGGGTTAGCGGCGGCCCGGCTTCCTTTACTCTCGATCCTGCTGTCGACCTGGTCAACGGTGAGTCCTGCACGTTAACTATTCTCGCCTCCCAAGTGACTGACCAGGACTCCAATGACCCGCCTGATAACCTGGCCGTGAACTTTGTTGTTGGTTTCTCTCCTTTTAATGTCTGTTCGACTTCCTATACACCTATTTACCAGATTCAAGGAAGTGGACTCAATGCTGCGATCACGGGTAATGTTACAACCCAAGGTGTCGTGGTAGGTGACTTCGAGGGATCTGCCAGTGCATCTGGTTTCTATATCCAGGATCTGACAGGTGATGGCAATGCTGCTACCTCCGATGGCATCTTCGTGTTTACCGGCTCATCCGACTTCGTCAATGTGGGAGATGTGGTTCGCGTCACCGGTTTTGCCCGCGAGCGTTTCAATCAAACTGCGCTGAACGGTTCGAACAGTAACTCAGCTGCTGTACCTGCTGCGAATATCGTCAACTGCGGGACAGGCTCTGTTGTCGCGACCGACGTGACGATGCCCTTTGCCGATGGCAACTTCCCAGAGCGCTATGAGGGTATGCTGGTGCGCTTCCCGCAGCCACTGGTTATTGCCGAATATTTCAACTATGAGCGCTTCGGTGAGATCGTCCTGGCCTTGCCTCTTGACGGCGAGCCCCGCCCCTTCACGGGAACCGCTCTTGATGAGCCTGGTGCCGCTGCAAATGCTCGCACGCTTGCCAACACCCTGCGCCGCATCACACTTGACGATGCAACCAGCGCACAGAATCCTGTAGTACTTCGCCATCCAAATGGCAATCCCTTTGGGTTGGAGAACCGGTTCCGAGGCGGCGATACAGTGCAGAATGCAGTTGGTGTCCTTGGTTTTGATTTCAGCCTGTATCGCATCTTCCCCACGGGGCCTGCGGATTACACGGCATCCAACCCGCGGCCAGCCAGTCCCGAAGATGTAGGCGGCAGTGTCAAGGTCGCGGCGATGAACACCCTCAACTATTTCCTGACGCTTGACCCGCTGGACGATCCGACCACTCCTGATAACCCTGCGGACAACATCTGTGGTCCTACGGCAAACAATCACGACTGCCGCGGCGCTGACCTAAGCCAGCCAGACGAGTTCAGCCGTCAGCGTGTTAAGCTTCTGGCCGCTCTTGCCGGCCTGAATGCAGATGTCATCGGTCTCAATGAGCTCGAGAACACGCTTGGCGTGGAGCCCTTAGCGGACATTGTTGCTGGCCTGCCGGGATATGCCTATATCAACACCGGCGTGATCGGTACAGATGCGATCAAAGTCGGCCTGATCTATCGACCGTCTATTGTCACCCCAGTGGGTGATTACAAGCTCCTCACCTCTGCGGTGGATCCCCGTTTCATCGATACACGCAGCCGTCCCGCGCTGGCTCAGACCTTTGAAGAAAATGCAACCGGTGCTCGTTTCACCGTGGTTGTCAATCACCTGAAGTCGAAGAGCTCCGCATGCGCTGGCGACCCGGATATTGGCGATGGTCAAGGCAACTGTAATCAGACCCGCAAAGCTGCCGCCCAGGCGCTCGTGGACTGGATCGCTACCGACCCGACTGGCAGCGGCGACGCAGATTACATCATTATAGGTGACCTGAACTCCTACGCTCAGGAAGACCCCATTGATACGATCAAGCTTGGCGCGGATGACACGATGAACACCTTTGACGATTACACCAACCTGATTTATCAGTACCAGGGAACATATGCGTACTCCTACGTGTTCGATGGCCAGTCAGGTTATCTCGATCATGCCCTGTCCTTCCCCAGCCTGACGGCTCAGGTGACCGGCGCGGCGGAATGGCACATCAATGCCGATGAACCCGACCTGCTCGACTATGATACAAGCTTCAAGCCCCCTGCTCAGGAAGCGATCTATGAGGAGAACGCTTATCGCTCATCAGATCACGATCCGGTTGTCGTTGGGCTTGACTTGCTCCATTATGATTTCAGCGGCTTCTTCCCACCGGTTGATAACGCGCCAGTGTTCAACATCATCAAGGGCGGCAATGCTGTTCCAGTGAAGTTCAGCCTTGGCGGAGATCAGGGCCTGGATATCTTCCTCAACGGCTATCCGCTGTCCCGGCAGATTTCCTGTGATGCAAGCGTACCCGCAGCAGACGTCGAAGAGACCGTCAATGCCGGTGGAAGCACACTCGAGTATGATCCAGCGACAGGTGAATATACCTATGTTTGGAAGACAGAAAAATCATGGAAGGGCACGTGCCGGCAGTTGGTTGTCATTCTAAAGGATGGCTCCATCCACATGGCAAACTTCCAGTTCAGGTAAATAAAGCGATAAGTTGAATAAAGCCGCTCCCTTTTGGGAGCGGCTTCGTTTTACTTTCATTGGCACGATTCTGTACACTTAATCAACCAGAAATGATTCCAGCTCCACGGCCAGGACGATAAATTGTGTGGATTGGCTGGCGGCGAAGTTGTTATCGCTGACCAGGATCAACGGCAGACGACCATCGGGCAGTGCCGGACCAAAAGCCATGCCTTCGAGGTTGTCAGGCTCGATTCCCAGATCCTCTTCTACATTCAGGATCAGCCGTTTTGACACAGGGACAAAGGATGCCGGCAGGGAGAAATGAGACGACACATCTGTTGCTTCCTGTGTTGAGATCTCGTACAGCCAGATGGTGTTCCCCAAACCTTCTGCTCCTACAGAGAACGAACGCTCCATCGCCAGCATCGTACCAGCGTTATCGAGCGGCAGCAATTCCACGAGTCCGTTGACCCGGAAGGCATTGGCAGGGACCGGAGTTTCAGCAACCGGATTGACCACATATACATATTCACTGCCAGGCTGTCTGGAGCTCAGGCGGTATTCCAGGATACGGGCGAAGCTCTCCTGTCCCACGTTGGCGGCTGGACCGTCCTGGACCAGGGCGCCTTCCGAAGCCGTAACAAGGGTTTTCTGGTCAGGCGTGACGTTCAGGCTCTCGAAACCCAGGTTGAGACGGACACCCTGCGTGCCTGCTTGATTGGGAAGGAACTTTTCAGGGATAGCCAGGGAGCGGGTCTGGTGACCGTTCAGGTTCATCCGGTCGATGAACGGATCAACAGGAGGGACTCGATTGGCGAATCCTTCAGACGAGAAGTACAACTGGCCTTCATGGGCCAGGGTCAGCCCTTCCGGATCAAGAGAACCTGGAGCATACGGTGCGCCGGAGGCATCCAGGATGGGGGTAACCTCCAGGAAAGTAATGTCTCCGGGGTCCAGCTGTCCATCGGAGACATCGATATCCAGCGTGTAATAACGGACCGGATCGATGGTGCCCTGGTCGTCTGAAATGGCGTAGTAGACGCCTCGCTTGGGGTCATAGGAGATGCTCGACAGGCCTCCGATTTCCGTGCTCTCAAATTGGGCGCCGGTGGGGATGTTTACTGTGCCGATCAATTCATAGCCGGCTACGGTTACCTGGTACTCCTTGGCTTTGGCGGTGACGGTCTGCACACCGAAGCCAGCGAGGGCCGGCAGTATAAGACAAATAATCAGCAATATCGGGATGACGGGTGAATGCGAACGCGTTGGTAAAGACATTTGGATTCCTCCAAAGCTAACTGGGTCTCGATATCGAAAGACACGGAGACGATGGATTTTGGGCGGTGATGATGGCGGGATTGTTAACGATTGGAATACGAGTTGGAAGCGGAGGCATAGGATTGCCTAATTGCAGTGATCCGATTGTAGCACAAGAGCAGATGGGCTACTTCTGTAAATATACCTGTGGGTTGACGCAGTTCGGCAGGCGCTCACCCTTCAACCCGGCAATCAAATTCTGCGCGGCCATCCCGGCCATCTTATCCCGGGTCGCCCGGCTGGCGCTGGCGATGTGCGGGGAGATGATCACATTGTCCAGGGAGTAGAGGGGATGCTCGAGCGAGAGCGGCTCTGGCTCGGTAACATCCAGGGCAGCGGCGAAGATATGGCGTTGTTTCAGCGCTTCATACAGGGCGTCCGGGTCGACGATGGGACCGCGGGCGGTGTTGATCAGCACCGCCTCTGGCTTCATTTTTGACAGGGCCTCCGCGCTGATCAGGTGGCGCGTGTCCGCCGTCAGCGGGACGTGAAGCGAAATGAAATCTGACTCTTTAAGTAACGTATCGAAGTCGACATGCGTTGCGTCGATCCTGCTGTCCGGTATTTTCTCCGATGGGTCATAGTAGATCACCCGCATATCGAATCCGGCTGCACGCCTGGCCATGGCTTTCCCGATCCGGCCAAATCCCACCAGTCCAAGCGTTGCTCCTTTGACCTCCACGCCGAGCAGGGCCAGGGGGTCCCAGGTCTTCCATGTACCGGCTTTGATATAACGGTCGCCTTCCAGAAGGCGCCTGCCCGCGGCCAGCAGGAGCGTGAAGGCGAAATCGGCCGTCGCATCGGTGAGTACATCGGGCGTGTTGCCCACAGGGATGCCCCGGGCCGTGGCGGCCGGTACATCGATATTATCGAATCCCACTGCCAGGTTGCTGATCACCTTGAGCTGTTCGCCGGCGGCATCCATGAGTTCGCCGTCCACTTTGTCGGTCAATAATGACAGGAGGCCATCCATGCCTTTGACGTGCCTGAGTAACTCGTCCCGGCCTGGCGGCAGCTCCCCCGGCCAAAGGTCCACCTCACAAACGTCCCGGATCATCTCCAATCCTTTTTCGGGGATCCTTCTGGTTACAAATACACTTGGCTTCGACATAAGTGCTCCGACTTCGTGTTTCTGATATGATAACAGAGATGGACGAGACCCGCTTTGCCACATACAGCCTGCAGGACCCGCGCCTGCTGCGGACCCTTGCCGCGGCGCTCGAAGCCGTGGATCCCTACCGCGCGGTCCAGAGAAATCTTCCGGAAGTTAAGGGCCGCGTCTTTGGCCTGGGGATTGGGAAGGCTGCCATTCCGATGATGGACGCGCTCGCCGAGCGGGTTGCGCTCTCCGGTGGACTCGCCGTCACGAAATACGCCTCGGGGCTCAGCCGGGCCTCTTATACCGTTATGGAAAGCGGACATCCTGTCCCTGACGCACGCTCGCTTCGAGCCGGGCAGCGCGTGCTGGAATTTGTTGCCTCCCTGGAGGAAAACGATACGCTCGTCTGCCTGATCTCCGGGGGCGGCTCAGCCCTGGTGACCGCGCCCTATGTTCCATTGGAAGATATGCAAGAGCTGACATCCCTGCTGCTGGCCTCCGGCGCCCGCATCGACGAGATGAATACACTGCGACGTGGGCTCGACCGCATCAAAGGCGGGGGGCTGGCGCAGGCAACGAAGGCTACAGTCATCAGTCTGATTCTGTCAGATGTGATAGGAAATCCACTGGAAGCGATCGCATCAGGTCCCACCGTTCAGAATCCAACCACCAGAGAAGATGCACTACAGGTTTTGAATACCTATTTCGGAGGACGAACCAGGGAAACTCCGCGAAACAGGGATGGCTTAAACTCCGTGACCCAGTGGCTCCGTGGTTTAAAGGAAGTCGATCCACGAAAAAACCTGGATAATTTCAAAACGGTGCGAAATATCATCATCGGCGATAACAGGGGCGCTTCGATTGCGGCAAAGGAACAGGCGGAAAAGGAAGGCATTCACTCCGAAGTCCTGATGAATGATTTACAGGGCGAAGCGCGTGCGCAGGGAGTGATACTGGCTCAGCGGTTACGGAAAGAATTGGCGAAGAGACCGCGTCCCTTTTGCCTGATCGCCGGAGGGGAGACAACGGTCACCCTCCAGGGCGATGGCAAGGGCGGCAGGAACCAGGAGCTTGCCCTGGCGGCCGTCCCCGAGCTGGCCGGTCTGCAAAATACGATGCTCATCTCCCTGGCAACGGACGGCGACGATGGCCCCACCGATGCAGCCGGTGCTGTGGTGACGGGGGAAACTGCCCAAAGGGCCGCGGCGCTTGGGCTGGACGCGGCCGGCCACTTGTCCAGAAATGATGCGTACCCGTTCTTCGAAGCGCTGGGTGACCTGCTCCGGACCGGTCCGACGGGGACAAATGTCAATGACCTGCTCTTTTTGTGCGGTTTGTAACAAGCACATTGACAAAGCCTGCATTCGTCTTATAATAGACTTGTTCGACAAGTGACTGCCAGTGTATTACGCCGATATTCACGCTGGTTCCTATTGTCGAAAACGCTCCCTATATGTTCTCCAACCGAAAGAGTCAGGGCCCTTCCGATCTGGACCCTGATTACCTGCATCCATGCACATCACGTTTCTTCGACGAAACATTTCCGCTTTGATGAACGGATTGTTTCGTTTTTTGTTCTATTCTGACCGTAAGTTAAAGGAGGTGATGCCTGGTTTCTAAAACACAGAAATGATATTCAGTGGATATCCAAACATAATAAGGAGAAGAAAAGATGTCTAAAAAAATGTGGTACAGCCTGATGGCTGTCCTGATAGTCGCGATGCTGGTTCTTTCAGCGTGCGGCCCTGCCGCTACGGAAGCGCCGGTCGCTACCGAGCCTGAAATGACAGAAGCTCCAATGACCGAAGCACCCACCGAGGAAGCAACGGAAGCGGCAACCGAAGTAGCAACCGAAGCAGCAGCCACGGAAGGTCAGGTGGAAGTGTTCTCGTGGTGGACGGGCGGTGGTGAAGCTGCCGGTCTGGAAGCCATGATCGAAGTCTTTGCCCAGCAGTACCCCGGTGTAGAGTTCGTTAACGCCGCGGTGGCTGGCGGTGCAGGGACGAATGCACGCGCCGTCCTGGCTACTCGTCTGCAGTCCGGCGATCCCCCGGACAGCTGGCAGGGTCATGCCGGTCAGGAGCTGATCGGCACGTATGTTGCCGGCAGCCAGATCGAGCCTTTGAACGACTTGTATGAAGAAGAAGGCTGGCTCGACGTCATGCCTGAGACCCTCATCCCGCTGATCTCACAGGATGGCAACATCTATTCGGTCCCGGTCAACATCCACCGCGCCAACGTGCTGTGGTACAACCCGACTGTTTTGGCCGACGCGGGTGTCACTGCTCCTCCGGCAACCTGGGATGAGCTCTTCTCTGCCTGCGATGCGATCATGGCAGCCGATAAGACCTGTCTGGCTCTCGGCGAACAGTGGACCCAGATGCACCTGCTTGAAACCGTTCTGCTGGGCTCGCTCGGCGCCGAAGCGTACAACGGTCTGTGGGATGGAACGACCGACTGGGGCAGCCCCGAAGTTACCGCCGCGTTGGAAACCTTCAACAGGGCCTATACCTATGTCAACAGCGACTACACGTCGCTCACCTGGCAGGATGCCGCCCAGCTGGTTGTCAATGGCGATGCTGCTTTCAACGTGATGGGTGACTGGGCGGAAGGCTACTTCCGTGAGCTGGGCAAGGCCCCCAACACCGATTACGGCTGGGCTCCCACGCCTGGCAGCGACGGCGTCTTCCAGTTCCTGTCCGACTCCTTCGTTCTGGCAGTTGGCGCTCCCGATCCGGAAGCTGCAACGGCCTGGCTGAAGATCGCCGGTTCCAAGGAAGGCCAGGAAGCATTCAACCCGGTCAAGGGCTCGATCTGCGCCCGCACCGACTGTGACGAGTCCCTGTTCGGTGAATATCTCCAGTCCGCCATGGACGACTGGTCGACCGATACCGTTGTCGGGTCGCTGACCCACGGTGTGGTGGCCAATGA
>DASUOS010000322.1:0-3673 GCA_036276515.1 Anaerolineales bacterium | reverse complement strand
GCTCGGTGGTATCTGGGTCAAGGATGAGTCGGCACGCCTGGACCTGCGCTCCTTCAAGGTGCTGGGAGGCTCATATGCCATTTATAAGCTCATCCAAAAGCGCCTGGCTCTCGAAGACCGGGAATTGTCCTTCGCCGATCTCACCCAGGGGACATTCCGGGATCGGCTCGGCGATATCACCTTTGCCGCCGCGACAGACGGGAACCATGGACGCGGGGTGGCCTGGTCGGCAGCCCAGATGGGATTCAAATCGGTCATCTATGTGCATAAACTGACCTCCCGGGGGCGGATCCAGGCGATCGAGAGCAGCGGTGCGCGGGTCGTGGTCGTGGATGGGAATTACGACGATGCCGTCCGGCAGGTCTACCAGGATGCGCGCGAGAATGGCTGGGAAGTGGTCTCAGACACCTCCTGGGAAGGGTATGAGGATATCCCGAAATGGGTGATGCAGGGCTATACCACCATGCTGAGCGAAGCCCAGGAACAGCTGGCCGCCCAGGGATTGAGCCGGCCAACCCATATCTTTGTGCAGGCAGGGGTCGGCTCCCTGGCCGCGGCGACCATCGGTTTCTACACGAACCTGTTTGGCCTGGAAGGGATCCGCACCTGTGTCATCGAGCCCACGAAAGCGGCCTGCCTGTATCGCTCGGCGCTGGCTGAGGATGGCCTGCCGCATACCGTGGAAGGTGATCTGGATACGATCATGGCCGGCCTCGCCTGCGGTGAGCCCAACCCGATTGCCTGGGAGATCCTCAAAAACCAGGCAGACTATTTTGCCATTTGTCCCGATTATGTGGCTGCGATGGGCATGCGCGTCTACGGCATCCCGCTGCGCGGCGACCCGTATGTCATCTCGGGCGAATCGGGGGCGGTGACCCTGGGCGCGCTCATGTACCTGATGAAGCATGCCAGCGCCGGGGAGCTCTGCGAACAGCTCGGGCTCGGCGTCGATTCACAGGTGCTGTTGATCAATTCGGAAGGGAATACCTCCCCGGACGATTTCCGTACCGTGGTCTGGGAAGGCGGCATTTCGGTCCCGAAAGAGTATAGGATGTATTCACCCCGCTAGCTGCCTGGTTCGCCCCCGATCAGAGAGCCTCTGTACAAAGCAGAGGCTCTCTAGTTTTCAGCTTCCGGGCGAACAATTGCAAGACAATCCGCGCTCAGAAAGGGGATTTTCATCAATATTGCCCGGGCCGGATTTCCATATAATCGTAGTGTTGTAGTCCATTTTGCCTGAATTCTGAGCCAAAACGTTGGATGTTCCATAAAAAAAGGATGACCATGATTGAAGTGTCTTCAGCGATACAGCCAGCCTCCCCGCGCAAAGGGCCGCGCGGCGAAGTGCGGATCTTTGCGACCTGGTGCAAAGGCTGTCAGATCTGCATTGAATTCTGCCCAACGGATGTGCTGGCGATGCACCCGAACGGCAACCACCCGGTCGTGGTTGCACCAGAGAAATGCACTGCCTGCCATTTCTGCGATACCCACTGCCCCGACCTGGCGATCAGTGTTAAAAAGATCGATTGATTTCACGGAGGCTATTTTGACCATTCGACTGATGCAGGGCAACGAGGCGATCGCGATGGGCGCGCTCGCCGCCGGCTGCCGTTTCTATGCGGGCTATCCGATCACCCCCTCCACCGAAGTGGCGGAAGTGATGGCCCGCGAGCTGCCCAAGGTGGGCGGCAAGTTCATCCAGATGGAGGATGAGATCGCCAGCATGGCGGCGATCATTGGCGGGTCGGTGGGCGGGCTCAAGTCCATGACCGCCACCAGCGGGCCCGGTTTCTCGCTGATGCAGGAAAACATCGGCTACGCAGCGATGGCCGAGATTCCCTGTGTGATCGTGAACGTCCAGCGGCTCGGACCCTCCACCGGACAGCCCACCGCCGCCTCCCAGGGAGATGTGATGCAGGCCCGCTGGGGGACGCACGGCGATCACCCGATCATCGTGCTCAGTCCCATCTCGGTGGCGCAGTCTTTCGAGCTGGCGATCAAGGCTTTCAACCTGGCGGAGAAATACCGCACTCCGGTCATCCTGCTGACCGATGAGATCATCGGTCACATGCGCGAGCCAGTCGAGCTCCCAGACTTCACGACCGTGGAAAAGGTGGAGCGCGTCGTGACCGATTCTCCCGCGGCCTACAAAGCCTTTCGCAACGGTCCCGGCCACGTGCCGCCGATGGCCAGTTTCGGCCAGGGCTATCGCTACCATATCACCGGGCTCTTCCACGACGAGGTCGGGTTCCCCACCCAGCGCCTGGACGAGATCGAGCCGTGGCTGGAGCGGGTCAACAACAAGTTCCAGAACCACGCCGACGATATCCTTCTGTATCAAACGGATTACCAGCCGGGGGCGCGCACGGCGATCCTGAGTTATGGGGCCTCGGCACGAACGGCCCGCCATGCGATGAAACAGCTGCGGGCACAAGGAGAGAAGGTCAGCCTGTTCACGGCTCAGACCCTCTGGCCCTTCCCCGAGGCGGCCGTGGAGGAACTGGCCGGCTCGGTGGAGCGGATCATCGTGCCGGAGATGAATCTAGGCCAGCTGGCCCTGGAGGTCGAGCGGGTGGCCGGGCGGAAAAAGGTGGTGCGCGTCAATCGCGCCAACGGTGAAATGGTAACCCCCGATATGGTTGTATCGGCGGTGGAGGCGTAGGAATGTCGGAACATATTCTTTCTGCTCACGATTTGGAAGCGGACGAGGGTCAGCTCCCCCGCGAGGACTGGTTCGAAGCGAGCGCAACCCTGCAGAACCTGCGCAGGAACAAGCGCTTCCCGACGATCTGGTGCTCGGGATGCGGCATTGGCGTGGTGATGGGATCGCTGATCCGGGCCATCGAGAGCCTGGGGCTCGAGAACGACCAGGTGGCGCTGGTGGCGGGGATCGGCTGCACGGCGCGCATGCCGGTCTACATGGACTACAACACCCTGCACACCACCCACGGCCGGGCCCTGGCCTTTGCCACCGGCCTGAAGATCGCCCGGCCGGACATGAAGGTCATCGCCATCATGGGCGACGGCGATGCGCTGGCGATCGGCGGCAATCATTTCATCCATGCTGCGCGGCGCAATATCGGCATCACAGCCCTGGTGGTGAACAATTCCATCTACGGTATGACCGGCGGACAGTACAGCCCAACGACCCCGCTCGATATGCGGGCGACGACCGCACCCTACGGGAACGTCGAGCCGCCCTTCCCGATCTGTGACCTGGCCGCCGCAGCCGGCGCGACCTACGTTGCCCGCAGCACCGTTTATCACGCCCTTGAGCTGGATAAATACCTGGCGCAGGCCATCTCGAACGAAGGCTTCAGCCTGGTGGAAGCCGTCAGTTACTGCCACACCACGTTCGGCCGGATCAATAAACTGGGCACGGCCGCCGATATGATGCGGTCGCTCAAAGATAACAGCATTTCCAGGACGGCATTTGACAGGCTAACGGACGATGAGCGGGAAGCCAATTCGAAAATTGTGCGCGGGGTGCTGCATACCAAGAGCCGCCCGGAATATACGAAGGTCTATGACACCCTCGTGAATCGGATCCAAACCGAAGCCATCACGCCGCGCAACTACGGAGGCAACTGATGGACAAGCGAACCGAGATCCGCCTGGCAGGCGAGGGCGGCCAGGGAATGATCCTGGCCGGCATCATCCTGGCCGAAGCCGC
>DASUOS010000321.1:0-2855 GCA_036276515.1 Anaerolineales bacterium | reverse complement strand
CCACTCAGGCTCCTCTTCGAGGCGCTCTTCCGGCCGGGTCAGCAGGCCCTCTGTGGCGCCCTGCTTCGCGGCCAGGCTTTCCAGCCAGGCGAAGGAGTCATCCCGTTCCTGTTCGCTGACACCCAGCTTGTCTGCATCCATAGTTGACGCGGCAGGGTCAGCGGGGGTATTCAGAATGGGCTCCTCGGTCAGCTGGTTGAGGAAGTCGAGATCGGTGGAAGTAGGAGCGGCGGCTGTGGATTCGGTGTCCTGGCGTAGCCAATCGGGAGTTTCTTCTACTGCGGCCGGAGGCAGGTCAGCCTGCGGTTCACCTGAAAGCTGCTTGAGCCAGTCAGGCTGGTCTTTCTCTGCATGTGGGCCGGGCTCAGGCTCACCGATGCCTTTCAGCCAGTCGGGTTCATCGGACAAGGCGGCGGAGGGCTCCGTCTCGGACGTACCCAGGTCTTTCATCCAATCCAGGTCATCCGGTTCGGCGGCAGACACTTCATCGGTCTGACCCAGGTTTTTGATCCAGTCGAGATCACCGCTTCGGGCGACAGGCGCGGTAGGCTGGGTATCGCCCAGGGTATTCAGCCAGTCCAGGTCCGCGGTCGGTTCCGCAGCGGGTTCCGCCTGAGTCTCGCCCGGAGGCTGGCTCATCCAGTCGGGCAGTTCGCCTGCGGGAGCTGCCGGCTCCTCGGAAGCTTGTTCGGCGGGTTTCGTCCAGGCGGGCTCGTCGGCCTGGGAAGCCAGGGCGCCGGCGCCGATATTTGCGATCCAATCCGGCAGTTCCTCGTCGTCCTGCCGGGGGGCAGGTTCCGTTTCGGCCGGTTTCATGGCCTTGATCCAATCGGGCAGGTCGGCCTGTTCGAGGGCATCGGACGGCTGGGCATCCTCCGCGGTAAAGGCAGGCTGGCTTTCATCGACTGTTCCCGTGGACTTGCCCCAGCCCGCTTCCCGGAGAAAATCGGGGAGATCGTCTGCCGGCTGGGCGGGAGAAGAGTCAAAGGGGGCCGTCGTCTCGAAAATGGGCGCGGGCGTCGGCTGGGAAGGAGCCGAAGGGAAATCCTCCATGCGGGAGGTTTCGTCCGCCGGCCGGTTAAGCCAGTCCGGCTGCTGTTCTCCCTGGGAGCCAGCTTCCAGACCGATGGCCTGCGACTCGCTCCAATCGGGCTGCATCGAGACCGGCTGGCCGTTCCACTCCAGGCGCTCGATATTGACCGCCGCATCGGAGACTTCATCGGACTGGAATATGCTCCCGGTGACATGCGCCGCATACGGGTCGAGCTCGTAGACACGCTGGCGATACAACTGCGTGCTTTCGGGATGCTCCGCTCCCAGCATCTCGACCATCACCCGGTTGCCATCATAGGAATAGGGATAGCGCTTCAACAGCGCCGAGGCCACATCGGCGGCTTCGTTCTTCAACCCGCTCCTGTAACAGGCACGCGCCAGCAGGGCCTGCATATCGGCCCGGTTGGCATCCTCGTTGAGCACGCTCTTGATCTCGGAGATCGCCTGCGGGTACAGCTCGCCCTGCACGTACATATTCGCCAGCGCGCCGCGCGTCATGCGGATGCGCGGCGGCCGGACACCATCGCGGCGGGCATACAGCCTCTGCAGCTCAGCCTGGATGGCCGGGTTGGAGGGCTGGGTCTCGAAGGCGCGTTCCATGTGCCAGATGGCATCGTCGAGACGGTTTTCCTCATCCCGGATGATGCTCATGCCCACCTGGGCCACGAAATCGTTCGGCGCCGAGACCAGGATGCGCGAAAAAATATCGGCTGCATCGCCGTAGCGCTTGTATTCCAGGTAGGCCTTCCCCAGCAGGCGGTAGGTTTCAAGATGTTTGGGATATGTTTTCAGGATATGACGACAATGTGCGATGGCCTCATCCAGCTGCCCGCGGTCGATCATCGTCTCGATATCCCGGTTGTACGCACGCAAGGAAACTTTAGCCATGAATCGTTATACTCCTATGGCAAGTATGCACTATTCCATTGAATATTGCAAGTATCGAGGTGAATTTTCATAAAATCGTTAATCAGTTGTAAAACAGCGGCAGTTTTTGGACCGGCTCAGCGCTGAATCGATGGGCGGCAAGGACTGCTTCGCGTGCTTCAACCAGTTTGTCTTCCCGGCCGGCGTGGATGGTAAAGAGCGGCTCACCGGCTTCCAGTTTGTCGCCGACCTTGTGATGGATGACGAAACCGACAGCATGGTCGATGGGATCGGACTTTTTCGCCCGCCCGGCTCCCAGTGTGACCGCCGCCTCGCCCACGGTCCGGGCCTGGACCTCGGACAGGTAGCCGCTCTGCGGGGAGGGTACGACCTCCACAAACTCTGCCTTCGGGAATTTGGACGGGTCATCGATATACGAGACATCGCCTCCCTGGGCCTGGACCAGGATACGCAGCTTCTCGAGCGCGCTCCCATCGCCAATCGACGTTTCGGCCATCGCCCGAGCTTCACTCAGACCGGCGGCGCGCTTGCCCAGGACCAGCATATGGGCGCTGACGTGCAGGCAGTGCTCGGCGAAGTCCTCCGGCCCGCGGCCCTTGAGCATGTCGATCGCTTCCATCACCTCCAGCGCGTTCCCGACCGCATTTCCCAGGGGCTGATTCATATCGGAGAGCAGGGCAACCACTTCACGCCCGGCCAGCCTGCCGATGTCCACCATCATGTCGGCCAGCTCACGGGCTTCGTCGAGGGTTTCCATGAAAGCGCCCAGGCCCGTCTTGACATCCAGCACGATCGCCTGGGCGCCGGCGGCCAGCTTCTTGCACATGATGGAGGAGGCGATCAACGGGATGGACTGGACCGTCCCGGTGACATCGCGCAGGGAATATAACTTTCCATCGGCCGGAGCCAGGTCG
>DASUOS010000320.1:0-8398 GCA_036276515.1 Anaerolineales bacterium | reverse complement strand
GGCCACGTTCGAGCCCTCGCGGGCAAAGATCTCGGCCTGTTTGCAGGCTTTGAGCAGGGAGGAGGTCGAGACCAGGGTCCGTGATTTGTACGAGCGCGGGATGATCTGCTGGTAGTCGGGGAAGGTCCCGTCGATCAGCTGCGAGACCACCTCCACATCCTTGACGCGGAAGACGACCTGGCCGCGTCCCTTGGGCAGGACCATGTAGATCGGCTCCTCTCCCTCACCGGCCACGCGTGCCAGCTCCTTCAAGGCCTGGGCCGGGACGATCGCCGAAACCGGATTAGGTGCGGGTGTGGACAGAACCGCCTTGCGGACCGAGAGCCGGAACCCGTCGGCGGCGGCCATGGTCAGCTTGTCCTTATCCACCTGGACGAGTACGCCCATGAGCACGGGGCGGGCCTCATCTGAGGAGGCGGCAAAGGCCACCTGATGGATCATTTCGCGGAAGTCGCCGACATTGATCTGCACTGCCCCTTCGAAGTCGGGCACGGGCATGGGCGGGAACTCCTGCGAGTCGATGCACTTGATATCGTTGGTGGAAGTGCCGCCGCGTACGTTCAGCGTCTGCGTGGACGGATCGAGCTTCAGCAGCACCTGGTCCCCCGGCAGGGTGCCGACCAGGTCGGCGAAGGTCCGGGCGGGAACCGTCGTCGAGCCTTCCTCGTCGACGCGGGCAGTGATCCAGCAGGTAATGCCCATCTCCAGATTGGTGGCAGACAGGCGCAACCGGCCCTCGTCTGTCGCGATCAATATATTGGCGAGCACAGGCAGTGTGCTGCGCGGCGAAACAGCCTTTGAAACCGTGCCAAGACCGCGGGCAAGATTCTCTTGAAGGACAGTTACTTTCATGGCGCGTCTCCTCGAATCGCAAATGATTGTCTATGAGTCACAAATGATTTTCTATTTTACATCAGAATATGGTATGCCGTTGCAGCTTGTAGGAGCAAGCTCCTGGACTCCATACTCTTATCCAGCAATGAGTGAGATGCCAAAGGCCATCAGCATGAAGATCAACTGGATGGCGAACAGCGCGGCGAAGACATAGACCACGACCGTCCATGGCGAGCGGCCCGATCTCTGCCGTTGGATCTGCTCGCCCTCGGCCAGCCTCTGTACAGACTGGGCTGCCTGGGCTGCGTCATCACTCCAGACGATATCCTTCGCTTCGTCCTGGACGACGATCCGGTCCCCGCCAAATGAGCGGATCCATTCCGGCGCGTCGACGGCCAGGCTGCCACGCAGGACAAGGGCATTGAAATTGCCCTCGGGCCGCGCCGATGGAGAGGTGACCGTGACCGGTGCATGGGGAGCGAACTTCGTCAACGCGGTCCGCAGCGAATCGACAAATCCATCGCCCGTATCGATCACCAATACAGAGTATTCGTTTTGTTTCTCTGCCAGCGAACCGGCCGTGAATGCACCGTCCGTGCGCAGGACATTCAAGTGGTACATCAGCACGACGCCGAACAGGAAGAGCAGCTGTGTAAGGTTAAGTATGTTGTTGATAAAATCACTTCCGCCATCGCCCGTCAGCGCGGCTCGCAGCAGGTTATAGACCAGGGCTACGGCGGTTGCCATCCCGCCGATGACCGAAGCGAACAATGCCAGATACAGATAGGTCTTGCGCAGGACCGACCGTCGGGCGTGATCTCCCATCTCTCCGGAAGCCAGTGCTTCTGTTTGCATGGGCCGCCACATCACCAGCCAGAGCGGTAAACCGACGATCAACGACGAAATGGAGGATGCCAGGCTATCGCGCATGGTCTCTGTAAACGTAATGCCGAACCCGGTCAGCATGTCGATCAGGAACGCAAGTAGAGTTGCCACACCCACAAAAGCGACGACCAACCCGATAAAGGCCAGAATGTAGTTATACAGGCGCCGCAGACTGGATTGACGGATTCTGTCGCCAACCGCTTCGATGTGGCGATTGAGCCAGGTTCCGTAATAGGCCCAGATAATACCCAAAGGCAGGCCAATGGAGATCGGCCCGCCGATGTTCTGGATAAATTCGTTGAAGGTCGTTTCCTGGCCGAGTACGGCGTTCAGGATGGTGTGGGTCACCATCCAGGCTGTTGTGATAACGGTGATGACCCCACCCAGGGAAAGCAGGTAGAGAATGCCAAGGCGCAGGGCCGAGCCCATTTCAGCGCGATCGGCCAGGGAGTCCTGGATGAGCCGCCACGAGTATATCCAGATCGGGGTCCCGGCCACGAGCAGGGCCAGCCCATTGATCGCGACCTCGCGTCCCATGGGTCCCAGCACATCGCTCGGAACGTAAAACAGGAAACGCAGGATCTGCTGGGCGCCGAACACGGTCAACAGCAGGCCATACAGCATCCAGATATAGCGGTACAGCCTGCGGATGTCGGCATAATTTTCGGTATCGGTCAATTTCAGCCAGTCACTGCGCAGAACTGTCCAGAAATAGGCAGCGACGATCCCGTTCATCCCGATCGCGATCAGGTTGTCGGCCAGGGTCTGCTCGCTGAAGGCGCGAAAGGCGCGTCCCACTTCCAGCCCGGTGGCCTGGACCAGGGAACGGTCAATAAACGACAGAATGTTCTGCGCCACCGGAATGAGTGTGGCCAACAGGATTGCGTGTAGGAAAATAGCACGAAGGCTGGCGTTTTGTTCTTCTTCATCCTGGGCAGCGGCGCGCTGGGCCCATAGCCAGTGGACCAGGAAAATCGGCACGCCGACCAGGATCAAGGCCAGGGCCTGGGCCAGCGCATCTGCCCCACCCGAAACGACATCGTCCACCATCGAGCGCAGCAGACCGATCAATCCCCACAGCACGACCTCAATGCTGATGAAGGCAACCAGATAAAAATAAAGACGGCGAATGGATTTCATGAGGTGTTCCTCGGTAGTGTCATTGCGGTGGTTCGACGTACCAGTTGTAGTCCCAAAGATAATAGGTAGGCATAGACGAAAGCTTCCACGCGCCGCCCTGCCTGACAAGAATGGCGTTCTGTACGTCGCGGTAACCCGTCGAGAACGGGTCACTGGGATTGTAGATCATAGCCACTTCCACAAAGGCATCATCCCCGGTGATATCGGCCTGGCCAACGTCCACGGCGGAGTTATCAGGGGTAAGCATTCCGGTCACAAACGCATTGCGGAACTCATCGAACGTAGGCTTGTTATCGAGATCGGCGAGATAGCCGTAGGCCTTCTCATAATCCTTGTTGAGAATCGAGACCACATAATTGTGGACCACGCCCTCCGGTGTATCGTCCGATACATAGGACTGGCCGTCCCTGCGAATAAAAAATACCGCCAGTGCGGCGATCACCAAAACACCGATCCCGATCAAAATACCTGTCAAAAACCGGTCCTGTCGCATACATGCCTCCGTTGCATTGACTGATTTCATTGTATAAGCTTTAGGACGAAAAGACAAGCTGAAAGGTTTCGTGCTTGAATCCAATGGGCGCACACTGTATACTCGTTCCATGGAAGACGTTTCAAGCGTATCTGCCGGGCAGGTATTACCTACTGGCACCGTCACCTTCCTTTTTACCGATATCGAAGGCAGCACGAAACTCGCCCAGCAGCATCCCGAGGCGATGCCAGACCTGCTGGCGCGGCACCATGAGATCCTGCGCCAATCCATCCACACCTACAACGGCTTTGTTTTTCAGATCATCGGGGATGCTTTTTGTGCAGCCTTTTACACCGTCGGTGATGGCCTAAACGCGGCAGTAGATGCGCAACGCAGACTACAAAGTGAAAACTGGGGTGACACGCTCATCCGGGTTCGTATGGGACTGCATACCGGCTCGGCAGAATGGGACGGGGATGCTTATCACGGGTATTTGACACTGGCAAAGGTCCAGCGCGTTATGTCCGTTGCCTGGGGCGGACAGGTTCTGTTATCCAACAGCAGCGCCGAATTGCTGCAGGATGAGATGCCAAAAGGGATTGCACTTCGCAACTTGAGGGAACACCGGCTAAAGGGATTACCCGCTCTAGAACATCTCTGGCAAGTGGTCTCACCGGATCTGCAACAGGATTTTCCGCCTCTACAATCCCTCAGCGAGATCCCAAACAACCTGCCTGTACAGCTCACCCGTTTTATCGGGCGTGAACAGGAAGTAGAAGAGATCAAACAGCGGCTGGAAAAGAATCGTCTTGTCACGCTGACCGGCTCTGGCGGAGTTGGTAAGACGCGGCTCTCCATCCAGGCTGCATCCAGATTACTGGAAGATTATCCACATGGGGTCTGGCTCGTGGAGCTCGCGCCGCTTACAGATCCTGAAGGGGTAACAGGGACAGTCTGTGCTGCACTGGATATTACTTTGCAGGGCCTTAGACCGCCGATAAATGTGTTGACCGAGTATCTGTACTCGAAAAAACTCCTGCTGGTAGTGGACAACTGTGAACACCTCATCGATACCTGCGCACAGCTATGTGAGTCGCTCTTGCATACCTGCCCCGAACTGCGGATCCTGGCTAGCAGTCGCGAAGCCCTGGGAATCGATGGAGAGAATACCTATCGTGTCCCTTCGCTTTCCTTGCCTGACCCCAAAACCGGACGGGATGCTATTGAAGGATCAGAGGCTGTCAGGTTGTTCATGGAACGGGCCACTGCCAATCTGCCGGAATTCGAATTAACCGAAGCGAATGCATCTTCTGTCGCTCAAATATGCAAACGCCTCGACGGTATTGCCCTGGCGATTGAGCTCGCCGCCTCGCGTGTAAAGATGCTCAAAGTAGAGCAGATCGCTTCCCGCCTCGACGATGCATTTCGTCTGCTCACGGGTGGAAGCCGGACCGCCCTGCCGCGTCAGCAAACCCTGCGCGCCTTGATCGATTGGAGCTACAACCTGCTCTCCGAGCAAGGACGCATATTGTTACGACGACTTTCAGTCTTTATGGGCGGGTGGACGCTGGAAGCAGCAGAGTTTGTCGCCGACGATGCAGACATACTCGACTTGTTAACTCATCTGGTGGATAAATCACTTGTCGCCGTCGATCTAGAACACGGCGATGAGCCACGCTATTACTTACTCGAAACCATCCGCCAGTATGGGCGCGAGAAGTTATCCGAGTCAGGTGAGGTGGATTCGATTCGTGATCGACATCTTGCTTACTACCTCGCCTTTGCTGCGCGCGCAGAACCCGAAGTACAGGGTGCAGAACAACGATTATGGTTTGATCGATTGGATGCAGATATCGATAACTTTCGCGCTGCACTTGAATGGTCCTTGAACGGCGACACGGAACGCGCCGAGACAGGATTGCAGCTGGCAAGCAGCTTGTGGTGGTTCTGGTATCTACGGAGTAATCGTGAAGAGGGTCAATGGCTGGAAAAAACGCTGGAAGCAAGCCAAAGTTCCACCGATCGGGTAAGTCGCGCAAATGCGCTTGCCAGACTTGCCTGGGTGCGTTTTTTCGATGAAATGTATGCTAACGAAGGTCTAGCGCTCGGGCAGTCACTCGGCCCTGTCGGTAGGGAGAGTGTAGCGCTCGCGCTTCTGGGCAAGGGAGCCTGGGCTATGTATCAGGCTGATTATGCTCAGGCAATATCGTTAGTCGAAGAAAGCTTGCAGCTTTTTCGTGAGATTGAAAATCGCTGGGGCATCTGTGAAGCTCTTACCTGGATAGGTCTGTCGCTGATATTCCAGGGAGACCACGAGAAAGCGATGGGCCCCCTGCAGGAAAGCCTGGCACTGGCTCAGAAAGCTCGAGACGGAAATGAAATTGGGTTTGCTCTCTGGCAGCTTGGCAGGGCGGCTATGGCTCGGGGTGATTACTCTCAAGCAACGACTGCCATGAGGGAGAGTCTGGATTTATATCGGGAACTGAAATTATCCGGCGGAATCACATTCTTGCTGGGAGACCTGGGAAAAGCGTCACTGGGTCAGGGAAATTACCAGCAGGCATCTTCTTACTATAGAGAAGCATTGACCATCTATTGGGATTGGGGTAATAAACGCTACATCGCGCAGGGGCTCGAGCAATTGGCCGATGTTGCTATGGTATGTCAACAGTATCAGCATGCTGCTCGATTAATGGGAGCGGCCGAAGCAATCCGTCAAGCGAGCGGCGCTGCGTTGTTTCCTTTCCAGACAGAAGATTACAAACGTAGTTTAAATTTACTCCGCTCAAAACTCGATGAGTCTACACTTTCAACTCACTGGTCTGAAGGACAGGCCATGGATACAAAACGGGCGGTCGAGTATGCTTTGGGATAAAAAAGCAGTCAAGCAAAAGAATTTCACGCCTGAATCCTACGTTGATCCTCTGTATATTCTTCCCCGGTAGATAAAGAAATGGGTGTTGAAGTGCATAATTTACCGACCGGTACGGTCACCTTCCTTTTTACCGACATCGAAGGCAGCACCAAACTAGCCCAGCAGTATCCTGAGGCGATGCCGGACCTGCTGGCGCGGCACCATGGAATTTTGCATCGATCTGTCGAAGCGCACAATGGATATGTATTCCAAATCGTCGGAGATGCCTTTTGTGCGGCGTTCTCCTCCGCCGTCGACGCGGTCAGTGCAGCGATCGAAGCGCAAAAATACCTATATAACGAGGCGTGGTCCCCGGCGCCGATCCGGGTACGAATGGGGATCCACACCGGAACGGCACAACTCAACGAAGAAAACCAATATTCGGGATACGGCACGCTGGCCTCCTGCCAGCGAATCATGTCGGCGGGACATGGCGGACAGGTCTTGCTTTCCACTGTCACACGCGAGCTTGTGCGAGATGTGCTTCCCGCCCATGCAGAGCTGGTGGATCTGGGCGAGAAACGTCTCAAGGATCTCATGCGTCCGGAGCATCTCTACCAGCTGAACCTGGCAGGGCTTCCGGCGGTCTTTCCACCTCTCAAGACCCTCGACTTGTATCCTAATAATCTTCCTGTCCATCTCACCTCCTTTATCGGGCGCGAAAATGAGATCGCCGCAGTCAGGCAGGAACTGGAGTCACACCGGCTTGTCACGCTGACCGGCTCGGGCGGTACGGGCAAGACACGCCTCTCCCTCCAGGTCGCGGCCGACCTGCTGGAAAAATTCGATCACGGTGTCTGGTTCGTGGAGCTGGCACCCCTGACGGATTCCGATCTGATCCCGCAAGCGATCCTTTCGGCGATTGGCATCCGGGAGCAGCCGGGCAGGCTGCCGCTTGAGATCCTGCAGGAGTATCTGCATGAGAAGAAAACATTAATCCTCCTGGATAACTGCGAGCATCTCATCTCTGCCAGTGCCCAGGTGGCAAATACTCTCCTGAGGGCCGCGCCTACTCTAAAGATCCTGGCTTCGAGCCGGGAGGCACTTGGCGTCAAAGGGGAAGTTTCGTATCATGTCCCCTCCCTAACGTTGCCTGATCCCAAGCATCCACCTGCCCTGGAGCAACTTTCCCAATATGAAGCAGTACGTCTCTTCATCGACCGTGCTCTGCTTGTCTCACCGCACTTTGTGGTAGACAAAGACAATGCACCGTTCATCGCCCAGATCTGTTACCGCCTCGACGGCATTCCGTTAGCAATAGAACTGGCAGCAGCGCGCGTCAGGATGCTTTCCGTTGAACAAATCTCGAAGCGGTTGGACGATCGCTTTCGCCTGCTGACCGGCGGGGCGCGGACCGCTTTGCCACGACAGCAAACCCTGCGGGCTCTGATCGATTGGAGTTACAGTCTCCTGACTGAAAACGAGTCTCTCCTGCTGTGCCGGCTTGCCGTCTTTGCCGGCGGCTGGACGCTCGAAGCAGCCGAGGAAGTCTGCGCAGGGGATGGCATCGAAGCGTTTGACATATTGGACCTTCTAACGCAGCTCGTCAATAAATCGCTGGTTGTTGTCGTTGAGCATTCCCAAAGTGGGGAAACCCGTTACCGCATGCTGGAGACCGTCCGCCAGTATGCGCGCGAGAAGCTGCTGGATGGAAAAGACGGTGAATCGGTCCGTGATAAACATCTGGCCTTTTTTGTGAATCTGGCGCGGCAGGCAGAACCGGAGCTGTACCGGTCCAACCAGCTCTTCTGGCTCAATAAGCTGGACGAGGAAATCGATAACTTCCGCATTGCGGTGGAATGGGCGCTGGCCACCGATGTGCGGGCCGGTTTGCAGATCTGCCTTCTGTGGCGATTCTGGGGCGCACGCGGCTATGATCTAGAGTTGGCATCCTGGCTGCATATGCTTTTGGAGCAATACCATACTGGTGACGCTTTGCATTCTCAAGCTTTAGCTGTGTACTCGAATAGTTTTGGAAGACAAGGCAATTTCCCGGAGGCAATCCGGGCGGCTGAGGGAAGCCTGCAAATCGCTCGGCTTATCATGGATAAACAAGCGGAAGCGTTCAGTCTGTCAGCCCTGGGCGTCACTCATTGTCTTCAAGGAAATGTGAGCGGCGGCATACCTCTCCTCGAGGAAAGCCTTGCATTGTA